>CAZUXL010000119.1:0-5298 GCA_964624355.1 uncultured Spirochaetales bacterium
CCCATGGATGGGATAGGTCCCGAGTCCCTGGGTTTGGATAAACTTGTTCGCCGTGTTCGGGAAACGGGCGTTCAGGAAGTCATTATCGCCACCAATCCCACCATGGAAGGGGACACCACCGCTCTTTTTATTAAGAGAATGATGGGAGATCTTCCCGTTCAGGTGACTCGATTGGCGCAAGGACTCCCCGTGGGCGGGGATCTGGAATACGCGGACCGTCAAACGGTGGCTCGCTCATTCCGGTCACGGACAACTTTAGACTAAAAAAAAAAGCCCGGATCGTTCCGGACTCTCATTTTTTGGATCAAATGTCTTTTAAACTTAATTTTTATTTCAAACTCGCAGCCAAAAGTTCGTTCAGCATTTGAGGTTGAGCCCGTCCGCCGGTGGCTGCCATGATCTGTCCCACCAAGAACCCTTTTTGTTTCTCTTCCCCGGCTTTCACTGCAGCCACCACATTGGGATGAGCGGCAAAAACCTGGTCAATAAAAGGTTGGACTTGGGATGCAGAAGTTAGTTGTTCCCAGTTTTTCTCCTGGATAATCGCTTCGGGATCCTTATTTTCTTCAAATATCACATCGAGAACTTGCTTGGCAATTTTTCCATGAATCCTACCGGAATCCAAAAATTTCAAAAGCTCTGCCAGTCTTTCCTCTGTTAAGGGTGATGAAAGCAATTTTTGATTGGATTTATTCAACTTCTTCTGAACATCCCCAGAAAGCCAAGCGGCAGCCGTCGTACCGGAAACACCCAGGGCAACTACTTTTTCGTAATAATCCGCCACTTCTTTCGTATCGTAAATAAAATCCGCTTGTTCTTCGGTGATGCCGTACTCTAAAAGCAGTCGGGCTTTTCGCGCCAAAGGAAGTTCTACTTGTGCGGCTTCCGTACCTCGGAGAAAGGCCTCCGTAGGAATGAAGGGGGGTAAATCGGGCTCAGGGAAGTACCGGTAATCGTTGCTGGATTCTTTGGTCCGCATACTTTCAGTCACGTCCCGATTCTCATTCCACAACCGAGTTTCCTGGATCACGATGTTACCCGCGTCGATAACTTCAGCCTGACGCTTAATTTCATAATTCAGGGATTTTTTTACAAATCGGGGGGAGTTCAAGTTCTTGATCTCCACCTTGCGACCCAAGCCGGCTCCGGGGGTGTTGATGGAGGAGTTGGCATCGCACCGCATGGAACCCTCTTCCATGTTTCCGTCGGATACACCCAGGTAACGGATCAACCTTTGAAAATTCTGGAGAAATACTTCAGCATCTTCCCCGGTGACCAAATCGGGTTCGGTAACGATTTCCAAAAGAGGGTAACCAGCCCGGTTATAGTCCAGAAGGGACATATCCCCGGCATGAATCATTTTACCCGCATCTTCTTCCAAGTGGACATCGTGTATTCTCACCCGTTTCACTCCGCTGGGGAGAGGAATGTCCACATACCCGTTTTTGCCCACAGGATGCTCAAACTGAGAAATTTGGTAGTTCTTGGGCATATCGGAGTAGAAGTAGTTCTTTCTCTCAAAATAGGTTTTAGGAGAAAGCTCACAATTCATGGCTTTTGCTACAATATATGCTAGTCGAATGGCCTCTTCATTTAGAACCGGGAGGACCCCGGGGTAACCCATGCAGACAGGACAGATATTGGTATTGGGTTCGCTCCCGAACTCAGCTTTACACCGGCAAAAGACTTTGGTATTGGCGGCCAAATGGATATGAATTTCCAGACCTACGAATGATTGATACATAATTAACTCCACCAGTTCCGGAATTCCGGCGCCTGGGGTGCCGGGAAGGTTTTTTCAAAGGCAGCAGCCGCTTCAAACAACCGGCCTTCTTCAAATGCGGGAGCAAGGAACTGCATTCCCACGGGGAGACCATTTTCCACCGAGGAGGGAAAGGAAAGGGCGGGAATCCCCGCAAGGTTAGCTGAACAGGTGAATTTATCCGCAAGTTTTTGCTGAAAGGAGGATAGGCCCTTTTCCCCGCGGCCAAAGGCTTGTGTGGGGAATGTGGGCATTAAAATAAGGTCCACAGAGGCAAAAGCCCGATCGAAGTCCCGACGGATCGCCGTTCTGATTTTTTGCGCCCGGATGTAATACTGGTCTTGAAAACCAGACCGAAGTACATAAGTCCCAAGCATCACCCGAATCTTCACCTCGTCACCAAAACCCTCAGACCGGCTTTTACGGATCAGTTGTTCAGGATTTTCCGAATAAGCGGGACGAAGACCGTAGCGGATTCCATTGAACCGGGCTAAGTTCGCACTCGCCTCACCTGTAGCGATGGTGTAATAAGTGGGAACCACGTATTCAAGGGTGTAGAGATCAATTTCATGGATTTCATACCCCAGGTTTTTCAGCTGGGCAATGGTTTTTTCATAGGAAACTTTTACTTCTGGGGTGAGATCTGAAAGTCCTTTTAATATCCCGATTTTTTTAACTGCTTTGTAGGGACCGGGAGTATGTTCCACAGAGGTCTGATCCCGGGGATCCTCCCCCTTGATGATTTCAAAAACCTTTTGACTCATCACCACCGTGCGGGAGGCAATCCCGATCACTTCCAAGGAAGAAGCATAGGCGGTGAGTCCATAACGGCTCACAGTTCCATAGGTGGGTTTCAATCCATACACTCCGCAGAATCCCGCGGGTTGGCGAACGGAACCGCCGGTGTCTGTTCCCAAGGCAAAAGGAACAATTCCCGCCGCCACAGCAGCAGCACTACCTCCGGAGGAACCACCGGCCACCAAGGCGGGGTTCCAAGGATTATTAGTTTGTTTCAATGCGGAATTGTCCGTGGATGAACCCATCCCGAATTCATCCAAATTGGTCTTACCAAAAACACTGGCACCAGCAGCTTGAAGTTTCTCCACGGCAGTGGATGTATAAGGTGCCACCACATTTTCCAACATCTTGGAACCACAGGTGATCTTGTAACCCTTCACCGCAATATTATCTTTGACTCCAAAGGCCAAACCTGCGAGGGGACCTTGGGTCCGGGGGGCTTCGGGACGGATTTCTAGAAAGCTGCCAACCTTCTTTTCCGTGGCCTCTGTATAGGCTTTAAACTCTGAATTTTTCTGCCAGTCCAGCATGTGTCTTCCTTTATAATACGTTGGGAATGGTGATAAACCGGTCTTCCAATTCGGGAGCCCCTTCCAGGATCGCATCGGCATAAATACTCTCGGCGATCACATCGGGATCTACCCGGTTTTTCTTCACCAGGGCGTGGGTGGTGGGTTCGAGGCCTGTCACATCCACTTCCATCATTTTTTCAAAATACTCTAGCATCCGTCCTACTTCCTGTCCTAAACGGTCCAGGTCTCCCTCTTTCAGCTCTATCTGAGCCAGGGTGGCGGTGATGAGAAGTTCATTTTTGTCCATGGGGAAAGATTATCCCTTTGAGAAGCAAATAGGTCAAGGTTTCCAGAAAGAAAAACCTAGGCACTTTCCTCCAGTTCTTAAGTCAAAATAGAAATATCAAGGAAGGAAATTGCAAAAAGTGTTTTATTTTACCAGTTAAATAGGAAGTATTGCAAAATATTGTGTATTATTTCCTCCCTAAATATGTTATCATATAGGGATGACCATCGTTTAGGTCTTGACAGACAATAATGGACAATACGGTACATTTACCAAAGAATAAATATTTAGGGTTACAGGGTGAATATTAATAAAAAAGAGCCTCCTAGGATTCATTATTATGATCAGGACTTTGTGGATGTCTACGACAAGACTTGGGCTTTCATAAAGGACAGCTGGATCAAAGGCGGTCCCGATAGTCCTTTTTCCAAACAGTTCTTCAACCATCCTCATGCACAGACCATAAATCAGGTAGACGCCGCCATGTCCTCCTTTTTCTTGGTCTATTCCAATAACGTCTATAGTCCTCTGACTTTACTGGACAACTTCTACAGCCAACAGGAAGAATCCGGAGCTATCAGAGGTGAGTACGATTTAGAAACTGGAAGGCCAATTCTTTCCGCGGACAATCCAGAAGGGATACTCCCCCCCCTCTTCGCCTGGGCAGAATTTAATGTGTACCACAAAATCGGCCTTAAGCGTCGGGTGAAAGAAGTGATGCCCTACCTGGAAAAACACTTTAACTGGATGGAAGCCACCTTAAAAAAGGAAAATGGACTTTATGCCGTTCCCCTTTCCGCGACCCTCTTGGAAAGTACAGCTAGGGAAAATGCGGCCTACACCGTGGACTTCAATGCCATTGTGGCCATGCATGCCCTTTACATCAGTGCTATGGGGGACATTCTCAACGATAAAGACATTGCCTTCCGGTACAAAAAACATTACTTCTCCATAAAAACTCGGATCAACTCCCAAATGTGGAATGATGCAGACAGCTTTTACTACGATTTGGACTCCGACGGAAACCAAATCAAGGTAAAATCCCTGGGAGCGTACTGGACCCTTATGGCTGAGATTCCCAACGAAGACCGGGCGGATCGCATTATCGCTTATCTGAAGAATGAGAAGCATTTCGGAACCTCCCATCCCTTCCCCAGCCTTTCAGCCAGTGAACCCTCCTTCAAGAAAACCGGAGAAGGTCCCAATGGCTCCGTTTATCCTTACCTCACCTTTATGGTGATAAAAGGTTTGGAAAAATACGGGAAATACGAACTAGCCCGGGAAAGTGCCATCAAACACATGTATTATATTCTTGACACCCTCCATCCCGACAGCAAAGAAAAAGGTTCCTTGTGGGAAGCCTACCTCCCTACTAAGGAAGGAAAAGCGATCTGGACAGACCGACCTGACTTCCCCAGGGAAAATCACATGGCTTCCGTGGCCCTGAGTACGGTAACTTTGATGATTGAGAATGTAGTCGGATTGTTTATTTCCCTTCCACGAAAAACCGTGGATTGGATCGTTCCGACCCTGGAACTCATGGGTATCGAAGGACTGAGTTTAAAGCGAAACTTTATTACCATCCTGAGTTCAAAAAGCGGAAGAGGGTGGGAAATTCGCCTGGAATCGGAAAAACTTTACTATTTCACCATCGATATACTCAATAAAAAGAAAAAAACCCTACCCATCCCTTCAGGGAAATGTTCCATGCTCATCGATAAGCTTTAGATTCCCCTTTACCGCACCTCCCCACTGGGTTTATGATTATCCATGTCAAAAATTCAGATCGTTGGGGTTTGCGGGGGCTCGGGCTCCGGTAAGACCACCATCGTCAACAGTCTAAAAAAAATTGCCGGCAATTTCCCCATCATTCCCCAAGACAACTACTACCGCTCCGCTGAGTATGTAAACAATCAGAGAATTACCGGATTCAACTTCGA
>CAZUXL010000119.1:5398-9539 GCA_964624355.1 uncultured Spirochaetales bacterium
GAAGACATCCGGTTTATCCGCCGGCTTCAGCGGGATATTTCGGAGCGGGGACGGACCATGGAATCGGTGATTCAACAGTATCTCGAGGTGGTTCGTCCAGGACACATGGAATTTATTGAACCCACGAAGGTTTATGCGGACCTCATCATTCCCGAAGGGGGAGCCAATCAAAAAGCCATGGAAGTTCTGGGAACATTTTTTGCAGAGATGTTACGGGAGAATTAATACTTTTGTGATAGATTAACGCCTATGAAAGTAAAAATTTTATCTCTTCTACCTGCTTTACTGCTATTTTCCTGCGTAACCACCCTCAAAGGTCCCTTTATTGGGAGTTATAGATATGGTGGAACCTCTGTTTCTCTCATGGATTCCTATGAACTCCCTTTCGTAAAAAAAGGGAAAGACCTTTTTATCAAATTAAAAATAAATAATCAGGAAGGGATTTATCTCATCTCTCCCACAGAACTATTTTCAATGGTGGATGTTAATAGTTCTCTACTTGGGCTGGCTTTTGACCCTAAAACAAATGTATCCTATAAGGACCAAAATCTTTCGTGGGATGCCGCAGGCTTTTCCTCCATAGATTTTGGATTTTTTAAAGCCGATAATTTCCTAATGGGAATCTATAGGCGTGACAAAATGTCCTTCCCTCGGGGTCCTGAGGGTCCCGTTGATGGTGTATTAGGTCAAGAAATATTTTCAGGTTTTATCCTTACTGTGGATCCGGATAAAAGCCTATTAATCCTTAACAAAGGAAATGCACCCGTCATCAAAGTTGATCCCAGGGTCAAATTCTCTGTATATCTGTCTGAAACTTCAAAAGAGATGGATGCTAAAATATTAGCGACCTACTTTACCCCCCAATTTTTTGCCAGTCCTGAGACCTACTCCCCACCCCGGATGTTTGTGAGTTTAATAGGTTTTTCTATCAAAACCGGAATATATAAGAAAACCACAGAGGGTTTGGGCTACAAACAATATGATATGACCCTGGATAATGCTTTTGGTATACAAAATTATGTGCGCAGCGAGTATAAAATCCCTATTTCGCGACTTGTCGCAGGGGATAATATTTATGCCGATGTCACAAGAAAAGCCATAATGGATTCCAAAATTCCCAAAGGCTGGGTCAGAATCCTTTCGCTTCAAGTAGACCAGGAAGAATTGATTTTTGAAATGGCCGTTTCTGCCGGCAAGCCTGAACGACCATAATTCGTTTGTAAAAATTTGTGCCCACCTTGTCATTTTTCCCCCTACGGGTTAAAAAATAGACTTATATATAGAAACCTTTAAGCTGGAGTCCAAATGAGAGTTCTTACTAAAGATGTGGCGGCCAATATTGGCAAAGAAATTCTGGTCCAAGGTTGGGTTCACCGGGTGCGGGACCTGGGAAAAGTGGTTTTCGTGGTTTTGCGAGATAGAACAGGAATGACACAGCTGGTATTTGCTGATAATCCTGAACTTACCAACGAAACTGTCATCGAAGTCACCGGTTTGGTTAGTGCCAATGAAAAATCTCCTGGCGGCGCTGAAATCCAGGTTACGAATTTAAAGGTACTTTCCGTGGCCTCCCCCGACCTGCCCTTCCCCGTAAACCAGGATCCCGATAAGGTCAACATCGACTCCCTACTGGATCACCGGATTATTTCCCTTCGAAACCCGAAAATCCGGGCCATTTTCCAGCTCCAAAGCGGCCTGCTCAAGTATTTGTCCGATTTCATGCATTCCGAAGGATTCTTCGAAATGAAGACTTCCAAACTCATCAGCACGGGAACCGAAGGGGGAACCAACCTCTTCTCCGTGGACTATTTCGATACCAAGGTTTACCTCGCCCAGTCGCCCCAATTCTACAAAGAAATAATGGTTTCCACCGGTCTTGAAAGGGTGTTTGAAATTAGTCACGCCTACCGGGCAGAAAAGCATGATACAGCCCGGCATCTGAATGAGTATGTTTCTTTTGACGTGGAAATGAGCTTTATTGAAACAGAAATGGACCTCATCAATTTTGAAAGACGGCTCCTGGACTATGTTTTTGCCCAAGTAGCGGCAAATAACCAGGCTGAATTGGATGCTTGGGGCGCCACGGTTCCTGAAGCCGGTGCCATGGCCAAGGCCCCTGTGGTGGATTTCGACGAAGCGAAGGACATTATTTACAAAGAAATTAAACAGAAGGTCTTTGATGTGGGTCCCGAGGGTGAAAGAGCTCTTTGTGATTGGGCTCTTCGGGAACATGGGGTGGATGCCTGTTTCATAAACGGTTGGCCCCGGAAGAAACGCCCCTTCTACACTTTCCCTAAAGACCAGAAGACCATGAGTTTCGACCTCATCTTCCGGGGAATTGAAATTACCTCCGGGAGTCGCCGGATTAATGAAAAGGAAATGTTCCTGGAAAACCTGCCTAAATTCGGACTCACCGCCGAGGGAATGGCAGATTATGTGTCCATTTTTGAATACGGATGTCCTCCCCACGGAGGTTTCGCCATTGGTCTTGAGCGCTTAACCCAGAAAATCCTGGGACTGGCAAACGTAAAGGAAGCATCCCCCTTCCCCCGAGATAGAAAACGGGTCAGACCTTAAACTGGGGTGCAGTCATGTCTGTCGGTTCTTGGTGGAAAAAAGGAATCATTTATCAGATATACCCCCGGAGTTTTTTGGACACCGACGGGGACGGGGTCGGCGATATCCCAGGTATCATCTCAAAACTAGACTATCTGGAGGACTTGGGGGTTGATGCCCTGTGGCTCTCACCTATCTATGAGAGTCCCATGAAGGATTTTGGTTATGATATCAGCGATTACCGAAAAATCGACCCCGATTTCGGTACCATGGAAGATTTCGACCAACTCCTTGCCGAAGCCCATCACAGAGACATTCGCATACTTTTAGATATGGTCCTCAACCACAGCTCCGACCAGCATCCTTGGTTTCTGGAGTCCCGGAGTTCCAAGGATAACCCGAAACGGGACTGGTACATATGGCATGACGGTCCGCCCCCCCCAATAATTGGTTAGGGGTTTTCGGAGGCAAAGCTTGGGAATGGGATAAAAAAACCAGTCAGTTTTACTATCATGCCTTCCTAGACTCTCAACCTGATCTAAATTGGCGATCCCCCGAACTCAGACAAGCGGTCCATTCCGATTTACAATTCTGGCTAGATAAGGGAGTGGACGGCTTCCGTTTTGACGCTATCAACCACACGATTAAGGATAAAACCTTTCGCTCCAATCCTATAAAGGGTAACATATTTTTACGCCCTTATGACAAGCACATTCACCTGTATGACAAAGATCAACCGGAGCTACACGATGTTTTAAAGAGCCTTCGTGGGGTCATGGACGAGTATCCCCAATCTTTTTCCGTAGGTGAGTCCAGTGGGCCCCCTGAAGTTTGTGCGAGATTCCTAGGAAATAATCTCGATGAACTTCACACCACCATCAATTTTAAAATGATTAGCCTCCCTTGGAGTGCGTCGAAGTTTGCATCTGCAGTGGAACACTGGTACAAAGCCCTGCCCAGTGGAGGATGGCCCACCATCGTTTTTTAAAATCACGACAATCCTCGCAGCTACCAAAGATTCGGTAGTAAACACCCCCTGTCCAAGGCAAAAATCATAGCCCTAATGCTAATGACCCTCCGAGGAACCCCGTTCCTTTACTATGGGGAGGAAATCGGCATGTCTGGCATGCCAATCCCGAGGCACCTTATGGTTGACCCCTTAGGGCTGAGATATTGGCCCTTCCATCCCGGCCGAGATCCCGAGAGGACACCGATGCAGTGGAATTTAGGGAAAAATGCCGGTTTTTCCTCGGGCAAACCCTGGTTACCGATGGCCTCTGACGCAAAAACTCAAAACGTAATGAAGGAAACTTTCGACCCTTCCTCTCTTTTAAATTGGTATCGATCACTGATTCGCTATCGCAGAAGTAGGGAGGCCCTCCAGATTGGAAATTACCAAGCCCTGTCCGATGGTAAGGACGGTGTATTTTCTTGGGTTAGGTTTCTTGGAACCGACGCTAACATCAGTGCGGCCAACTTTACTGAACATCATAGAAGCCTGAAACTCCCAGAAGGAATATGGAAAGTGGTACTTTCCAGCGGAACCGTCCTGCTCGAAGAAGGGATTCTTAATTTGGAAGGGCTA
>CAZUXL010000120.1:0-8190 GCA_964624355.1 uncultured Spirochaetales bacterium
ACTCCCCTGTTTCTTGATCTCCCGGGGGAATTGGAAATCCACGATTTTAAGCCGGTCCACGAGCACGGTGTCCGCCCAATCGTTTTCTTCCATGGAAACCAGACGCTGGGGATCATCCTGGAAATTTCTATTGGCCCAGACCCGACCTTCGGAATCCACAGTAAAATTATTGGCTTTTATGTTGATCGGCCCTTTCTCACCCATGACCGGATAACCTTCCTTGGTAACCAGAAGACCTTCCTTCCCCAGAACAAAGGAGCCGTTTCGGGTGTACCGTTCCCCATCGGGAGTCTGGATGGAAAAAAAGCCTTTATTGTCCATAGCCAGATCAAAAGAATTGGAGGTGGGCTTCATCGCCCCCTGCTCAAACACCGTAAAAGTTTCATTTTGTTCCACACCCATGCCCAACTTACCCACCACCGGAGCGACTTCGGAGGACCCAAAGGGCCATTTATAGAGGCCAGTGTCATTCATGCGCCTAATAAGCATCTCTGGAAAGGCTTTGTGAACAGAAGTATCTTTTTTGTACCCTGTGGTATCCACGTTAGCCAAGTTGTTGGCCAGAGCGTCCATTCGATGTTGTTGTGCCACCATTCCGGTGGCACTGGTATACAATCCTCGCAGCATAGTTAGGTTATCGGCGAACTATGCCATGGGGTTAAGACCTAAAGAATTAATTTTCCTCCGTGCTCGTGGTGAGCAGGGCATCCAACCGTTCATCCATTTCCTTACCGAGGGTGCGGATTTCTGATAAAGACTGGGGGAAATTTCTGGGAAGACTGGAGGAACTGGCTAAGGCCTCTGCCATACCGGTCACCCCATGGAGAGGTGTTTTCAGTTCATGGGTGGTATTCGCCACAAAGAGATCTTGTTGAATTTTGGTTTCCTGAAGTTTTTTCACCGCTTCTTTGGCCGCATTTTGCTCTTTTGTGGATCGGGAGGCCAAGAGGTAAAACTGGAAAATTAAAAAACCAAAAAAACCCAGGTTAAAGTGGGATCCTAAATTGTGCCAACCCAAGGAATAGAGCAAATCGCTCACCCCAACGATTACGATCAATGAAACTGCTCCCAGTAATAAGCCAGTTCCATCCACTTTTTCTCGAAAAGCTCGAAGGATCATTCCAATATTGAGACCCATGAGGGGAAGAAAAATCACCAGGTAATAATTAAAAATTTGAGTAAAGGTGTAATTATTAAGAAAAACTAAAGTAAAGGAGAGCAAGGCATTGGCGCAAAGCAAGGGAATAACTAATTTGGGCTTCCAAAATTTGGGAAATAAAGCTCCTAGATAAAAGGTGAGAAAATGAACCAAGGCAAAAACAGTGCCATATTCCAGATCATACTGAAATTCAAAGGGAATATTCCATAACCAAGTTAGTACTTTCTGATCAGTTAGCAAGGTTCGAATTAAGGCCATGAGAGTAAACAGGGATAAATACAAATCTGCTTTTCGTCTGGGAAATACTATAAACTGGAAGAGGTGGAAAATAGAGACTAAAAGAAAAGCCCCCGCAAGAAAAAAATTTTCTGCGATTCTCAAGTCTCGATTTTTAATCCCACTGATCATGGGGGAGAGTATCAAGTCCCCTTGAATTCCCCCCTGCGGAGTGCTCAGATTGACCACCTCCAACACAATCCTCGTTTTATTCCCTATCCAGGGGAAATAAATCTGGGTAGGGTAGACAGCTTCTTGATAGCCCAAACCCCGATCATCCCCCACTCTCCCCACTTCTTTTTTCAGCTCTCCATTGATGTAAACTCTATAGGCACAAAATATAGTAGGAAGATCCAGGGTCCACATTCCTTGGGGATTGTTCAGGGCTATCTCTGCGGATAAAAAAAGCACCCCTTTTTCCATGAATCTCCCTTGGTACCCCCACCCTCCCGGTAAATCCTGGACACCTAAATTTAAAACACCCTGGGTACTTTTTTTTAGCATGGGATCCGTACTGGTCAACCATGCACCTTTCAGACTAAAAGGACCTCGGGAAATCATCCCATCAATTTGGGTGAAATACCCGCTTTGAGGTTGAAAGAGGGGTTCCAAAGGAGGCTGGCAAGATAGTAGTACACCACAACTAAGAAGGATGAGGAAATATTTTTTCATATAATCTCCCTAAGCAGAAGAGAATTACTATTTCCATCGTAGGGTAGAAGTGCAACTCCCGGAAATTGGGAGAAAAGGGAGCCCATATCGGGGGTGATTAAAATCCCTCCATTTTGTGACCAGGCTCTGAATGCCAGGTCTCCAGCGGTCTTTCGGTCCATGGAAATAACTCCCAGTCCGGCACCGACCCCCCAAGAGCTTCCCTTTTCTAAATCAGTCATAGATTCTAAAAAATCTCTGAGAGTAAAGATCCTACTCAGCAGAAAAGCCCTGGTTCCCCGAATGACCGTTTCCCAGGATCTGACCCCGGTGGTTAACTTGGGTGTTTTCCCGGGTTTCAATTCTTTTATCGGGTAGTCCAAGGCTTCTAATTTCTCAGGTCCGAGAAAGGAAACAGAGCACTCTAAAACTCCGCCGATATTCCAGGGGGCCAAGGGTCTTATCCAATCGATTCTTTGGGTATGCTTTCTCACCAGATTATTCAGTTCTTTTAATTCAAAAGGCTTCGAAAGGTAGGCATCCGCCCCGGCCAACAATCCATTCTTCCTATCGGATGCCAAATTTTTCGCTGTTACAAGGATGACCTGGTAATCTTCCCGAGGGTGTTTTGCACGGAGAGTTTTTAGAACCTGAATTCCATCGATACCGGGCATCATTACATCCAAAAGTATTATCCCCACATTATGGACTTTCACCATATCCAGGGCTTCTTGTCCGTGTACAGCATTTTTATATCGTAATTTAAGGCATTTTAATTGATGATTTAACAGTTTTAGATTGATGGGCTCATCATCCACGGCCAAGATCAATTTCCCTCCGGGGAGCAGTGAATCTTCTGAAGAGGAGGAATTAAAATCGCTGGTTTCCTCCAGGGTAACAAACTGGGGCCTTTCCTTTTCTTCATCACTCATTACAGATTCAGTCCAAAGAGGAAGCTGCGTTTTGGCCTGGGGGAAAACCAGGTTAAATCGTGCACCTTGGCCTTGATTTAAAGCTTCGATTTGAACACCCGACTGGGTTAAGTACTCTTTAGCTAAAGGGAGATCTAATACCGAACCCGAAGTGGATCTCCGATTTTTTTGTGGTTGTAAAAAAGGTTTAAATAAACCGGAAAGCTGAGTTTCCACCCACCCATGATTCCATAAAGTCAAGGAAAGCCACACCTGTTGACCGCTGATGTGACCCGCTTCCACTAAAATTGGATTTCCCATTTTCAGATTACTTAAATATTCAAAAAGCACCTGGAGACCCAATTTAATCCTTTGAGGATCTCCAGAAATGTTCAAATCCACCGAGGGCAAGTGGAGGTTGATGCGATTGCGGCAAACCACCGAGGGAATATTTTTTATGGCAGATAAGATCAATTCAGCCAAATCCATCTTGTATAATTTCAACTCTAGGGGTGAAATTGCCATTTCCTGGTAGGATTTCAAGTTCGTGGTCAAGGTTTCCAGCCTATGATTGCTTTGTCTCATCAGATTGAAAAGACGGGCTTGACCGGGATTCAAAATATGGGCGGTGGTTTCCAAATCCAGGATAATTCCGTTAATTTTCATCGCCAGGGGAACAAGTTCTCCTGTGGTGGTCACCAGAACTTGGGTTTGAACTTCTTCCATTTGTTTTAAGGCAAAGGAGGTAGTTTCCACCATTTGAATATCCCGAACGCGGTTCAAGGATAACCAGAGGGCTTGAAAGATGATAATCACAAAGAAGGTCTCACCCAAATGGTACCCCAGGCGGATATAACCTAGGGAATTTAAAAGATCCAAAAGACCTGACACCCCTAAAATACCCGTCTGGATTAAAAACAAACCAGCCCCGCGGTGTTTTTTCCGAACGGCTAAAAATAAACAGGTTAAATACACACCTAAACTTATTAAAAGCACGTAGAAATAATAAAAAAACAGGGATGCAAATTCATGAATGGTCAAAAAAGGTAGGGGGATAATAAAGAGAACATTAAGTAAGACTATACATCGGAACATCCAATTCGTAGGAGGCGAGGGGAACAGTTTCTTCAAAAACAAACCTAATAAAATCACGGCGGACATGACAGTAGCGTATTCTAAATCCGACTCAAGACCAAATTCCATTCCCGTCCACATCACCAGAATGCGCTGATCCATAAGAATCATTCGTAGGGCGATCACCCAGATAAGCAGTCCAAAATATAAATTGTAACTTTCTCTTTTCGAGAGGATATAAAATAAAGTATACAGGAGACCCACGATGGTAAGGGCCCCGATGATTAAAAGATTAAAAGAAAGGGACCGGGTACTCTCCCGAAGGATAGTATCTTCCCACCCCAACAGAATATCGCTGGTAAACCCCCCATAGAACTTGGAGAAATTGGAATTATGAATAACAATATCCATCACATCCCCGGGAACATGGATGAACGCCGTGGCGGGATGGACCACCGGTTTTAGAAATCTGGAGTTCAGGGAAGGGGTTCCTACCTGGGCAATTACGGTTCCATTGACCATGAAGGTATAGGCGGCGTAACAATCGGGGATTATAAAACCCCAGGTTCTATTTTTTTCCGTAAGTTTGACTCGATAAAAATAGGTCAAGCCCATTTGTACGGGTGCGGTGGAGTGGGTTTTCGATGTGCCAGTGATATCGTAGGAGGTGGGGAGATCTTTTCCCATGAGACTATCCGGAGGCAAAAACTCGTTGAACTTATACCCCCACGCTCCTCTCAAGGAAACCAATTGATCAGAGGTCCATGACAGATTCTGGAGGTCCAACTCCAGGGGTTTTTTTTCAGGGGAAATGACGATGGTGGGAGCACAGGAAAAGAATATGAACACCAAAGGGACGATTAACTTAGTCAATTAAGCTCCAAGTTTAGAATTATATCATAAAGAACACAAACAATACTTGATTTTTTGACAAAAATACCTATATTCAGATTATGACCGATAGTCACAAATTTACTAGGAGTATAAATGGGAATTCTTGAAAGAAAAATTCGGGAAAAAACCACAAGAAAGTTGACCATTCTTCAATGCGCCAGGGAGAGCTTTTTAGAAAATGGTATGGATGCCGCGTCCTTACAGGATATAGCCCAGAGAGCTGAACTGAGTAAGGCAGCGATCTATTTGTACTTTAAGGATAAAACGGATCTTCTTGACGAGCTTTTAGCCCAAACCTTGGAGAAATTGGATGGACTTCAGTCGGAGACGCTCCCAAAACCTCAAAATGGATTGGAAGAGTTAAAGTCTTGGGGCCAGGCCTACACCAGATTATGTCTGGAGTTCCCCGATGATTTTTACTTCATCCAACTCATAGATATTTTTTCACTGCCTTTGAACGACCTACAAAAAACCGATACCGAAGCCGGAAAATTAATGAACCAATTTAAGGTCCACATTTTTTCCGCCTTTCAAAAAGGGATAAAAGACGGTTCCCTGCGGAGGGATCTGGATGGGAAAAAATCAGCCGTGGTCATTTCCCAGGTTTTTTCCTGCTTTATGAGGCAACTTGCCGCCCTCAGGGACCAGGTAAAAACCAATACGGGATACGCCCCGGAAGAATTGATTGACCACTTATTTGAAATCCTTATTTACGCCATAGCCCATAAACCTGGAGAGAAAAATGAATAAATTATTCCGACATCCCTGGGCCATCATAGCCCTTATCGGAGCCGTTACTGTGTTTTTTGCCCTTCAATTACCCAGAATTATTTTGGATAATGATGTGGTCAATTTCATCCCTCAGGATAGCCCGGAGGTGAAAGCCTATATGGCTCAACAGGATCTTTACGGATCCCAGGTGATCATGCTCATGGCCCTGAAAAATACCAAGGGTGTCATTTTTGAGAAGGAATTTCTCCTGAAACTCAAAGATCTTACCCAGAGATTGGAGAATCTTCCCTTAACAAATGCTGTCACTTCCCTGACGAACACCGACTACATCCGGGGTGAAGGGGATTCCATTGTGGTTTCACCACTGGCAGGGAAAGATTTTACCGGCACCCCCCAGGAAATAAAGACGATTAAAGAAGGGATTTTATCCTGGGATTTGTATCATCGATCCTTGGTTTCCGATGACTACAAATCCACCCAAATCCTGATCTCCATAAAAACCAGCTTGGAGAAAACCGCCGAAGGCGTGACTCCGAAAGACAATAAAAAAATCATGTACGAAGATATCCAAAAGCTCCTGAAGCAAATGGAAATGAAGGATGTGGAAGTTTTCTTGGCCGGTACTCCCGTCATGGCTGTTCTCATGAGCCAGAATATGACCAAGGACCTGGTGGTTTTGATTCCCCTGGTTGTCCTGATCATCATTTTGTCCCTATTTCTTTCCTTCAGAAAAGCGGGGGGAATAATACTTCCCTTGGTGACGGTGATGATTTCTTCCATTTGGACCATTGGGCTGATGGCTCTTCTGGGGGTCAAGCTCACCATGATTGCCACGGTGATTCCGGTGATCATGGTGGCGGTGGGAAGTGCTTATGGAATCCACGTGATCTCCCATTATTACGATGAAGCCCTGACTCAAAACCGTACCCTTTCCCAAGAAGATTACACCCAAATGGTTTTAGGAGTTTTAGGTAAAATCGGTATTCCCGTGCTCCTGGCCGGTCTGACGACTATGGCAGGATTTGGGTCATTAGCCTTCACATCCATCATCCCTGTGAGGGATTTTGGAATATACTCATCTTTTGGAGTCTTTTCCGCCTTGATCATCGCCCTCACTTTCATCCCGGCCATACTTCTTCTCCGGGGTCCTCATGTGGTAAAGGGTGTGAATACCTACGATCCGGATCAGGATATCACTTCCAAAGCCCTGCTTCATTTTTTCACCCCTTTTATTAAAAGACCCCGGATAACTCTGGCTCTTTCTTTAGTGGTGGTGGGACTTTCCATCTGGGGAACCACTAAAATTGTGGTGGACAATGCGGTGGTGGAATTTTTCAAAGGGGACACGGAAATCTCCCGGGCGGATCATTTTCTCCGCACGGATTTTAACGGGACAAAAACTTTCAATATCAATGTGAAGGGCACAAAAAAAGGGGACCTAAACGATCCCCTGGTCTTAGCGGCCATGGATGATTTGGCCAAATACCTGGAGACCGAATTCCCTGAAGTGGGAAAGGTGATCTCCTACTCCCAATTTATCAAGAGAATAAACCAGGTTTTGAACGCCGATGAACCGGCAGACAAACTCCGGGGAGAGGTCGCTACCGCAGAGGTTCCCGATGATTCCTTCGGATTTGGATTTGATGATTATACCGAATCAGAATCCCCCACCCCGGCTCCGGAGATTCAGAAGGCCACGGAAGATCCCCTGATGACCCGCACCGCTGTTCTGGAACTCCTAAATCAAGCCTATGCCTTGGCGGATCATCGTAAACCCACAGCCCCAGAATTGATAAATTTGATTAACAGAAGTACCAACTATAAGGGCGAGGCTTACTACGAAATACCCCGGGATCCCGCCAGGTACAACCAAGCAGATACGGAGGGGCTTAAAAACCTCATAGGAAACTATCTGGTATTAGTAGGTTCAGGAACTGAAGAATGGGCGGATGATCCTTTGGAACCCACTCAAGCCCGCATGGCAGTTCAAATGAATTCCACGGGGAACCTGGCCACGGATAAAATTGCCCTGGCGGCGCAAAACTTTGCCAAGACCCATTTCCCCGAAGGTATCACCATAGAATTGGCAGGGATGGCCTTCATTGAAAAAGGTGTCACCGATATGATCGTCCAGTCCCAGATTTGGAATATTCTCTCCTCGGTTCTGATGGTGATCATTATTCTTGCGGTGTTTTTCCGGTCCTTTGCGGCGGGATTTCTTTCCATCATCCCCCTGGGAATAGCCATCATCGTGAACTTCGGTCTCATGGGATTTTTAGGTATCAAACTGGATGCAGCCACTTCCATGGTGGCTGCCATCGCCATCGGTACGGGGATAGATTACACCATTCACTTCTTAGTGGCCTTTCACCGGGGTAGAAAGCACCATGGGGATTTTCATAAACTCATGAACCGAACCATTTTGACCACGGGGAAGGCCATCATGTTCAATGCGGTTTCCGTGGCAGCGGGATTCTTGGTTCTGGCCTTCAG
>CAZUXL010000120.1:8290-9357 GCA_964624355.1 uncultured Spirochaetales bacterium
GATCAGAACAAACAGGACTCCGCCCAGGCGAGAATCGCTGCGATTATCGAAGAGAAAGGCGGCGCCTCCTCTGAAAGGCTGATTGACCAATTTTACATCACAGAAAATGGTCTTTTAAAATCCGTGGCCGTCTTCCAGAAACCCGCCAGCGTGAAAGATACCCGATTTCTGATTTTGGAAAATGAGGGCCGGGATGAAGACCGGTGGATTTATCTTCCCGCCTTAAAAAAAGTGCGGCGGATCGCCTCCAGTGAAGGGGGAAGCTCTTTTATTGGCGAGATCTCCTACGACGATATGTCCGCCGGGGGATCCAGTGACGGAACCCACACCCTTCTAAAGGAAGATGTGGTAGCTGGTGAACCGGTCTATGTGGTGCAGTCAATTTCTTCCGCTTCCGGGTCCAGTCAATATTCCAAAGTAGTGGCCTACGTTTCCAAAACCAAGTGGCTTCCCGTGAAAGTGGAAATGTACGATAAACAGGGGAAACTCTTAAAGGTGGCCGAAGCTTTGGAGATGAAAGAGCTCCAGGGGATTTGGACCATCATGAAACTTAAAATGTCCAATGTCCAGAATGGAAATGCCACCACCCTGACCTTCCAGATTCTGGAATACGGGAAAAAAATCCCCGCCGGAGTCTTCACCACCCGGTTCTTGGAAACCGGAAGACCTTAGGAGTATCAGATGAAAAATATATTCTTTTTTTTACTGGCAGTCACGGCTGCGACCCTAAGTTTTGCCCAGGATTTTGGCTTCGATGAAATTGATCCCGCCGGACCGGTAGCGGATATCAACCTGGAAGCCCCCGCAGGTCCAAGTATGGAATTTTCAGGAAAACTGGAATTCAGCGGTCGGGGAACAATTGATACCCTAGTCCCCCAGGATTCCGGGGTTCAAGCTTTAAGTTCAGTTTTAACCAAGGTTCAAGTGACCTCATCTTCCGTGGATTTGGTCCTAGCTCTCCGGCTCAGCCCTGAAATCATGCAATCCAACCCCAGCCGAATCCTGGATGAGGCCGCAATCACGGCCTACTTGGGGGACAACTGGGAACTTCAAGCGGGTTTAGTGAA
>CAZUXL010000121.1:0-3048 GCA_964624355.1 uncultured Spirochaetales bacterium
ACTCCGGCGGAGCTATCAGAACGTTCCTCTCCTCCACCAAGGGCGGACTGAAAATCAGCCGATTAGGGAACTCCGACCAGTCCGGATGGAATATGGGGATGATGTTATAAGCCCCCTCGTGGAGTTTCTCTTCCAGTCGCCTCCTGGGGATCTCCACAAAGCGGGCTTTTACACCCAACTTTCGAGCTACCGCCCAGGCAATATCGTAAAAGATCCCGCCCTCCAGGTTTGTGATGGAACCTAAATAGTAGGGTGGACCGTTGGAGGCTATGCATCCAAAGACCAAGTCTTGAGAAAAGATCTCACTTTCCCCGAACAGGGCCAGGAGTAATCCGAAGAGTCGCAATTTTAAGTTCAGCTAAGTCTCCTTTTTCGGATTGCCCCTATCAGATCAGTGTTGACCAGTCCTAAAATGGTCCCGAACTTTTTCCTTGAACTGATTATCTGTCATTTTATCCGTTGTTTCCATGGGGGACAAGAGCTGTCCCAGGGACCGGAGTTCCAAACGCTTTTTTAGTTCACCCTTGGCCTCTGAGGGGCCGAAAATGAAGACTTCCTGGGCATCCCGGATACGAGCAATAATTCTGTCGTAATATATGGCCAGATTCCCTGACAGGGCCTTCTGCTGTTGATCATCCCCGGGAACCTGGTGAGCTTCGAAGGATCCTTCCATGGGATGATCACCTGTTCTTCGGGGCTGGGTTTCCACTTGGGATTCCAAAGTGAAAAATTCTTCCTCTTTTTCTCTTAATATCAATACCAGGGCTTTTCTATGGTCTACCCATAATCCAATCTTCGGTTTCATGTTATCTCCTCATTTCTTTTAAGATAAGGCTAAACCGGAGAAAATGATAACTTTATGAACAGGTCTTTAATCCCACTAAAAACCCTCCTTAGAGAGCAAAAAAAAACCCGGTCGCATTGACCGGGTGGAAATTAAAAAGCGAATAACTTGGGTTTTCCGTTTTACGGTCATCAGAACCTGGAAGGATATGCAATAAGTAGCATAGCCTGGAGGATTTACCTCCCATTCTTCCCTTCTCTGGTCAGATGTCTCGACTCAACTGGTGCCAAGTTTGTCCTAATTTGGTTGAACTATTCAAAAGCACCTCCCTTTATTTAAACATACTACAGATTTAGAATAATGCAAGAGTAAACTTAAATCATATTTTATCATCCCGAAGGGAAAAACTCCCGGTGAAAATATAAATCACCGGTGCGGTTATTTTTAATATTCTCTGGGGCCCAGAAATTTCCACAAAGACCGGATGATTTCGGCATCGAACCAGGACCTGATCGTTGCAAAATCCTTCCAACTGGACGGCCAGGGCACTGAGGGCACTCACTGCGACCACGTCGGTCTCCAGGGACTCAGGAGCCAGGGTGATTTCAATTTCCTCCGGGCTGATGAGATCCACAAGAACAGGGATGCGCCCTTGAAGGCGAGGAACCTTTTTAAAGGATTTCAACCATTTCTTTTTAGCCTTGGGTTTGGAGGGACTGTTGAAAAATACCAGAATCTCAGCTCCCAGTTCCAGGGGAATTCCCGTGAGGGTCGTATCTCCCAAATCCACAGTCCATTTGGCCGTTTTAAGGTCCTCAGGACCCAGGATCTGACTGGCGCTTCTGGCCGTCCCCAGGGTCAGACGGAAATTGGAGGAATCCAGGGGTTCCACCTGAATTATATTTTTGCCCTGCCAGAGGGGGATGAGGGAGGTTCCGTATCGGGCTGTATCAAATAGGTATTTGGCCGCGGCCATGAGGGCGTCGAAAACTGGCTGGGTTTCCAGATCACCTGGGGTGAATTGAAGGAGGCGGGGAATATCATCATGACCCGGGACCAGTACGATCAAACTGGCGGCCCCTACCCCTCGGAACCGGGGACAGATCTGCGCCGCAACCCTCTGGTAGTACTCCGGGAGCAAGGGGGTTTTTAAACCCAGATGATCCAGGAGGATAAAGTCCTTGCTTCCCAGGGCGATTTTGAAAAAATCAAAATCCTGGGGAGTAATTTCAGGAGAAGAATTCATGGTGTACCTGGGTGACGGCCTCGTCCAAATAAATCAGGGGAACCACCAGGCTGAGGTTACTGTCACTGGAGCCCAAAGAGATGAGTTTGATGGGAATGCCGGGCAGGACGGTAAAAACCCGGGAGAGAAAGACCGAGTCTTTCCAAAGACTTTGGCCCACCAGACAGAGAATCCCGCAGTCTTTTTCAATCTTTACCCGTCCGATGGCTTCTAGTTCCAGGGAAACAGCACTCAGATCCCGGTTATCCTCAATGGTCATGGAAACTGACACTTCCGAGGTGGCCACCAAGTCCACAGGAACCTGGTGCTTAGCAAATATTTGAAAGATCCGGGAGAGAAAACCGTAGGCATTGAGCATCCGGGAAGAACTGACGGTGATGAGGGTGATACCTTTTTTTCCGGAAATAGCCCTGACGCCCTGGCCCTTCACCTTGGGAAGGATGGCCGTGCCGGGGTGGGAGGGATTTTTAGTATTCCGTACCCAGACGGGGATTCCCAGCTCCACAGCCGGTTGAATAGTCGCAGGGTGGACCACTTTGGCTCCGAAGTAGGCCAATTCCGCGGCCTCTTCGTAGGATATCTCGGGAATGGACCGGGCGGTGGGCACTTTTCGGGGGTCCGTGGTCATGATCCCATCCACGTCGGTCCAAATCTGCACCGCCTGTACCTTTAACGCCGCTCCAAAAACCGTGGCACTGTAGTCCGAACCTCCCCGGCCTAAGATGGTGGTGACCCCTTTTGAAGTGGAACCGATGAATCCTTGGGCGATGAAAAGTTTGCCTTTTTCCAGTTTCACTTGGTCTGCAATGGTTTTATTGGTGGCGGGAAAATCCACCGCCGCCTCCCCGAAGTTGTCGTCGGTTTTCACCAATTTACGACTGTCCAGGAGCACCGCCGGAATTCCCAATTGGAGGCACCGTACATACAATAGCCGGGTGGATAGAAGTTCCCCGGCGGCTAAAATGGCATCGTAAACCCGGGGAGAGCATTCCCCCAGGAGAAGAGAACCTTTCGTTAG
>CAZUXL010000121.1:3148-9209 GCA_964624355.1 uncultured Spirochaetales bacterium
ATTTCCAGGGCTCCATTCATGGAGGGGGCATCTTGCACCGAGGTGCCGCCGAACTTTAATACAATCATGGGATCCTCTATAGGGTTGATGGGTTTCCTGTATTAAACCAGAGTCCGGGGTTTGAAACAAGATGGGGAAGGGAATTCGGCAATGGTGGCCAAGTAAGATCTTATTTGACAGTCTACCTGTGGAGAATATACTTTTAGGTGTGGCCTTGGAAGATTTTGGGAGGTCTATTATGAAAAGCTTCATATTCTTTTTATTGACCTTGTTTGTTATTCCTTTGGCATGGAGTCAGTCTCCAACGATTACTGTGACTTCGCTGGAATGGCCGCCCTATACAGCGAGGGGCTGAAAGACCTTGGGGCTTCTGCTGCGGTGGCCACTGAGGCTTTTAAAGTCATGGGGTATGATCTTAAAATTGAATTTTATCCTTGGAACAGAGCCGTGCAAATGGCGAAGCAAAGCCGGGGATATGTGGGCTACTTCCCAGAGTATTATTCTCAAGAAATTGCAGCTGATTTTATATATTCCGATCCCATGGGATCAGGCCCCCTCGGATTCGTCGAACGGGTCGATACCCCCATTGTCTGGTCGACCCTTGAGGACCTAAAAAAATATGTAATTGGTACGGTTCTCGGATATTTGAACACAGACGAGTTCGATGCTCTCGTGGCCCAGGGATTAATAAAAACCGAAGCAGTTGTGGATGACGCTACCAATTTGGCAAAAGTTGCCAACAAGCGAATGCCATTGGCGGTCATTGATCCCAATGTTATGAGGTTTCTCCTGAAAAATGAGAAAAGTATTATACCCTACCGGGATATCCTCCAGTTTAACGATCGGGTTTTAGCTGTGAAGGAACTTTATATGTGCTTTAAAAAAGGTCCGGATGGCGAGAAATATGTAAAAATTTTCAACGAGGGACTAAAACGCATCAACGCAGATCAAATTATGCGGGATTACTTTGCCACCCTATCGAAATCATGATTGTAGGGGATGGAGGCGGGTTTGAAAAAAATAATCCTGTGCTTTTGTATGGTTGGGATCATATCTTCCTTGGGGTGGAGCCAAGGAATGGTGCCCTGGTTCAAAATCAAAACCGAACAGGATATACCCTATCGCACAGTCGACGCACAGGTGCTGAAATTGAATATCGCTTATCCCTTGGGAGAAGGGGCATTTCCGGCTTTGGTCTATATTTACCACTCCTGGGGGTGGATGTTCGAAGGAGACCGGGCCTATTACCTGGGGGAGTTGACCCGTGCTGCGAGACGGGGCTACGTGGCCGTATCTTTTGATTTTCGCAATCTGTCGGTTATGAGGGAGGGAAGAAGCAGAAATCCTTTCCCAGCCCAGCTGGATGATTCGAAAGCCTTAATTCGATGGCTGCGGGCCAACGAAAGTAAATACCAAATTGATGGATCCCGTATAGGAGCCCTTGGGTTCTCCGGTGGAGGAAACTTGGCCTTGCTCCTGGGTGTTCAGTCTCCCGATTCAAAGACTCCGGTTACCGAGGACAATTCAGGTTTCTCCAGTGGGGTACAGGCTGTGGTCACCATGGCGGGAGTGACGGATTTGAAAAGGTTTTTTGAGGACGCCGTGAAGAGTTCCAATGGCAGTTTCATCGCCCTGACCAAAGAGTTACTCCAAGGCACCCCTGAAGAAAAACCGGATGGTTCTGACGCCTTAAGTCCCCTAGGATTGATTACCCAAGATACTCCCCCCATCCTGGTGATCCATGGGGATAAGGATAAGGGCGTGTATCCCCAGCAGTCCATTTTACTGGATCAGAAGTTGACCGCCGTTGGGGTTATCCATAAACTTTTGATCCTGAGGGGCGTTGGTCATACGGATCAAATACCACAGAAGGGAAAAGTAATTTTCGATTTTTTAGATTCGATTTTGAAAAAGACCGGGGGAGCCCCTTCTCCTTGCCCCTGGGGTTTGAAAGGCCTATAATTACAAACTGAAATTCCCAAAGGAGAGTCCCCATGACTAAAGAATTATACCTTCGGATCGATCAGGCCTTGGAGTATCTCCACGCCAAGAATCCTTATCGTCCGAAAGTGGGGATCATTTTGGGTAGCGGGCTCTCCGGGGTGGCAGATCAGTTTCCCGGGGATGAGATCCCTTACTCCCACATTCCCGGTCTTCCTGTTTCCACCGTGGCTGGTCATCGGGGGGTGATGAAGATCGGTCCCCAGGTCATGGTCATGGTGGGTCGGTTCCACTTTTATGAAGGTTGGACCATGGGGGAAACGGCCATGCCCCTGTTTCTCATGAAGGGCTTGGGGGTGGAAAAGGTGATTCTCACCAACGCAGCGGGGGGGATTGCCCCGGAGTTGAATCCCGGGGATCTGTGTCTTATCAGCGATCATATTAATTTTCTGGGCACCAACCCTTTCATGGGACCCTCGGACTCCAAATGGGGCCAGAGATTCTTCGACCTTTCCGAGGTCTATTCCCGCAAACTTCGCCAGGGGGCTCAAAAAGCCCATAAATCTCTCTGGCCGGGGAAACCAGCTCTGGGCGAAGGGGTCTACGCCGCCATGACCGGTCCGAGTTACGAAACCCCGGCGGAAATTCACATGCTCCACATCCTGGGGGCCTCCTTAGTGGGAATGAGTACCGTACCGGAAGCCATCGCCGCCCGGCATCTGGGTTTGGAGGTTCTGGGAATCTCCTGTGTGACCAACAAAGCTGCCGGGATTTCCCTGGCTCCCTTGGATCACCTGGAAGTGGTGGAGGTGGGGAAAAAGGTCGAAAAGGATATGGCCTCCCTTCTTCTACTGATTACCAAAGATTTGACCAATCCTGTTCCCCCTCCTGTGACCACCCTTTAAATGCGCATCGAAGAAAAAATCCCCCCCGGCCTTTTGGAGAAAATGCGCTCCGATCTCGTGGAGAGCGGAGGGGCGGAAGTCCTCTGGGTCGGGCACGTGGACACCACGGGTCTGGTTATTCGGATCGAAAAAGTCGCAGAAGGTTCTCTGGATATGGTGCCCGCCCTCTTTCCTCAAATGGAAAAAGGGGATGTGGTCATCCACAATCATCCTTCCGGACAGATAAATCCTTCGGAACCGGACCTGGCTGTGGCCTCCCGTTTGGGGGAGAATGGGATTGGTTTTTATATCGTCGACGGGGGACTGCGCCGCCTGAAGGCTGTGACCGAACCGGTTCAGACCGATGCGGTGAAACTTCTGGACCCCGACCAGGTAGCCTCTGTCTTGGAAGCGGGGGGAGCCCTTTCCCGGATGAGGGAGGACTACGAACCCCGGCCGAGTCAGGTGGATTTAACCCGGCTGATTACCCAAGCCCTGAATGAGGATGCCGTAGCGGCCTGCGAAGCGGGAACCGGGGTGGGAAAATCCTTTGCCTATCTCATTCCTGCGTTGGAATGGATCAAAACCAATAAGGAAAGGGTGGTCATTTCCACTGCGACCATCAATCTCCAACAGCAGTTGGTGGAAAAAGACATTCCCTTTGTAAAAAGCCTTTTAAAAAGTGATGTGAAAGCGGTCTTGGTTAAAGGGCGGTCCAATTACCTCTGCCCTGTGCGGTTGGCGGAGCAGCGTCGGGAGGCCACGGACGATTCCCCCGAAGGTCGGGAACTTTCCAAAATTGCCGAATGGAGCCAGGAAACCAAGGACGGGAGCCTCTCGGATCTTCCTTTCCAGCCCATGAAGGGGCTTTGGAGCCGGATTTGCTCCGAAGTCGACGCTTGTCACGGCCTGAGATGCGCCTCCCGGGAAGGGTGCTTTGTGACCAAATCCCGGAAAGAGGCCGCAGGGGCGGGGCTTTTGGTGGTGAATCACCATCTGCTCTTTGCCGATTTGGCCCTGCGAAAGGATGGTTTCGGTTACGAAGTCACCGCCCTCCTGCCACCGTTTCAAAGATTGGTTTTTGATGAAGCCCACGGCTTGGAAAAAAGCGCCACCAGTTACTTCTCCGACACCCTTAGTAAGTCCGCAGTGGGGAAGATCACCAGCCGCATCTACCGCCGCAGCCGGACCCGGAGCCTGGGGCTCTCCGTAGCCCTCCAGGGTCTTTCCACTGCAAATGTGGACTTTGGCCTATTTCCTGAGTTGGTGAGTAAAATAACGGACCACCTGGGGGTGGTGAATACCCTGACCCTGGCGTTTCTGGCGGGGAGTGGAGACTACAGGCTCAAGGGGGAGGCCACCTCGGAGTTTAAAGAGTACGTTCTGGATCCCCTGTCCCAGCTCATGTCCCTTTTGGCCGAGCTTCACAACCTGGGAAAAAAGGTGGTGGAAAGTTTGGGAGAAGAGGAGAAGGAGCTGCCGGAAACCTTTGAACTGAAAACGGTCCTCCGCCGGCTGGAAACCTTTGCCTCCCTGTGCGACCGGTTTAGAAAGTACCACGAGGATCCGGGGAATGTGTACTGGATCAAGACCTTTAAAGGGGAAGCGGGGGAGTCCCAGGTGGAATTTATCATTTCCCCCCTGAACGTCAGTCCTTTCTTGGTTCAAGCGGTGTACGATCCCTTCCGGTCGGTAATTTTCACCTCTGCCACCTTGACCATCCAGGATAAGTTTCGGTTTTGGGCCGGGCGGATCGGTCTGGGTTTGGTGGATAAGCAGAGGATTCTATCGGGGATGTTTCCCAGTCCCTTCAACTACAAAAAGCGGGTGCTTCTCGCCATACCCGCGGATGCTCCATCTCCGGAACACCCTACTTATTTACCCTCCCTCATCAGCTTTTTAGAAAAAGCTTTGGAAGCCAGCCGCGGCCGGGCCTTGGTCCTCTTTACCAGTTACGATCACCTGAGCAAAGCCTCCGATGCCTTGGCACCCAAGATTGGAAAATTGGGACATCTTTTGTTTCGTCAGGGGGATGATGATCGGGCTCGTCTTTTGGAAAAATTCAACAAAAACACCTCTTCGGTATTATTCGCCACCGACAGCTTCTGGGAAGGCGTGGACAGCCCCGGAGATACCTTGAAACTGGTGGTCCTGTGTAAACTTCCCTTCCGGGTTCCCTCGGAACCCGTCCTGGCCGCCCGGATGGAAGCCATTGAAGCCCGGGGGGGGGACAGCTTTCGGGATTACAGCCTTCCCGAGGCGGTGATGCGGTTTAAACAAGGATTCGGGAGATTGATGCGCAGGACCTCCGACTCCGGGGCCGTGGTGGTCTACGATGTGCGATTGGTGAACAAACCCTACGGACGGATTTTTTTGGACAGCCTTCCCCCCACCCGGCGGATCATCGGCTCCACCAAACAGGTGGTCACCGCCCTGGATGGCTTTTTAAACCACGAGGATCCCGAATCCTGGTCTGGCGGAGAGGTCCAGGATGAGTGATGACTTCGGCAAGCTTCTATCGGAATGGGAAAAGCAAAAAAAACAAACCGTGAGGCGGGAAAAAAAGGCCCAGGAGACCAAGAATCCCTCTTGGGCCCTGTCCCTGGATAAATTTGCCCCCGAGAGTTCAGATTTGGCCCACAAAAGCGCTTTTGACTCAACTTCAGAGGAACCTCAGCGGTCAACAAAGGTTCAGCGTAGACAATTCCCCATTCAAGGTGAGATAGACCTCCACGGTAAAACCGGCCCGGAGGCCTTGGGAGCCTTGGATTCCTTTTTCCGGGAAGCCCGAAAGCAAAAGCTCAAAAAAATTAGGATCATCCACGGCCGGGGGATCCACTCCGGCGGGGATGCAGTGCTCAAACCCTTGGTTCAAACCTGGGCGACTAATCTCAAAGGGGTCAAATGGGAGGCCTGTTCTCCCGAGGACGGGGGAGCTGGGGCGATTTGGCTGTGGCTGGGAGATCTAAGGGACTCCTAACACTCAAAAGGGGAAAAGGCTCCCATTAGGATCACATCGTTCCATTTCCCCTGGCGCCAGATATGATTTTTCAGCCGGCCTTCCTCCACAAATCCCGCTTTCTGGTAAGCCCGGTAACCTTGGGGATTAAAGTCGTAAACCGTGAGGTTCACCTTGTGAAGTCCCACTCTCCGGAAGGCATAGTCCAGTATGAGTTTCACCGCCCTGGTACCATAACCTTTCCCTTGTAGGTTTTTTCGTCCAATAACCATTCCCA
>CAZUXL010000122.1:0-8925 GCA_964624355.1 uncultured Spirochaetales bacterium
TTCCATCCGAAATCTTTAAGGATGGAAATTACAGTGGCTTTGGCCTGGGCATCATTTCCAGAGACAAACATACTGTGGTCACCACCGGCAGCCATTCCTGGGTTCACCATCAAAGCCGCGGTAACGATATTTAAGGTTTTTACCACCTTTGCCTCAGGAAAGGTCTTTTGGATTTGCTCTCCCAAGGAATCTTGGTTCGCCACAAATAGGAAGGGAGGCATTCCCTGGGAAAAATCCAGGGGATTGGCTATATCCATGAGAATTTTCCCTGCCAAGTTCTCGGTTCCGGCCAATTTTAGAGCCTCCAAAGAACCGTGACCGCTGGTGGCATTGACCACCAGTTCCGCTTGTGAGGCAGCCTCCGCGAAGGTTTTCAAAACCACAGAGGTGTGACCCTTAATCCAGGCGCTGAAGGGGGGATTCCCCATTCCATCGGCCTCAGTTTTGGCTAGAGTTGCGGCGACATTCCGGGTTCCCACGGTAACCTGATGTCCCAATTCAGAAAATTGGGCGGCCAAAGCCTGCCCTACCATTCCTGTTCCGATAATTGCAATTTTCATAAGTGCTCCTTTTGCTTTAATTCAAAGACCGTCGTTCGTTCACCCACACCCTTAAGAGAGGCCTGGTACCTTTTGCCCACATATTTATTCTCCTTCAGATTATTCGCCACACCCCGGGACCGAAGCACGGACTCGGTCATCCAGAGGGTGTTTTCACCGGCTAATCCCTGAACCCGGGCGGCGATATTCACCGTTTGACCAAAGTAGTCCAGGGCCCCCCTATTATTGATAGCCAGAGCCGGGCCTTCATGGAGGCCAATTTTTAAACCCAAAGGTTTCTGCCCCTGTGTCATTTCCATGTTCTCTCTGAGCATATCAATAGCGGCGTTGACTCCATCGGAGGGTCTGGAAAAACTGGCCATGACTGCATCACCCATGGTTTTTATCACCGCACCCCCGTGGCGGGAGACGATTTTTTCCAATAATTTAAAGTGTTCCTGAATGAGGTTGTAAGCATCCACGTCCCCTGTTCGGTCATAAAGTTCGGTGGAACCTTTGAGGTCAGTAAACAGGAGAGTTAAACTGCGGATATTTAACCTAAGCGCGGGGGATAAATTTTGCATTTTAAAGAGTTCCCGGAACTTTTGGTTACTCAAGAGCTGATTTCCCGTGAGCATGGGTAACATTTTACCGGGATGGGACTTCATAAGGGCGTGAAGTTTGGGAAAGTCTGCTTCCACCATCATCAGTCCCACCGTATCGTACCGCCTGTTCTGGATGCGAAACTGTCCGTTGGTGGATTTAATGGTCAATTCTTCCGGACTCATCCCGTTTTCCCCAAAATCCACGGGGTAAATTTCCTGTACATCGGAAGCCTCGGGATCCACATGGAAAACAAACTGGGAATGGACCCCGGCGGAAACAAAGCGATAGGACTTTCCCCGTTTCCAGGTCCTGTCGATGATGAGGGTTTCCTGGGGGGGGATGGCTTCAAAACCCACCCAAATGGTGTTCATATACTCCAAAATGGCGGGACTCCGGTCCACCGCAGCGCTAAAAAAAGCAGCTCTGTAGGTTCCCGCATCCTTGAAGGGGTCCAGGTTCAAACTCCTAATGGCGGGATTCAAGGTAAAGGTGACTTCCACTGTATCATCGATATTCACCTGGACCGGTGCCTGGCAGACCACGCAGTGGAATTCCCCTTCCAAGGCATTGAGGGAGTGATCGTTGTTCTGTATCTCTCCGCAGGAGGGACAAATCATACTCCAGGAGAAGTCAAAAAGGCCTACTCGGGAGCCGTGGACAAAAAAATCAATCATACTTGGTTCAGGCAGTTCTAAAGAGGCCGCCAATTTAACGGGGTTGATTCTGAAGAGATCCCAATCCTCCGCTTTTATCATCCACTGGGTAAAGGCGGAGAGGAGTTTATCGTCAAAGGTGCCCTCGTTTCTGAGATTTCGTATTTTTTCGTGATAAAGCGTGGTATTCATCTAATTCCCTTGTATGTACATGCAAATATTTAACATAGACTAAATGGGGACACACCTCCACTTAGACCTCCCACCTTCCCTCAGATCTCCCCCTTACCCTGTGGACTCCTCTAATTTTAATCCTGCTTGATGAATGCGGGACGCCAGGTCATTCCCCAGATCCATTCCCAAGAGATCGGAATACTTTTTCCAGACCCGTTTCCAACCGTCGGCTAGCTCCCTATGAAGAGCTAATCCTTTGGAGGTGGTGTCCAGGTAGGTCATCCGGCCCTCTTTGCGGCGCACTATAAGGTTTTTGATTTCTAATTTGTCTACGAACCGGGTGAGGGTGGAGGGGTCCAAATGGAGAATTCCGGCTAACTCATTTTGGTTCATCCCTGGCCTATCGTTAATCACCATGACAGCGAAAGCCGCCGATGGTGCCAAACCTGTGGAAGCAAACTCTTCCTGAGCCCACCGGGTCAGGATACGATCCAGCTTGCCGGTGGTGAAAAAAAGACAGTGATTCAGAAGGTGCTCAGTCTTTAATTTATCCATGCTTGTACATACAATAATATATGGGGGATTTTTTGTAAAGGGGTAAGGTTAAAATTATTCCGCTGCTGTCTCGACTATGATGGGATTGAGGATACGAAGGACCTCCGAAGGGTTCATGGAAATCAGAAATCCCCGTTTTCCCCCGTTAATATAAATTAAGGGGAGGTCTAAGATCGTTTTTTCCAGGTATAGGGGGAGGGGATTTTTTAAACCAAAGGGGCTCGTGCCCCCGACTAAGTACCCAGAGAGGATCTGCGCCCTCTCGGGAGCAGCGGGAATGAGGGATTTGCAGCCTAAAATGCGTGCCAAGGTCTTGGTGGAGACTTCCTTGTTCCCGTGCATGAGAACCACATGGCCCTTTCCCCCTTCATCTTCCAAGATGATGGTCTTAATAACTTGGTTCTCAGGGACCCCAAGGGACTTACTGGAAGCCCGGGTGCCACCTTTTTCTTCGTAGGTGTAAAGATGCTCCTTGTAGAGGCCTCTTTTTTCCCGGAGCACCCGGATGGCCTTGGTCACAGGAAATTTATCCGCCATGGTTCCCCCAAAAAAAAGAGGCTGACCTTAGCCAGCCTCCTCTTAAAATTACAAAGTATTACTTCTTGATGGCCACTAACTTCACGTCAAATATCAGCCAAGCGTTGGGAGGTATGACCCCACCGGCGCCCTTGTCTCCGTAACCTAAGTTTGGAGGAATGATCAGGGTCCGTTCTTCACCCACGGCCATATCCATCAAAGCTTCGTCCCAACCGGGAATGACCTGACCCACGCCCACGGAAAAGTCGATGGGTTCGTTTCGGGCAAAGGATGAGTCAAAAACTTGGTCGTTTAGCAGACGGCCTTCGTAGTGGGCGCTAATATTAGCACCCCGGGAAGGTTTAGGCCCAGATCCTGGGGTTTTAACGATGTAACGCAGGCCGGATCCCGTAACCTTGGCGTTGGGCCACCGGGTGGTAATGGCTCTCAAGTCATTTTCCACAGCACTTCGGGAGGCGGATTCTTTTTTGTTTTCCAGGTCCTGGGAAAGCTTATTGAAGTATTCCTGAGTTACCTGAAAGGCTTCGGCATCTTTTCCCTTGCGGATGATGGCCACAAAGTTCAGGGTGTCCCCCTGTTGAATGGTATTCACCACGTCCTGACCTTGCAGGACCTTACCAAAGACTGTGTGTTTACCATCAAGCCAGGGAGTGGCCAGGTGGGTGATGAAGAATTGGCTTCCGTTGGTTCCTGGTCCCGCATTGGCCATGGAGAGAATTCCAGGACCAGTGTGTTTTAGCTCGGGGACAATTTCATCCGCAAATTTATATCCTGGACCGCCGGACCCATTGCCCTTGGGATCCCCACCCTGAACCATGAAGTCCTTGATGACCCGATGAAATACAAGACCGTTGTAAAAGGGTTCTCCCGCTTTCACGGTGGTGTTGAGTTTTCCCTCCGCCAGGCCCACAAAGTTGGCCACGGTCAAGGGAGTCTTTTTGAATTCCAGATTGAGGATGATGTCCCCCCTGGTCGTATTCATTTGGGCATAGAGCCCGTCTGGCTGGGTCTTGAGAAATTCCATAATTGCTCCTGAGGATGCCCCTTGGGCTCCCGTAGTGTTATCCGCGCAGGAAAGAAGTCCCGCGGTGAGGAAAAGGATAAAAACCTTTTTCAAATTGTACCTCCGAAACCAGAGCCTACCAAAAAGCCCGGTCTTATTCAAGTTTGAGGGAACCATCGTTCCAATAATTGCCTAAAATCTGCGATTCTCACGGGTTTAGATAAATAGTCGTCAAAACCGTGGGCCAAAAGTTCTTCCTTATCCCCAGGTAAGGCATGTCCTGAGAGCACCACCAGCACCGGTGCCCCGGGGGTTTTTCTTATAACTCGGGCAACTTCCACACCGTCAATTCCGGGCATCTGCCAATCAATGAAAACCAGATCGAATTTCCCCGGCTTATAAATTTCCAGACCGTCTTGTCCTGACGGAGCGATTGTCACCTGGTTGCCGATTTTTTCCAACATCCGGGTTTGTACATCCAGATTAACCAGATTGTCTTCGATGAGAAGTATTTTCAAGTTCATGGAGTGTATTCCAAGACTGCTGTGGCCGTGAGCAGGAGAAATCTTCCGTCGGGGAGGGTGACCACATCAAATAAAGGTCCTTTTTGCTTGGTTAAATGCTCTTCGCCCCAGAGGGTTTTCCGGGGATCCTGTTTGTCAAAAACGAAGCGGAAAAGGAGTTCGGTTCCCATCCCGCCGGCCATGAGAAAGGACCCCTGCCATTTTCCCGTGGTCACAAAGGCGGCTCCATTGGTGGCCCATCCCCGGGCGCTGGTGGAATTCTGAAGGGGTGCTACTAAACCGGCCTTGGTTTCCGCACCTTTTATCAAGGGGAAACCGTAATTTTTCCCTGGTTCTATGATATTCACCTCGTCCCTCCCGGGACCTTTGAGGTTGTAATTCCCAGGGCCAAAGTCGGTGGCAAAAAACTGTCCGTTTAAGGGGCTCCAGGCCATTCCGAAGGGAGCCTTAAACCCGGAAGCGTATATATAAGACCCGGCAATGGGGTTGTTTTCCGGTATTTTCCCCTCAGGGGTGATGCGGAGAATCTTGCCCAAGTAATTGGTGGGATCTTGAGCTTTTGTGGATTCCAGATCGTCGGAGATGGCCCAATAGATCATTCCGTCAGGCCCCACCTTCACCCGTCCGGGATCTTGATTTTTTGAGATAGGAACTTCATCCAAGAGAAACCAGGAAAGGGTGCCTTGGTTTCCCACTTCTTCCAGAACTAGAATACAGGCATATCTCAGATCATCCTTGGTGTAGGCTGCGGTGAGGTAAAGTTTGGGTGTAAGGGGGAAATCCGGGTCCAGGGCGATGCCGCCAAACCGGGGGGGCTGATCCGTGTCCTCTCCCTGGGGGAGGGTAAACCAACTTTGGGGTTCCAGGGTTCCCAGACGAATGAGACGGATGGCCCCGCCTTGTTCTGATACGAAAATTCTTCCGTCGGGGGAGGCCGCCAAGGCTACGGGCTGAATTAACCCAGAAACTTCAGAAACAAGTTTTGGTTGTGAAGATCTCAGGGCACTGGGGGCTTGGGAATTGAGGGGAAGGAGGCCCAGGGCAACAAAACTCAGAAAGAGTGCAATAACTTTATTATTCATCAGCAAATACTCCAGATAACGGGTCTGGGGATCATCTTATCAAAAAACGCCCACTTGGAAAACCTGTATGTTCCTGGTAGATTACACAAATGAAGAGATTTGACGCCATGGACGATCTGGAATTGTTGCTGTCGGCTCGAATTGCCGTGAGGGATGTGTTAAAAACCAAGCCGGGTGAAACGGCGGTCATTATCACGAATCCGGAAGGGGACGTGTCGGAAATCGCCCGAAGTCTGTATGCAGCCTTTGTGGAAATCGGTGCCAAGCCCGTTCTTATTTACCAAGAAACCAAGAGCCAGCTGGATTTTGCCGAGGATGCGGTCATTGGCGCTCTTCAAACTGTCCCGGATATCTACGTGTCCATGAGCGCTCAAAAAATAGGAAAGGACCCCTTTGGACAGAAGAAACCTTATAAAATGAGGGGACAGACCTTCAGCTCCGTGGCGGATTTCTTGATCCACGGGAAAAAGAAAACCCGGGGATTCTGGTCACCGGGGGTCACGGTAGATTTATTTAAACAGGCCATTCCCATCGACTATAAACTCTTAAAAACCAGGGCTAGGGCACTTAAAAGCCTTTTGGATTTGGCAACATCTGTTCACATCTCCTCCCCAGGGGGGACAGACCTCACTTTTTCCCTGGAAGGCCGCAAGGCTTACGTGGACGATGGGGACTTTTCCAAGCCCGGTCACGGGGGGAATCTCCCGGCGGGGGAGGCCTATATTTCCCCGGTAAACGGAAGTACCGAGGGAAAGGTGGTTTTTGACGGGTCCATTTCCACTTACGATGGGTCGCGGTTGGTGGATTCTCCCGTGGAAGTTTGTTTCCGCGGTGGGTACCTCACCACCATAAAAGCCCTGGGGCGGGAAGGGGAGGCGGCATCGGCCCTGGAAAAAACCATTCACACCGGGGAAGAGAACGCCATGAAATGGGAAGCCGAGGGAAAACTCCCACTTGGGGAAGGTTTGGGGTATAAGCAAAATGCCCGGCATTTAGGGGAATTGGGGATAGGTTTGAACCCCAAGGCAGGGATAACCGGCAATATGCTGGTGGATGAAAAGGCCTTCCGGACTATTCATCTGGCCATCGGTTCCAACTACGATAAGGATGCCCAAGCCTTGATACACCTTGATTGCCTGGTCCAAGAACCCACTCTTACCCTGATGATTCAGGGGAAACCTCGGGTCCTGCTCGAAAAGGGTGAATTGAAACTCTAATTTTTCCACTCTCTGCGTATCCCGGAGGATCATTCATGAACCGAATTCTGGAAATTAGCCGAATGCAGGTCGCTTACGGCAAGCTACTTCGGGTCTCAGACCTAAGTCTCACCCTAAAAAGTGGAACACTTTTAGGGCTTACAGGGCCCAACGGGGGAGGGAAGACCACCTTTATGAGGGCTTTGGCAGGCCTTCAGCCCCTTCAGCAGGGGACCTGCACCTGGTCCGGTGGGGAGGAAAAATCCCTAGGGCTTCAGGACTGCTGGTATGCAGGAGCCCTAGGGGAGGCCTTTGAAGATTTGACCGTGCAGGAAAACCTGGATTTTGCAGCCCTGGTTCTGCAATTGAGCCCACAAGATCTGGTCACCCGCCGGGAAACCCTATTAAGGACCTGGGAGCTGGAAGACCACCGGGACCGCCTGGTGCGGGACCTGTCCACAGGGTTAAAGAAGAGATGCTCCCTGGCCTTGGGACTCCTGCTTCCCCGGGAACTGATTCTTCTGGATGAACCCTTCAATGGACTGGATTCGCAAGGTTTAAGCATCCTCCGGGAGGTGTTGAAATATCTTAAAAGTCGCGGTCGGATCATCATTGTGGCCTCCCACATTCTCACTCCTTTGGAGGACCTGGCGGACCGGTGGGGGTGGATGGCCGAGGGCGTTTTAGAGATGGACCAGGGAAAAATAACGGAATTACTGAAGGCGGCGGGGGAGAAGTCCCATACCCAGGGGCTTTCATGGATAGATTAAAGCCCTGGTTCCATTACTTTAGTTTGATCCAAAGTCGCCGGGGGAATCGAAATCGGCTGGATCAGGGGACCGGTTTGGTTTTAGCCTACCTGCTTTTTCTTTTTATTCTCCGGCCGGTGGTGAATCTCTGGGAGATATTTTCCTACTCCCCCCCAGGGACCCGTGGGGACCTGCTCTTTCAACAGTTTTATATTTTGGCCTTATTCTATCCTTTGTTTCTGGTTTTTAATGCCTCCCGACTGGAAGGGGGGCTGTGGCACCAACCCTTAAGTATCAGCTCTGAGGTGCCCTTTATTCACCGGTTTCTGGTCTCCCTGAGCTTGGGATTCCGAAGGCCCTTGGTGAGTATTCTCTTCGTTCTTTTGGTGTTCACTGGGGTCATGGCCTCCCAGGTCCCAGGGTTGCTTTGGATGTTCGGTATCCTTTTAGTGGTCCTTGGTTTGGGGAGGGTTATTCAAAAATTCCCCTTGCCAGCGAAAGAAGGCATTTGGTTTGAATTCGTGCCCCTGATAGCCCAAGCCCTCCTTAATTTCCAACTAAAAAAAATTGAGGGTCAATGGGAGCTCACATCCCTGGTTTTGGGGACCCTTAAGATCTCAGCTCTGGAGGGGTTTTTGGCAATCCTGGGGTGTGGGATTATCTTGGGGCTTTTATGGTGGGGACTCTGGCTTGTGGGATCTGTCCCGGGGAAAAGTGAAAATCCCATTAAGAAATTTTATGGCTTGATTTTACCTAAACGACTGAGAGTTTTGATTCTGGGGGGACAGACCTACTTTTTACGGGAAATGTCCCAAGGCCCTGTCTTTCCACCGGAGGGTTTGATGGCTTTCCCGGTGATTATTTTAGCCCTATGGATCTGGGTGATGGGACAAATCGATCTCCGTGGGGGACGCACCTCCCCCGGACTCTCGGATTTTAAATCCACCTGGCGGCTAAGTTTGCCGGCTCTCCCCGCACACCTGCTCTTTACCGGGGCCAGCCTAGTCCTATCGATATTTTTCTGGAGGATGGGATGATAACATGGGTTCGGAGGTTATTAATGGGATTGGTGTTAGGGTTCATGGGTTTTCTTTCCACGGGGTGCTACCTCCTTCGCCAGGGCACGGCTTTGATCGGGACCTATTCCAGTGCAAAGCCCTTGGAGGAAGTCCTAAGAGCTCAGGATTTGAGTCCCCAGGACCGGGGGTTTATTGAGAGAGCCCAAAGTGTCAGGAAATTTGCCCTGGAGAGATTGGGAATGAAGGAAAACAAAAACTACACCACCTTCATCCGCACACAAAAACCCT
>CAZUXL010000123.1:0-8909 GCA_964624355.1 uncultured Spirochaetales bacterium
TCAAGCAATTCAAAAAAAATACGGCCTCTAAAATAATCCCCACACGAAAACAAACGGCATCGAAGCGAACAATCTCCCCACAAAGGTGCGGGAGCGATCACTCCCGCATTCGCCAGTCCGAGTTCCAAAATACTACAGTCCAAAATCCAGTATGACAGTCTCCCCAGCTTCCATTTTACCCCAGGTTAGTGTAAATCCACCCTGGTTCTCCATAACAGGCTGAATTGCCGTACCAGTTCCCCAGAGTCGCTTCGCCAATGGGGCTGCTTTAAAGGGCCCTTGAGGTAGAGAAACCGTAACCGAAGGAAGTGCTAGGCCGCTCACATTTTGAATAACTAGGGTGGACTCTTCCCCCGTGGTCCGCAGATAGGAAACCAGTGCGGGGGAATTCCCCTGAAGTAAAAAAGTCCTGCCATATTGCAACGATGGCCTTTTATTTCTTAAATGGATCAAATTTCGATAATGGGATAAAAGACTTGAAGGATTCCCCGTCTCATTTACCACTGTCCGCTCTAAGCCCCCCTGGTTAAATCCTGCGCCGAAGGGTTTTGGCCCTGTGGTGAATCCCATGGTTTTAGGTGTGTTATCCCACTGAATGGGCCTTCGTTTATTATCGTCGCTCCCCTTCCCCAATAAACCCAGCTCTTCTCCGTAATATAGGTATGGAACGCCTGGAAAAGTCAGGAGCAGAGCGGCCGCAGTTTTCATGGCCCGTAGGGCCTCAGCAGGATCCTGGAACTGCTCTTCCACCTTGGTCATAGCCCGGACCTCATCATGGTTTCCGAGATTGATGCCAAATTGGTTTTGTGGATACTGGGAAAGGATAGTCCGTAGGTCCGCAAGCAAGAGCGTAGCATCCCCTGACTTAAGCATTCCCGTCTTTCGTGCCCGATAATCCCCCAAAACACCATTTCTGAACCGATCGTCGAAACTCATGTCGACGCCCTGGCCGGCAATTTGATATTCCGGCCGATCAGGATAGGCAAAAGCCTCTCCCACCACATAGACATCAGGTTTCGCACTTTTTATGTAAGGAAAAAAAATATTTCGGAACCAATCAAAGGAAGCTGTTGCGTCCATCATAATTCCATTGTCTTCCAAAATATGCCTCGGAGCATCGATCCGAAATCCATCCAAGGAAAAATTTTCCAACCAGTACCGGGACATCTTCAGGGTCTCGGCAGTCACGGCAGGATTTCTATAATTCAGGTCCGGCATGATGTAGGTAAAAACCCCATAGTAATACCTGCCGTCGGTGGCCTTATGCCAAACTTGTTGGTTCCAAGGACCTTTGTCAGCGAAGGGTTTATCAGCCCAGATATACCAATCCCCATGAGGTCCATTGGGATCTTTTAAACTGGAGAGAAACCAGGGATGATTGTTCGAGGTATGATTAATCACATGATCAATGATGACCTTCATTCCCCGTTTATGCGCTTCTTCTAAAAACCGTCGAAAACTGTCATCGTTGCCGTACTCCGTATCGATTTTGTAATAATCTTCGATCCGATACCCATGGGGATCCTCAGGTCTATTATTCTGGATGGGCATTAGGTAAATAGCTCCGACCCCCAAACTATTGCCATCAGGCTTTCCATCGTTTAGGTAATCCAACCGAGAGATCAACCCCTCAAAATCTCCCACCCGGTCACCGTTGCTATCCTGGAAGGATCGTACATAAATCTCATAGAACACGGTTTTGTTCCACCAGCCCGCCGGCTGAACTGCAGCCCAGGCAGAATCATCAGCCACCGTGGACTGTGCGAAGGCTCCAGAGCTCAATAAAATCGCAGCCGTAAGCCCGAAGATTAATTTTAGATTAAGGAATTTAAAATGAAAATCGGTATAATAAAGCATGGAGACTCCTTGTGATATTTTTATCAGGATGTTCATCGGGTTGTATTTTATGGTAGTCCTGATTTAGACTACCAGTCAAGAGGACTTATGGAAAAAATAATCACGGAACTACAATCCATTGGGTTCAGCGCCTTGGAAAGTTCTGTTTACTGCACAGTGATTCAGAATGCCGGTTTAACAGCCTACCAGATTTCAAAAACACTGGGGGTCTCTAAATCCTCCATATACAATCTGGTTTCGGGTCTAGTGAAGAAAGGAGCTTTGCTTCAGATTTCCGGTGAGCCCACTCGCTATCTGGCTGAAAAACCAGAAACACTTATTCAGAACCTTATTCAGAACTTTCATGAGCGGGCGCAAAACGCTCTCCAAGAGTTAAAAAAGGTAACTCATGCGGAAAATGACACCAGATATATAAATTTAGAGGGATGGGATGCCGTTTTGACACGACTTAAGGACTTAATAGCCTCTGCGCAGATGGAAATCATTCTCAATATCGATTTTGAATTGAATTTTTGCTCCCAGGAGTTGAAAGCAGCCAAAGACCGAGGGGTAAGAGTCCTTTCATTTTCTTTTAACGACAATAAAGCTCAAGCTCTCGGACTGGAAACCTACTCTTATATGGACAATGACCACGAAAGTCCGTATAGAAGAATAATGATAGTGGTAGATTTTCGCAGATCATTGGTGGCAAACAACCAGGTGGAAGGAATCTATATTCCCCATCGATCCCATCACCAGAACCTAGGTGAACCCATTAATTTTTCTGGTTTTACCGGGGTGTATAGTGAAAATCCCTTTCTCTCCCAAATCGTAGCCGAGCATATTCACCAGGATATCTATATGTTCAAACTACGAAGCCGTGGAACCCCAGAATTAATCACCCCCGATATAAAACTAGGAACCCTAATGGAAAAAGGCTTTCCATCGACTTAAAACCGGCGGCAGCGAAGCGTACCGCCCAAGTCGGCGGCAACGCGAGCCACTCACAAACATCGGCGGCGAAGCGAGCCGAGCCAACAACATAGCACAAAGCAACGTGAACGAAGGAATGGGCGGCAGCGCTAGTGAGCCGACCGACGTGAGGCGCGGAGTGTGCACAAGCACAGGCACCGAACGAGGGAAAGCGATCGACACCCCCCACAAAACTCTTAATAATAAGGCGGCGGCGAAGCGTACCGCCCAACTCGGCGGCGAAGCGAGCCGACACTACTACCCAGCAACGTGAACGAAGGAATGGGAAAGGCTGGGAGAGAGCGACAAGCTGACCGCACGGAGCAGGCTTGTGCCTGTGAGTACGGTCAGCGCCGGAGCGATCGCTCCAGCGTTTGCCAGTCCGAGTTCTTTTATACGCAGGTGGGGATGATGCGCGTCATTATCACCCCATCCACCGCGTTAATTTTCCCTGTCAGGTCGGCAGGAACATTTCCAGAGACATCGATGATGTTATAGGCCACATCACCCCGATTCTTATTGATCATATCGTCGATGTTCAAACCGCTGGTTCCCAGTATCCCCGTCAGGCTGCTGATCACATTGGGGACGTTCTTATTGGCCACGCAGATGCGGGTCTTTCCTGAAGGTGCCATTTCACAGTTTGGAAAGTTTACGGAATTCTTGATGTTTCCCCGTTCCAGGTACTCCCTCAATTGATCCACGGCCATGATGGCACAGTTGTCCTCGGACTCGGGGGTCGAAGCACCCAAGTGAGGAATACAAAGCACCCCATCGATTCCCAAAAGTTCTTCTTCAGGGAAATCGGTCACATAGGCACCTAATTGACCGGCTTTTACAGCAGCGATCACAGCTTGGTTGTCCACCAAACCAGACCGGGAGAAGTTCATGAGCCGGGCGCCTTTTTTCATCAGGGCAATGCGGGCTGCATTGAACAGGCCTTTGGTCTCGGCCATAAAAGGCACGTGAATGGTAATATAATCACTCTCGGCGATGAGTTTTTCCAAAGAAGCGGCTTTTTGAACACTGGTACTCAGTTTCCAAGCGGCTTCCACGGAGATAAAGGGATCGTAACCCAGAACTTTCATTCCCAGGGCAGCAGTAGCGTTGGCCACCATCACTCCGATGGCACCCAAACCAATCACACCCATGGTTTTTCCTTCGATCTCAGGTCCTACGAACCGACCTTTCTCTTTTTCCACGATCTTGTCGGCGTCATCTTTCCCTTTCAAAGTCTGGGTAAATACCATTCCTTCGAAAATTTTCCGGCTGGAAAGCATGAGAGCAGCAATCACCAACTCTTTCACACCGTTGGCGTTGGCACCGGGGGTGTTAAACACCACGATTCCTTTGGTCGTACATTTGTCCAGGGGAATGTTGTTCACACCCGCACCCGCCCGGGCGATACCCAGGACAGAGGCAGGCAATTCCAGGTCTTTCATTTCCTGGCTTCGGACTAAAATTCCCGCAGGATTAGCGATCTCCGTGGCGGTTTCATAGGTATCCCGGGGAAGTCGGTCGAGACCGCAAGCGGCGATTTTGTTCAATGTTTGTATGGCGTACATGGTAATTCTCCTTAATATACTTAGGCGTTAGCCGCTTCAAATTTCTTCATAAAATCGACCAAGGCTTTCACACCTTCCAAAGGCATGGCGTTGTAAATGGAGGCGCGCATTCCGCCCACAGAACGGTGTCCGGCCAGGTTCACAAGACCGATGGCTTCGGTTTCCTTCACAAATTTCTTGTTGATGGCTTCCGATTTTTCCACATCCGCTTCCCGGGTCAGGAAAGGCACGTTCATGAGAGAACGGACAGATTTTTCCACAGGAGAATAGAAGAACTTAGAATTGTCCAAGAACTCATAGAGAATCCGAGCCTTTTCAGCATTTGCTTTGTACAAGGCCACAGGACCACCCTGGTCTTGAATCCATTCCTGCACCAGTTTCAAAATATAGATGGAGTAGCAGGGAGGGGTGTTGAACATGGACTTGTTTTCCACATGGGTTTTAAAACTCAACATGGCGGGAAGCCCTTCGGGAATCCTGTCCATCATGTCCTTGCGGATGATGACCAAAGTGACACCGGCGGGGGCCAAGTTCTTCTGAGCACCGGCGTAGAGAACGGCAAACTTGCTCACATCCAGGTCTTCAGAAAGCACCCCGGACGAAATGTCTGCAATCAAAGGTACTTTTCCCACGTTGGGAATGGTGTGGTACTGGGTTCCTTCGATGGTGTTGTTATAAGTGATATGGAAATAATCCGCTTCAGCATCCGCACCGACGATTTCAGGAAGGTAGGACCATTTTTTATCCTTGGAAGAGCCCACAATATTGGCTTTCCCCAGTTTGGCAGCCTCTTCCACGGCTTTTACAGCCCAGGCTCCGGTATAGGTAAAATCTGCTTTCTTGTTAATGGTCATGAAGTTCAAAGGGAGCATGTGGAACATGAGGGAAGCTCCGCCTTGAAGAAACAGCACGTGATAATTCTCAGGAATGTTCATGTTTTTGCGAACCAGGGATTCCGCATCGGCGATGATGGCTTCAAAATCTTTGGAACGATGGGACATTTCCATCACAGACTGACCGCTGGTTCCGTAGGAAAGCATCTCGTCCGCAGCTTTTTTCAAGACACTCTCGGGCAACATGCTGGGACCCGCAGAAAAGTTAAATACTCGTTTCATAATTCGCTCCTTATCAATTCTTTTTTAAGAGGGCTTCCATCAGCAAAAACTGAAGTTCCACCCCGGCATTAATCACTTCCACACCCCGGATCTGTCTCACCAGACCGCGGGAACAATTCACAATCCCCTTCACTCCCCCTTGAACCAACCTCTCCACAGTGGTTTGCACCGCCGAGGCTGGAACCGCCAATATCGCCGCCCGGATTCCCATGAGCGGCAACCTTTGGGGAATTTCATAAGCCGGATAGGAAGGAACTCCCAAATCCAGCTGATCCAAGCGATTGGGCTTGGCATCGAAAACCGCTCCGACTATAAAACCTCCAGCCTGCAACCGGTGCAGCAGATGGAGCCCCAAGTCTCCCATTCCTACCAAAGCCCAAATTTGTTTGTTCCCAGAGTATCGATCCAAGGAATTCAACAGTTCACTAGTTCGATAACTTCGCCCCTGGGTATCCAAATCCAAAACCCGAAAATCCTTTCGGATCAAACTGGAATCCTCACCCAAAAACGATGCAATCTGGGCGGAGGACAAACTTTCCTCACCTCTTTGCTCCCTCTGATCGGCCAACTCCCGGCTGAGAACCAGGCGCCTAAGGGCAACGGGAGAAAGATCGGTGGACACAGGGAGAGAATAACCTTGAAGAGTCCTGGGGTCAAGTCGACCTGTGATATATTTCACAAGTATAATTGCTTTGACCATCCGATGACCCTGTGATAAGCTGATTAAAATATTTTAGCGGGAGCGAAAATTCACTTATTATGAGCAAAAACATAAGAAATTTATTAGTAGGAGCCTTGGCTCTTAGTATTACCCTCATCACAGGATGTCAAAGCCAAGGGGATGCCTTGTTTCTCATTCGGGACGGCGGTCAATTTGGATTTGTAAACTCTTCTGGAACCGTGGTTATCCAACCTCAATTCCAAGAAGCCCAAGATTTTTCCGAAGGTCTAGCCTTGGTCAAACAAGATGGAAAAATTGGCTTCGTGGACAAAAGCGGAAAAATCGCCATTCCTTACCAATATGAAAACGGCGGAGCTTTTTCCGAAGGTCTCGCTCCGGTGATGACCGAGGGCAAGTATGGTTACATCAATCTCAAAGGTGAGATGATCATTAAGCCCACCTGGGATCTGGCTGGAGAAATGCATCAAAAAATGGCTCCTGTGGCTTTAAAAGGCGAGGATGGGTCAAACCTCTTCGGATTTATCGATAATTCCGGAAAAACAGTAGTGGAAGCCAAATACAAGTATGCAGGTCAATTTAAAGAAGACCGGGCCATGGTTGTGGTGGGAGAACTGGGTGGATTCATCGATTTGAGCGGAAAAGAAGTCATCACCCCTGAATACGCCATGGTGGAAGGGTTCTCCGAAGGACTAGCCTTAGTCGTGAAGGATCAGAAGGGTGGATTTATCGATCTGAGTGGAAAGATAGTGGTTCCTGTGGAATACGATTTTCTCATGTCCTTTTCTGAGGGTCTGGCGGTTTTTGTTAAAACCGATGACCAAGGTCAAAGAAAGGGTGGGTTCATCGATAAAACTGGTAAAATTATCATTCCCGCATCCTTTGACTACTTGGGCAGCTTTTCGGAAGGAAAAGCCTTGGCTGTACAGGGAACTCAACTGGGATTTATCGATAAAACCGGTAAGTTTGTAATTGAGCCCCAATTCGATGATGCGGTGGCCTTCAAAAATGGACTAGCCTTCGTAGCCAAAGCTGGCGGATTAGGTTACATCAACCACGAAGGAAAGATGGTATGGACTTCCATTACCCCTACGGCACCTAATCCTTTAGGTGATGCAGCGGCTCCTGCACCTGGTGCAGCTCCTGAAGCACCTGTAGCCCCTGTAACCGGAACCAACTAATATCATGGATCAACTCGTCCTTAGACAGCCCGATGATTTTCACGTGCATCTCCGACAAGGTCAATCCAGTGGAGATTATGCGAGAGATGCCCAAAAGGCTGGCTTTGGAAGAGTTTTGGTGATGCCCAACACCCTGCCTCCCGTGGCGGATAGTCGAGGCGTGGCCAATTACAAAAGGCAAATAGAAGTTGCAGCTACGGGGCTCCAAGCTTTAATGACCTTTAAACTCCTTCCCTCCCTAGATAAACACACCATTGTGGAAATGAAAAATGCCGGCGCCATAGCCGGTAAACTTTATCCGGAAGGGGTTACCACCCACAGCGAAGACGGTTTTTCAAAAATTAAAGATGCCTATCCCCTTTTTGAAATCATGGAAGAATTGGGGGTGGTTTTATGTGTTCATGGGGAAGAACCCAGCGCCTTTTCTTTGGATAGAGAAAGTGCTTTTCTACCCCAGTTTAAAGCCATCCACAAAACCTTCCCCCGATTAAAAATGGTCTTGGAACACGTTTCTACCGCCCAGGGATTGGATGTAATCAGGGAAATTGGTCCCCATACAGCGGGAACCATCACCATTCACCACATGCTTTATACCTTGGATGAATTATTAGGAGGACCCTTTAAACCCCACCTTTTCTGTAAACCCTTACTAAAAAGACCGGAAGACAGGGAAGCCCTCCAATTAGCAGTTTTAGAAGGAAGTCCACAATTTTTCTTCGGTTCTGACAGTGCTCCCCATACCCGGGAGCATAAGGAATCATCCCTTTGCTCGGCGGGAGTGTACACCATGCCCGTCAGCCTCAGCCTTTTAGCCCGTTTTTTTGAACAACATAACAGTCTCAATAAAATGGAGAACTTTGTAAGCCGGTTTGGTGCGGAATTTTATGAACTTCCGTTAAACACTGGCACCATAACTCTCAGTAAAGAGCCCTGGACTGTTTCAAAACTTTATCATGGCGTGGTCCCCCTCATGGCGGGAGAAACTTTGGAATGGCGGCGGACTCACTAGAATTTAATGGGAGAAATCTTCATGGCCTATGATAACCAAAACATCTTCGCAAAAATCCTAAGAAAAGAAATTCCCTCGTTTTCAGTCTATGAAGATGATTTAGTTTATGCCTTTTTGGATATCATGCCGGTCAATCCCGGACATATTCTGATTGCCGTCAAAGAATCCGTAGCCCTCTTGGAGGACCTATCCCCCAAAACAACCGCACATCTTATGATAATAGCCCAGAAACTCACCAGGACGATTAAAAGCACCTACAATTGTCCTGGGGTCAATCTCCTCATGAACGATGGACCAGCATCCGGACAAGAAGTCCCCCACCTGCATCTCCACCTCATCCCCCGATACGAGGGCGATGGTTTCGGTTTCCGTTTCGGTTCAAAAGGAAGAATTCAAAGCACCCCTGAAGCATTGAAACTCGTGGCTGAAACCTTGAAAACCAACCTTAAATAGTCATTTAATCCACAAAAAATACGCTAAAACAGCTGCACCTAAAATAATCCGGTACCAGCCGAAGATTTTAAAATCTTTCTTGGAAACCCAGTTCATAAA
>CAZUXL010000124.1:0-8860 GCA_964624355.1 uncultured Spirochaetales bacterium
GGACCGGCTTAAAATCGTGGATTTCCAATTCCCACGGGAGATCAAGAAACAAGGGAGTTCCCTGTGGAAAGAAACACCGGATTCTGGCCCGGCCACGGTGATGGAATTGGATAAAAATCGGCCCAAGGTCCTCCAAGGTTTTTTGGAAGCCTCCAATGTGAGCGCCGTGCGGGAAATGGTGGATATGATTGAAGTGAACCGGGCCTATGAAGCCAACCAGAAAGTGATCCAGACTCAAGATGGTCTGCTGGCCAAATTGATCAACGAAGCCGTACGAGTTTAAGGAGGCTACTAAATGATGAGATCCCTTTGGACCGCTGCCACGGGCATGACCGGACAGCAATTTAATATTGATACCATTGCCAACAACCTTTCCAACGTGAACACCACAGGGTTTAAGCAAAATAGGGTGGATTTTGAAGATTTGATTTATCAGACCAATCGGATCGCCGGTACTCCTGCCACAGAGCAAACCGTGGTTCCTACGGGAATCCAGGTGGGTCACGGGGTCAAGGCCGCCGCCACTTCCAAGATGTTTACCCAGGGCTCCCTTCAGAATACCGGGAAAGTGGAGGATTTGGCCATTGTCGGGGAAGGTTTTTTCCGCATTCTCCAGCCCGATGGAACCTACAGCTACACCCGTAACGGCGCTCTTCAGATCGACATGAATGGGGAGCTTTTGGACCCCAACGGCTACAGGGTATTACCGGAGGTCATTCTCCCAGAAGGATTTGAACGGGATAGTTTTACCGTGGATCAGATGGGCCGGGCTACGGTAAAAGTGGCAGGAAGCGATGATCCCATCCAAGTCGCCCAAATGGAGCTCTTTCGCTTTCCCAATCCCGCAGGACTCCAGGCCATAGGTCAAAATAATTTTAAAATGACCAACGGCTCCGGGGAACCCATAGCCGGTCGTCCGGGGACCGATGGCATGGGTAAACTTCAACATCGGATGTTGGAAATGTCCAATGTTTCCGTGGTTCAGGAAATGGTGAATATGATCGTGGCCCAGCGGGCCTATGAGCTAAACTCCAAGGCCATTCAGACCTCGGATAATATGCTCGGTATCGCCGCAGGTTTGAAAAGATAAAAACCTTACTTTTCATCCTTAATATAATCCTGGTAGTGGATTTATCCCACGGCCAGGGTTTTCAGATACCCGAGTGGGTTAGAGATTCCTCCGCCTTGGATTTAGGAACCCTGCCCCTGGGCTGGTACCCCACGGGATTTTTAAGTACCCTCCCAAGCTTTCCCCAAAATTCCTCTGTCGTGGGAAAAGGAAGCTTTTTCATTCCCCCAGCTTATCAGAACTTAATTAATCCCAAAGAATACGCCTTTCTTCAAGATTTATTACGGTTTCTCAGAACCGAACAAGGGGAGGGCTCTGCCTCCTTCTCCCTGGAAAACCTCAATTTGCCTCAGATTGATGGGGAAAAATACACCTTTAGCATAAGAAGTGGGGATCGGCGTCTGGGATTTTTAGAAGGCCCCTTGGTCCTGGAATATAAAACATCAGGACAAAACATTTCCCCTGGTAGAACTTTGAAAATGAAGATATCCACCCAAGTTCTGGCACCCCATTTTACCAGAACGGTCCCGGATAGGGGCAGTTTTACTCCCCAGGATCTTTCCTGGGACTGGGTTCCCTTGAAGCTGTTTTACGGCACTCTGTTACAACCGGGGGATATTCCCAGGAAAGCGGCGGTGAAAGGCCCTCATTTTCCCGGCAGCCTTCTCATATCTGGAGCTTTTACCCCCCTGTGGGATGTGATAAAAGACCGAAGTGTGAGGATCCTCTTTGTATCCGGACCCTTTCGTGTGGAGCTCCCTGGGACGGCCTTGGAAGATGGGGCCTTGGACCAAGAAATAGAGGTGAGAACCTCCGAAAATCCCCGCAGATTCAGGGGTTTGGTCACAGGGGTAGGAGAAGTTCAAGTTCAGATGCCCTAAGGACGATATTCTTAAAGTGAAGAAACTTTTATTTCCTTTGTTAATATGGACTTCTCTACTTTGGTCCCAATCTTCTGAAATAGCCGTGGAAACGGCTGTTCCTTACCCGACAGTAAGAATAAAAGACCTGGCCCGGGTGGAAGGTCTCAGGGGTAGTCAAATCACCGGAATCGGATTGGTCACCGGATTGGCGGGCCAGGGGGATTCTCCCAATAATGCCCTGCTCCAGTACGTTATTTCCTCATTCGTGGCTAAACAGGGGATTACCCTGGATGGGAATCAAATAAAAAGTAAAAATGCCGCTGTGGTCACGGTCACCTGCACCCTTCCAGGATTATCCCGGTTGGGGGATAGGGTGGATGTGGAGGTTTCTTCCCTGGGGGATGCGAAGAGTTTGGAAGGGGGGATACTCTTGCAAACGCCCCTGTTGGGCTTGGATGGGATGACCTACGCCACGGCCCAGGGACGAATTTCCACGTCCTTGGTGAAAACCAACCCTAAAACCCAGGGTTTTATCAGCGGCGGGTTGGTGATGGAAAGGGAATTGGTTTCACCCATCCCTGATACCGGGGCGGTGAGTTTTTTATTAAACCACCCGGATTTCGCCACCGCTGATGGGGTCGGGAAGTCCTTACGGGGTAATTTTCCCACGGCGACTATCACCGTGGTGGATGCGGGTCGCATCACCATGATTCCCCCAGCGGAGGAAACCGACAGGGTCAGTTTTCTGGCGAAAGCGGAAACATCCCTGGTGGTTCCCGATTTTTCAGCCCGGGTGGTGATTAATCGGGGCAGCGGCGTGGTGGTCATGGGAAACCAGGTGAGAATTGCCCCCGTGGCTTTGTCCGTGAGAGGGGCGAAAATATCCCTGGGAAATCCCCAGGATAAAAAAAACACGGAGCAGGCCTTTCTCGATCAATTCGCCACCGTGGAAGAATTAGTTACCCTGCTCCAGAGAATTGGATTAAAAACCGACACTATAATAGATGTGATCCATGCCTTGGATAAGGCCGGTGCGCTATTCGGCACCTTGGAGATCATTGGAGGATGAATATGAGTATTTCAGAAACCGCCCTGCTTCAGGCGAGAAACCAGCCTGTCCATGCAGCCCGGGATATTCCCACCCCTGGGATAATTAAAAAAATTGAAATTGATAAGTCCTCCAAGCTTTACCAGGCAGCCCAGGACTTTGAAGGACTTTTTGTTAAGCAAATGCTCAACAGTATGAGAAAAACTGTGGAAAAAGGCGGTATGATGGACGGGGGCATGGGTGAAGAGATCTTTTCCGACATGCTTTACGACGAATACGGCAAGTCCATGACAAAAAATGCCGGTTTTGGTTTGGCAGATTCCCTCTACCAGCAGTTATATTTCCTCGAAAACCTGCCAAAAACCGGCGTATGACTAAAATAATACCAGTAGCCAGCGGAAAAGGTGGGGTGGGAAAGTCCACCCTTGTGGCTAATTTGGGGGTCAAGCTCACCGAAATGGGGAAAACAGTTCTCCTGGTGGATCTGGACTTGGGAGGAAGCAACCTCCACACTTTCTTGGGAATTAAAAATAATCATGAAGGACTTTCCTCCTATATTTTCCATGGAAACAAGGATTTGGAATCACTGATTGTGGAAACGGCCTTTCCCCACTTATTTTTCATCCCTGGGGATGGTTTGATTCCTGGAACAGCCAACCTTCCTTTTTTTGTAAAAAAAAGACTCTTGAGTGATCTCCAGAAGTTGGTGGCGGATGTGGTCATCCTGGATTTGGGTGCGGGGACGAGCCACAACGTGGTGGATTTTTTTCTCTTATCCAATCTCGGGTTGGTGGTGACGGTTCCAGAAACCATTGCGGTCCTGAACGCTTATGGGTTTATCAAAACGGCCCTTTATCGCCTTTTATACCTCAGCTTTCCCTATAAAAGTAAGGAAAGAGAGATCGTTGACCACTTTTCCCAGCAGAAACTTGAAGGGAGTGGACACAATATTCTGGATTTAGTGGACACTCTTTACACCCTCTCAAGAGAGTCCGGGCGAAAGGCCCAGGATGTGTTGAAGGTTTTTCACCCTGGGGTGGTGATTAATATGGGACGGACGAAGGCGGATGGGATGTTGGCGGGAAAACTCCAGGATATTCTTAAAAAGAATATCTTTTTGGAACCTTCCTACCTGGGATTTTTACCCTGGGAAGGAGCAAGCCGGGACGCAGTGAACCAGCGAATCCCCCTGAGTAAACTCCTCCCGGGTTCTCCCTTTACCCAGGGCTTAGAAACCTTAGGAAAGAGTATTATAGCCGCTGTGGATCCTGTAGGGCCGGAAATCCACTGGCAAGATCGTAGTTTAGAAGACCTTATGTCCTCTGGAACGGAGTTTAAGGACTCCCTCTAGGATTTTGAAAGGATTTTGAGGATAAAATCACCTCTGAATAAGACTAAAATTGATCTCTTTCACCATGACAATTTCCCTTCCGGGGGGATTGAATCTCCAATCCTGGAGGATTTTATTCCTGGCGGTCTTATCTAAAATGGCATAACCTGAGGATACCAGAACATCCACTTCCAGAACCCTTCCTGTACTATCTATTTTTATCCTCACCACCGTCATTCCCTCGTATCCAAATTTTCGGGCTACGTGGGGATATTCCGGTAGGGGATGAAAACCGTTATTCCAGAGCTCTACTCGAATGGATTCCTCAGCTAGGGTGGCACTTTTTTGGGAGTCATTTTCTTGGGAGGTTTGAGAAACCGGGCCGGCGGCATCTGGAAGGATTAGTTTCTCGGCATACTGGAGTGGCGGATTCGTTTCTAAGGGAAGGCTAGGAATGGGTACAGGGCTATTCCCTGGGATGGTTTGTGGTTTTTCCTCATGGATTTGGGGACTTGTTGGGGTTTCAAGTGTAATTTCCAGGTTTGTGGGAGGATAGATGGGCGAGATTACGGGTTTCACCCGAAGGGTGGGGAACCAAAAAATCCCCATCAGGAGTGCGTGGAATCCCAGTGCCGCCAAAAGGGGGCCTTTGAACCGGTGAAGGCTCGAAGGTAGTTTGAAGGCCCCTGGTTTTTTCATGGGAGGAGAATAAAATTACCTTGGGGATAGTTTAATGTATCCCAGCTCAAGGGGGTTACCCAAACAGCGCCCACCCGGGTGTATTGAAGAAATTTATTTTCCCCCGACCGGCACAGGTAGAGCTTTTCTCTATTTTTGTCGTAAAAGGCCCCGGACCAAAGATCATCCAGGGTATCATCCCCCTTAATAAGAAAATAACCTTGGCTTGGGTATTCCGTACCAAGGATCGTGGATGTTTCATAGTTGTAGGCTTGAATTCCTCCGATGCCCGAAAGGTAAATCTCTTTTCTCACCGGATCCAGACCCCCTTCATGCCAACTGGGGGAGCCACCGATGAGGAGTCGATTCACAATTTCATCGGTCAGGGTGTCAATTATAACGATGACCCCATCGTTCTTTCCAGGGATTCCTGTGCACACCACGTGGACCTGGTTTAATCCGGGAAACGGGATAAGACTCTGGGGATTGAAGGCTGAATCCAAGGTGATGGTTGAAATCACTTGGTCGGTGAAAGTATCCACCACGGTGATCGTTCCAGGACTGTATTGAAAAAGTTTGTCGTCGAAAGAAATATTCCCCACATAAAGTTTACTTCCCATTATCGCCCCAGACTGGGGGTTTTTTCCTGTGGGAATGGATGGCAGATTTGTCAGGGCTAAGGGGGATAAGGAGATAATTAAGATCTGGTTTGAAGCATAACAGGGTATGTAAGCTTTTGGGGAAATTCCCAGGGGATCCAAGGGGATAATCATCCAGGGGTTCTTATTATCTCCCAAAAATAGCCTTTGGGAAAAGCGTAATCCGGTTTGAGGATTATAGGAGTATTTTTGAATACTCCCACTGAGGGAGTTGGTCACAAACAGAGAATCTTGAGAAAATGCCAAATGATTGGGAGCCACTTCCGTATTTTCCACATGGGGATAAAGGGTTCCTCCCTCGGGATCAAAAAGTCCCAGGGTCTGATCCAGGCCGTGGGCAAAGAGGATCTTTTGGGAATAGGACCCGGAAAATGGGGTCTGGTAGGTGGTAGGCTGGGAACAACCTAAAAGGACCAGGGATAAAATTAAGAAAACCGGGAGTGATTTAATTTTCATGAAATTTCATCCTTATTTTTAATCCTGCTTCCAGACCGGGGACAGGATAAAACTGCCGGCTGAGGTAGGGGGTGCCGAGAATATTTTTCACAAATAAACTGACTTCCCATTTTTCAAAAACCGGGAGTGTGAGGGTGGTGTCTAAAAGAAAGTAGCTGGGAAGAAAGACCGTATTGGCTTCGGTGGTGTATCGATATCCGGTGTAGGAACCCGAAATATTAAATACATATCCATCATATTGGGTGAAGGTGGTGGAAAAGGTTCCCTGATGTCCTGGGGTGTAGGGCAATTGCTTATCATGGTTTGCCGGAATAGGTTCTTGGTTCAAGGCCAGGAGATAAGTGTAGTTTAGCCGTGTTTCCCAATATAGGCTTATCTTCTCCAGATCGAAAAATATCTGGAGCTCCGTTTCCCCTCCGGTCATCAAAGCCGAACCTAGATTCCTCGGACGCCAGACCCCACCGGCTCCGGGATTCCAATGAATGAGATCCACCACATCCTGACGGTAATATCCTCCCTCCAGTTTAAGCCAATCCAGGGGCTGAAAGACCACCCCCAGGTCCAGATTCCACCCCAATTCTGGTTTTAAGGAGGGATTGCCCAAGGCAAAACCAGAATCCAGCCAAAAAAGGTCATCGAAGGAGGGGAGGTGGTAGGAAGTTCCCAAATTCCCTTTAAATACCAGGGTTCTGGTGGAAGTTGGGGTTAGAAGGAGTCCCATATTCCAGCTGATCTGATCCTGACGAGTATTCGAGCCCTCCTGCGGGAATTCTGTCCAAGTACCATTATAACGCAGGGCGGGGGAGAGGTCCAAAATAAAATAGGGTGAATCTTTCCAAGGAAAAAACGACCAGGTTCCCAGGGCTAGAACCGAAAATCCCTGGCGGAAAGCCAAGCCTTGCCCTTCGCTGCCTCCCCCCAGTACCAAAGCGGTGGAATCCAGTTTCTGGTAGGTTCCATTAAGGGCAATTTCAGCGAGACCGGTCCAAAGGGAGGACTTTGAGACCCGGTGATAGGTGAGGTTTCCTTCGAAACCGGTGTTTTCATGACTATCCATGGTTTCTAGAAGAGTATCTTTTTTATATTTTCTAAATTGACGGCTCAAGACGGCGGAGGAGGTAAGATTATTTATCCCATCCCAGGGGATTTCCAGATCGAGAACGCCCAGGGAAAAGTGGTCTTCCAAGTTTGCTCTGGGGGTGGTAAAACCTTCCATGCCCGGAACACCCCTCTGGGAAGACTGGTGGGAGAGGGAAAAACCAAACTGGGTGGCATTGTTCCTAAAAGGCTTCCACTGGGCGTTTAGGTTTCCTCCCCCCAGTAGCACCTGGGCGTTTTCCCTGGTGAGAATTGTTTCATAATTGGGACTGTAAAAGGTATAATCCCCCCGGCTGTAGAGCCCATGAAGGCCCAAAGTGGTGGAAAAATTTCCTTGGGAATCCCAGTTTTTTCCATAGATTACACCTGCTTCATGGGTATTTTCTGAGGATAGTCCATAATAGGCCTCTAGATTTTCCTGATCATTATCCTCATCTGCGGTCACTAGATTTATTACTCCCCCCATGGCTCCCGAGCCATAAAGTGCCCCGACCCCCCCCCGTAGGATTTCCACCCGGATTAAATTTTCCGAAGGAATTAAGGATAAATCCACTCCTCCCCCCTGGGCTGTGTTGAGTTTTTTTCCATTCATGAGGATTAAAACCTGGTCAGAGGAAAATCCCCTGAGGGATACCAGGGTGGCTTGGGATCGTCCCCCATAACGGTTGAGGGTAACCCCGGGAGCCATGGCCACCACCTCGGCGGCGTTTCTAGCCCCGCCGGCTCTGATCTCCTCTTGGGTGATTATTGTGATGGGTACGGGGACGCTTCGGGGATCCCTTTCCTCGTAGTAGTCCTGGACTTCAAGGCGCTCAGGGGGGGCGGGGGATTCCACATTCTGGGAAAACCCTGGAAAACAGGAAAGTAGGAAAAAAATTAAAAATAAGGGTAAAAGAGTATCAAACCTACCAGGAAATCCCAGGGAAATCATTTTTTTTCCCTAAATGCTGGACTGTTTAAAGCCCCAAGATCCACCGCTCCGCTTATTTCTGGAGACACCTCATTGAGTACACCTGCTTGAAGAAATACCCCGGATTGTATTTTGATAAACCGGATTTTCCCCAGTTCCACCGGCGCTCCGGAATAATCTAACCCGTCGGAAATATCAAATCGATTAGCCTGTCTTTCGGACAATCCAAAGGGAAGGTATACAAGGTCTTTCCCTTCATAGTTTTCCCCATAACCCCAGGAAAACCGCCCGGGAATATCCAACCATATTCCATTATTAAGATTTTTATTCTGGGGAAGTCTGACTCCAGTGAAGGTGATGGCGGTGGTGCTGTCACCATAGGAGGGCCACCACCAGGATGAGGAAAAGCTGCCGGCGGGAAAGCCCGGAACCAGAAATCCTGAGTTTCCCTGATTATCTTCCCAGGGGATATTTGCTTCCAAACTAGATGGTTTGTAGTAAGTCAGGGAATAGTTTTTGATATAGCCATCACCCGGGGTATAAGTTTTTCCCGTTTCGCTCCCACTTAGTTCATACCAGGTGTCATCGGGTTTTCCGTTGCGGTTGGTATCATCCATGACAAAAACCACCGCAGGCTCACTGCCTAAACTGGGTTGGGTAAAGACTCCGAGGTCATAACCCGGCAGATTTTCCACATCGTGGTCAAAACCCGCAACTATATATCCACCCCATCCTCCCAGGTACACAAA
>CAZUXL010000125.1:0-6536 GCA_964624355.1 uncultured Spirochaetales bacterium
AGAACGCCCAAAATGGGGCCCAACATCCAGCCTTTGATATCAATCTCAATGGGAAAGGAAATCTGGTAATGACAGATTTACGAAAAACTGAGTCTGTTTTGGATTTTCCTGAGTCCTTAGAAGGGCGTTTGATGGTTAGGGACATTACCAATAATCTGCTCATCGAAGTTCAGAAAAAAGCTGGCAGTGCACTGAGGTTAGGGGTAGAACAGGGTTACTATCGTTTATTCCTTGAGACTTCGGCCCGAATTCTGGAAATGGGTATTCTTGTGGATGAAAAAAAGACCTATCCCGTGGATGTGTCTTCATTTCAAAGTTCCAGCCGTACCCGATCCATTCCCCGAGGAGAATTCCAAAGTCCTTTTGTACCTTTTGGATTTCGTGTGTTCAATGAAAAAGGATTGGAAAGTTTCCATTTTGATTTTCTTGGCAGTGCCACCGAAGGGGCCGACGGAGTTATTCTGGGATTGCTTTTCAATAAAAATGTTGGGTCACTCACAGGATACCAAGGTTCAACTTTGTTTAATTACACAGGGGTTCTCATGGGAATGCAGGGATCCTTGGTGGGGAATTTTACTGATGGGGATTCCCGGGGCGTTCAAGCAACCTTTGGTTTTAACCATATTGGGGGCAATTTTGACGGCGTTCAAATTTCCCTGGTCAATCATGTTTCCCTGGGGATTTCCCAAGCGCAAATCGGTGGGGTAAATATAGCAGGGGGTAGGGCTGGAATACTTCAGTTAGGGCTTTTAAATTATGCTTCGGAGGGTGTTAAAGGACTTCAGATTCTAGGTTTAAATTATTCCGGCGGGGATGTGCTTTTCCAGACGGGATTGGGTAACTGGTCCTCGGGAGCTGTGGGGTTGGGGCAACTTTCTCTGCTTTTCAATTACGCCAAGTCCCTGGTGGGACTTCAAGTTGGGTTGGTCAATTACTCCGAGGATATGACCGGGGTTCAATTGGGATTAATTAATATTTCCAAGTCCTTGAAAGGTATTCCCATCGGCATTATTGATATTCAATTCAATGGGGAGAATCGAATCGATTTAGTTCTGGAGACCTTGACCCGGGAGGGGGAGAATCCCAGTACAAATCTTTTTAGTTCGACTTATCTTAGACTGGGAAGCGAATATTTTTATAAGTATTTGACTTTCGGGATGCGGCTGCGTTCGGAAAGTACTCCGGCTGCCTTGCCCTTGAGCGTCCTGGGTGCGGGGTTGGGTTTTAGAATTCCCGTAATGATTCCTTCTTTGGCTATTCATCTGGACGGGGGGGTGAACTTTTTTTTGAGGACGATGGAGGTGGATTTTACGAAATCCTCTTCATTAATATATCACTTAGCCCCTCAGTTTCGGCTGTTTACCAGCTACCGATTTATGGACCATTTTGGGCTCTTGGCCGGATTCAATCTATGGTTTTTTACAAAAAATTTCCACGAAGGTGTGACCGAACAGGGGCGATGGGTTATCACCACAGGAGCGGGAAAACTGCTGGTGGATCCCAGGTTCTTTTTTGGTATCCAAATATAGGGGGCAGCCTTTGGCCTTGTTGATTGCCAAGTGAAAACAGATTACGATCTATGTATGAATACTCTCCTGGATCTGTTAAAAAGCCGGTATAGTCTAAGACTCTATGATGTCGGTAAAAAACTCTCTCCTGAAGTATTGGGGAAGATTCTGGAAGCCGCCCACTGGGCCCCCTCGGCGGTAAACCGGCAGCCATGGAAGTTTACCGTTTTTCAATCCGAGGAGTCCTTGAAAGTCATCCAGCAGGTATACCCTCGGCCGTGGTTTACCAGGGCTCCCTGTGTGGTGGTGGTTTCCGGCAACCGGTCCGAGGCTTGGGTCCGACCTTCCGATGGATGGAATTCTCTGGAAACAGATCTGGCGTTGGTGATGGATCATTTGACCTTGGCGGCCACTGCCCTGGGTGTGGGCTCTTGCTGGATATCCAATTTTGACTATGAAAAACTCCGGGGAATCCTGGGACTTGCCCATGGGGAAGAAGTATTCGCCCTCACTCCCCTGGGGTATCCCGGGGAGAATGATCTTCCTCCTGCATCCCGGGAAAGAAAACCCTTAAAAGACCTTATAGATTACCGGTGAACTGAAGGCAGGTCTGGCAATTTTCACTTTCACCGGGTTTCCCACAGTGAACCTTGCCTAATTTATTCCAAGTGAGTCTCACATCTTCACATTTTTCAAAAAAAGTAATGAACTGAACCATTCGGCCCATAAAATCCGGGTTGGTAATATGCTCCATTTTACAGGCAATTTCTTCGGCTTCCTTTTCTTCCATTCCCAGGATATCCCGAATAAAACTCTGAAGTATGCGATGGCGTTTGGCCACGGCCTCCCCTTGTTTACGCCCCTCTTCCGTGAGGGTGATTCCTTTATAAGGCTGGTAATTGATGAGGGATTTGTCCGCCAAAATCCGCAGGGCTCCTGTGACTGAAGCCCTGCGGACTCCCAAACGCTCGGCTATTTTGGCTGCGTGGGCTTCCGGTTCATTTTGGAGAATAAAATAAATTGCTTCCAAATAATCTTCCATGTGGGAAGAGAGGGGTGGTAAATTTTCCATATCCGGCTCCTACCATACTAAATATTAGCCCAGGGGACAAGTTGGTCGCCTTCGGTTGACAAAAAGAGGGTCTTGGGGTAGATATAGTTAGCCAAAACTAACTTTGGAGGATTCATGACTCTTTCCACTTCCTTCCCCTTATCCCAAGCACCTGAGGGTGCCCGTCTTCGGATCCTTGCCTTCACCCAAGAAACTTTCTGGCACAATCGTTTGAGTGATTTGGGTATTCACCCCGGGAGTGTGGTGGAGGTGATGAAGGCTACGGGACCTAATTTGCCCATGGTGGTGAAGAGGGGAGCGGGGAGAATTATGGTGGATGCGGTTCTCAAACATGATATTCTGGTGGAAACTTGGAGCGATAAGTGAACACCCCTCTTACCGCCCTCTTGGTGGGAAATCCCAATTGTGGGAAATCCACTGTCTTTAACCTCCTGACCGGCTCCCGCCAACACGTGGGGAATTGGCCTGGTGTGACGGTGGAAAAAAAATCCGGGGAATATCTATGGAGTGAATTGTCCTCGAATCTGAAACAGGGTTGGAAAAGAAATTCCCACGTCCTCCATATTGTGGATCTTCCAGGTATCTACGGTCTTTCAGCCCAGTCAGAGGACGAAAAAATATCTGCCCAGGTTCTGAAAGACGGAAATTACGATTTCATTATCAACCTATTGGATGCCACGACTTTAGACCGGGGACTCCAACTTACCCTTCAGCTCATGGAATTAGGGAAACCCATTTTGGGAATTTTAACCATGGAGGATGTGGCCAAAGGGCGACAAATTACCGTGGATGTTTCCGGATTGTCCGAAGATCTGGGGATCCCTCTGGTTTCCGTGAATTCCCGAAGCGGGAACTCCTTGGGGCCCATCCAAAAGGCCGTGGAATTATTCATAAAAAATCTGGAGCCCGCAAAACCAGGACATGAAATCCCCCCGGTGATCGTAACTCCCGCACCTAATGAGACACCCCGAATGGAGCAGTTCTACCAGAGTTTTACTGCGGAGAGAGATGTTCGCTTGGCGTGGTCCGATGCCAGGTTTAACCGGGTTTTGGAACTTTATGATAACCGGGTGGACCAAGAAGAAAGCCGGGTGACCTGGAGTGACCGGGTGGATAGGTACATGCTCAGCCGCTTATGGGGCCTCCCGATCTTTTTCCTAGTGATGTACTTGGTATTTTGGTTTTCCATGAACGTGGGCGGGGCTTTTATCGACTTTTTTGACCTGGCCGGGGGTGCCATTTTAGTGGACGGACCTCGAGCCCTACTTTCCCTGGTGGGATGGGATTGGGGTCCCCTGGCTCTCCTGCTCCAAGGAATCGGTACAGGGCTGCAAACGGTGCTGACCTTTATTCCCGTACTTTTTTCCTTGTTCCTGGTGTTGTCCCTATTGGAAGATTCCGGGTACATGGCCAGGGCAGCCTTCGTGATGGACCGTTTGATGAGGACCCTGGGCTTACCAGGTCGGGCGTTTGTCCCCCTTCTCCTGGGTTTTGGATGCACAATTCCTTCCGTCATGTCCAGTCGTACCCTGGATCAGCGGCGGGATAAACTGCTTACAGTGTTTATGTCCCCCTTCATGTCCTGTGGTGCCCGTCTACCGGTTTATGCCCTTTTCGCCGCAGCTTTTTTTGGTTCTTGGGCAGGAACCATGGTTTTTCTCCTTTACCTGACGGGACTCGGAGCTGCCTTGCTTACAGGTTTTATGCTGAAGACCACAATTCTTCCCGGGAAACCCGCCCCCCTTTTGATGGAACTTCCGGCCTACCATAGTCCCCGGTGGAAAAACCTGTTTCGCTTGGCCTACAACCGGACCCAGGATTTTGTGAAAAAAGCCGGAGTGACTATTACTCTCATGGTGGCCTTGCTGGCGACGCTGCAAAATTTAAGCTGGACCAACCAGGGACTTTCCTTCGGGGATGGGGGATCGGATAATATTCTCAATAAAATAGGTCTGGCCATCGCACCAGTTCTGACACCTATGGGAGTCCGAGCGGACAATGGAAGCGCCGGTGTTTCTTTGGTTACAGGAATGTTTGCCAAAGAAGCGGTCATTGGAACCATGAATACCCTTCTTGTAAACCAACAGGTGGTTTCCGCCGGGGATTGGAACCTGGGGGTGGCCGTGGTATCGGCCTTGGAAACTATCCCCGCCAATCTTTTGGGAGCCTTGGGATCCTTTACAGATCCCTTGGGCTTGGGAGTGGTAACCGGTGAGGCCTCCTCCACGGCGGTGGGTTTGGGGGTCGATCAAGGGCTGATGGGAATTCTCCAGACCCAGTTTACCACCGCCGGGGCCTTTAGCTTCCTCGTTTTTGTTCTACTATACATCCCATGCCTAGCCGCCATGGGGACGATTATGAAAGAGATTGGAAACCAGTGGGGGGGCTTTTTAGGGGTGTATACCATCTTTTTAGCCTGGATTTTGGCAACTTTGGTGTATCAAATTTGGGAGGGACACGAGCTTCTTTGGATTTCAGTGAGTGCCGGGGGACTGGGCAGTTTTTGGTTGATATTAAAATTGAGCGCCCAGAGCGCATTTTTTAAAAAGGATCGCTTATGAAGGGCTCAGAAGTTTTAGTGAAGGTGGTGGAATTCCTTGCTAGGGAACAGCGGGCCACTACTTCCGCCATCCACGGCGCCCTGGGAATCCCCGATGCCCTCCTGAACCCCGCTCTGGCTTATCTTTTGGAAACCGGTAGGGTCGTGAGAATTAAAGCCATGGCAAAACCTGGGGAGGAGTTGGACGATTACGGACTTCCCTTGGGAGGACCAGACCCCACATGCGGGGGAACTTGCAGCTGCAGCGGTCAAATTCTTGGGGTCCAACCTGCTGAAGTTTGGGTCTGGAAAGGGTAGTTTTTGAGTTCGGTACCCCCTAAATATCCCGAGCCGCAAGGCTTACTTTCCCTTCCCGCACATGAAATCCCATGCGTAAATAAAAGTCCAGGGCTTCCGGTACAGTGGTGAGAACTTGCCGGGGGTGGTCATGATATTTCTCCAGAATCAGGCGAATCAACTCCGAGCCTACACCCTTCCGCTGAAAGTCCGGATGAACACAGAGGTACTGAAAATACACATTGAAACTATCGGATAAAGCCGACATCAATCCCACCAGCTTTTCCCCCTCCCAGGCACCCAAGACGGTACAATTTTCCAGAATTCCCGATAGACGATCTGGGAACCGGGCACTTGCCCATTCCAAAGACTCGAAGAGTTCTGCCATCTGAACACCCTCTATGGGTTTTTCCCCATGAAACTTGTAAATCATATTCGCTCCTTTATATTGTATAATACAAGTAAATATTAAAACCAATGTTCAAAATTAAGCTAAAGCCTTTTCCATTGCCACCGACAGAAGTTTAACCGATTCCATGATTTCTCGTACATGTCCGGGGGGTAACTCTTCGATAAGCCTGCGATAATAGATTCTCACCTCTTGTTGTATAACCAGGGTTTTTTCCCTTCCCAAGTCCGTAAGATTTAGTCCAAATCTTCTCTTATCCTGGTCTTCCGGTGTTTTATTCACCAGATTATCTCGAATAAGGAGGGCTGCAATTCTCGTTAGAGTGCTCACATCCACCCCTAGATGTGCAGCGGCTTCACCCATGGAAATTCCTGGTTGCTGCAGTATTTTTAGGAGCAAACTTCCCTGGGAGGCAGAAACCCCTAAGGATCTCATGAGAAGTCTCTCATATTTTTGTACCTGGGGAACCAGTCGTGAAAGCAAGTTCCCCATGTCCGTGAGACAGGTTTGATATTTCTCCGTAGTCCAGATTGCCTTCGGCATATAGATTGTATAATACAAGTATATTTAATAGTCAATAGCTTATTAAAGTACTTATTTTAAAAATTCACCGATTTGGCTTGCAAAGGTTCTGGTGTTGATGGGTTTTTCTATAAACCCGCTCATGGTAATATCCCGCATCTCGTCTTGTCCTGAATTGTGGACAATCGA
>CAZUXL010000125.1:6636-7755 GCA_964624355.1 uncultured Spirochaetales bacterium
GCCTCAGCGAATTCCAAAATTTCTTGAATTTTCGGTTCGTTCATTCCATGGAGGGATTTACGAATAATTTTTGAGGCTTCGGTGATGCCGTAAAAAGAATTACGCAGGTCGTGGCCCACAATGGAGACCAATTTGTTTTTGTCCAGGTTTAGGGCGATCAATTGTTGATTGGCCTTTTCCATTTGTCTGCGGTAACTTGAGAGTTTAATTAAGGAACGGGTTCGGGCGAGTAATTCACTTTTATCCACTGGCTTGGAAAGAAAATCGTCACATCCTACGACAATCCCCTTCACCCTGTCTTCCGGTTCATTCAGGGCGGTCACTAGGATAATAGGAATATTCTGGAGCGCTTTAGTTTCCTTGATTTTTTGAGCAACCTCAAAACCATTCATTCCCGGCATCATCACATCCAGAAGGACGATATCTATTCTTTCAGTCAAAAGTAGGGATAAAGCTTCTTCACCGCTGGAGGCTTTGAGCACCTCATAGCCCTGGGGTGCAAGGTAAGCCTCCAAAAGTTCCACGTTTTTAAATAAATCATCCACCACCAAAACCACCGCGGACTCTAACATGCAAGCCTCCTCACTTTAGTAATATACAAAAGAGGTCGCCCGAAGACGACCCCTTATGGTTATGTAGATCCCTTCTCGGGACTCTTTCTACGGATAGAAATAATCTTCATCACCCGTGTGGGTAATGGTGATGGGAAAGGAACCAGAGGCGTTTACAGTGACCCGTCCATGACCCGTATTGGTAACAGTCACAGTCCCTGTGGCGGTATTATTGATGGACATTAGTCCGTTACCTGTGTTGGTCGCAGTTAACAAACTTCCGTTATTAACTATGGTGATAGTTCCGGTTCCAGTCTCGGTCACCGTTACCAACTCCCCATTATTCTCCACTTGGATAAAGCCATCCCCGGCAACAGGAACGACTGCCGATGCATGGATCCCAGTGAGGGTGATAGGGGAAGAAACAGATTCTTCCACTGGAACTTCTACGGGTAATTCCACAGGTGTTACCCAAGGGTTTGCTTCACTATTAATGACCGTATTCACCATGGTAATGGAAGCAAACAAGGCCAAGGCCTTCCCATTGAGAACTGTGATGGTCTGGTTG
>CAZUXL010000125.1:7765-8845 GCA_964624355.1 uncultured Spirochaetales bacterium
CCCGCCATGCTTCCTCCGCCTGAACCGTTGATGGTTGCAGAGCTACCAACCTGCCAGTATACATTTTTAGCCTGAGCTCCATTGGTAAGAATGACACTTTGGGGAGATGTGGGTGTTCCCACGGTTAGCGAACTTCCCATTTGGAAAATCCAGAGAGCATCAGTATTGCCCTGGGCATCCAAGGTGAGGTCTGAACCAGTGAGGAGAAAAGGTCCCGCAGCGGATTTGTAGACTCCGGAGGGAAGGGTAAGGCCGCCCAGTTGTCCGGCGCCTGGATCGTAGCCGTCGGGTCTCGAGGCCAAATCATTAAAAAGAAACAAGGCATCGGCTGCGATAGCCTTAGCAATTTCGAAGTCTTCCACGGAACCCTGGGGAGCGTTTGTATAAACATTTCCCAAGACCGTACCCACATTCAAGGGGGTTTCCGCATAGATAAAGTCAGGACTATGAAAACCCGTAATCATGGTCGATGCACCGGTGGTGCCCATATCTCCCAGTATTTGTGTGGAAAGTCCCTGGTTGGTAATCCCAGCCCCTCCGCCAAAAACTGCCGTACTTGCTGCATAGCCTAAGCTTGGCACATCCATGCTCCGTCCCGTTCCCAGGAAGAACTCTTTCACTTGTCCAACGGTTTCCCCTGTCGGACCACTACATGCGGAAATTAAGGATGCTATTAAAAGCGCCTTGACTCCCCCCAAAACTCTCATCATACATGTTTTCACGATGTACCTCTTGCAAATCAATATAGGGCTAATAAGTAAAATAAACCACTTTATTTGAAATAAATATATTATTTGCAAATACTATTAACAGTTGGAAAAATCTTAAATGCCCTAGGGAGGGATAGTTAGACGCCTTTTTATGACATAAAAAAACCCAGCCGTCGGAGCTGGGTTCTGTTCAACATTTACTCTGTTTCTTCTTCCGTATCGGGTTCCTTGGGAATTCCCAAGTAGTCCGCCAGAAGAGCCTGATTATCCGCTTCGGAAGTTCCATCGGCCTTTTTCAGTTTTTTCTCTTCCTGTTTTTTCTTTTTGGCCAACTCTCGCTGACGTTTTTCATAGTTGTAGTTCGGTTTTG
>CAZUXL010000126.1:0-8322 GCA_964624355.1 uncultured Spirochaetales bacterium
CTGCGCTCTGTTAACCGCACAAATCAGTGCATCGATCCCCGCTTCGGTAATGCTTTCGTTCATGGCGCAGCCCCAAACGTTGGTTCCGTCCTTTCGGGTCACCTTCACAAAGGCTGCCGCCCGGCTCTCACTTCCCGTGGTGATGGCATTCTCATGGAAATCCGTCACGGCAAAGTCCCCGAAGCCCAGGTCCCGGAATCCTGCGGCAAAGGCGTCGATGGGCCCGTGGCCTTCGCTTTTCAGGATGACTGATTTTCCGTTCACGGTGATCTCCGCTTCGCACCGGGTGATATGGCTGTTGCGGTCGATCTTTTCACCAGTGAAGGTTATGAGCTTGATGGGCCTGTCTTTGCTCAGGTATTCATTTTCAAAAATACTCCAAATCTCGTCAGCGGTGAGTTCCTTTCCTTTTTTGTCGGCGATGGAATTCACCAAAGTTCCCACCTCTGGATGCATGGTTTTTGGGAGGTCCAGACCGAATTTCTCTTTGAGGATGTAAGCCACCCCGCCTTTTCCGCTTTGGGCGTTGATCCGGATAACCGCCTCGTAGGACCTTCCTAAGTCCAAGGGGTCCACGGGAAGGTAGGCAATATCCCAGGGAGCATTCTCATCCCCGGCTTTTGCCCGTTTTTCCAATCCTTTTTTGATGGCATCCTGATGGCTTCCGGAGAAGGCGGTGAATACCAATTCTCCCGCATAGGGGTGGCGGGGATGGACGGTCATTTCCGTTAACTCCTCGTATTGCCGGGCAATGTAGGGGAGATTGGAAAAGTTTAGTCCCGTTTCAATCCCTTGGGTGTACATATTCAGGGCCATGGTCACCAGATCCAGGTTCCCAGTCCGTTCCCCATTGCCGAAAAGAGTTCCCTCTATTCTTTGAGCCCCGGCTAAAAGTCCCAATTCCGCTGCCGCAACCCCAGTTCCCCTGTCGTTGTGGGTGTGGAGGGAAATGATTACATTATTCCGGTGGGAGAGATTTCGGGAAATCCATTCGATCTGGTCGGCGTGGATGTTGGGGGTGGAAACTTCCACCGTAGCAGGGAGATTGAAAATGATCTTTTTGTCAAAACCCCAGGCTTCATGGACCGCTTCGCAGACTTCCAGGGCGAATTCCATTTCTGTTTGGGTGAAGCTTTCAGGGGAATATTCCAGGGTGATTTCCGTACCAGGGACCGTCGCCATCCCCTTTTTTACCATTTCCACCCCGTCGATGGCCATTTGTTTTACTTGGGCTTTACTCAGGCCGAAGGTGGAATCCCGGTGGGCGGGGGAGGTGGAACTGTAAAGGTGGAAGATTACTTTTTTGGCCCCCTGGATGGATTCAAAGGTCTTATCCACCAAGTGCTGCCGGGCCTGGCAGAGTACTTGCACGGTCACATCTGAGGGAATCTTGCCAGAGTTTACCAATTCCCTCATGAAGTCGAACTCAATTTGGGAAGCGGAAGGAAATCCAATTTCTATCTGTTTAAAACCAATCTGAACCAGGAGGTCGAACATTTCCAGTTTCTGTTTCACGCTCATGGGGTTGATGAGGGCTTGGTTTCCATCCCGAAGGTCCACCGACACCCACTGGGGCGCGCGGTCGATAATTTTGTCAGGCCAGGTTCGGTCGGACAACTTCACTGGGGGAAAAATCTGGTACTTGGACATGATTCGACTCCTTTTAAAAAAAAACCCGCTGTTCCTAGGGAAGCAGCGGGTCATGGTTTTTTCAACGTAATCAGTCAATGACTGAACGTACCAACATCCTGCCGCTTTTGGCTGTGAGTAGCCCCAGAAGTAGAAGGTTCAGTTCGTTTTTCATTTCTTCATAAGATTACATAAGAATTTTCCATCAGTCAATAACCACAGGGAAATATTTGGTTCGATTCTGAAAGGAATCTCAGTAATCAGGACTTTGACTACTTTTTAGGTAATGTTTCCAGTTTTCCAGGGTTAATTCATTTTCCTGATAAGTGAAGTCCAGAAGGTGGGCGAGTTCTTCTAAAAAGGGGAGGGGGGCCGGTGCCCTGGTCTGTAACTCCACACCAGTCAGGGAACCCTGTGTGTTAAGTTCGAACCGGAAAATGTCCCGATAGCCTGGAAATTCCAGGGTGTAGACCACAAAATCTTGGGTGATATCCTGGGGTGATGGTTGATCAAATTCTAAATAATACATCCCCCGGGAAGGGTCCCACTCCAGGAATTTTACCGGAAGAAAATTTTGGGATCTCAAAAGGTCCGTTTCAGCCTCCAGGGTGTGTTGAGTAGGGGGTATTTTATTTTCAGCCAAAAATTCCAGAAGGATGGAGAGGGTTTTTTGAACCAGGGACATCACCGGATCCTGTAAATTTCCACTTGGTTGTCAAGAAAGTTGCTGAAGGCCATCCATTTTCCATCGGGACTGACAGCTAGACCGGTGGGTTGATTCTTTCCCCAGACCGAGGCACTAACGGTTAGGTCTTCTGTGTTAACCATGAATATTTTACCAAATTCTGGACCCGGGAGGGTGAAATCCGCTGGATTATTCATTCCTCGGGAGACCGCGAAGAGGTATTTACCCTTGGGGTCCGCCACGAGGGTGGTCAGGTTGGCCCCCAGGTAGAGGAATTTTAGAAACCGTCCCGTGGGGGCCTGAGCCGAGACCAATCCCCCCCGGAGCATGTCGGAAAAAAACAGGCGGTTTTCCAGGGCTAAGGCGTGGCGCATGGCTCCAGTGGGACCGTAGGAAAGCAGTCCCTGGGATTTGAAGGTTCCCAGGTCGATTTTTTCCACCGAAGCCCCTTCAAATATGGCCACGTAGGCTTGAAGACTATCCCCGGTGATGGCAATGCCCCGGGGGATACCCGAGAGATTTAGGGATTTTTCCAGGATGCGGGTGGTGGTGTCGATGATACTCAGTTGTTTGGTCTCCCCATTGGAAACCAGGGCCTTTGAGCCCGAGGGGGTGAAAACCACCACCTCATTTCCCCGGGATCCCGCATTAACCGAGGCCAGGTAGTCCAAGGACTGGGAAGAAAAGATATGAATTTGCCCCGTGGTGAATTGGGAAATCCAGATTTCATTTTTCGAGGGTAGATAGGCCGCCTCGGAAAAGCCTTTCAAGACTCCCGTGGCTCCCGTACTCAACCGGGGTTCCAGCTGTAAAGTATTCAGGGAAATCACATCAATTCCCGTGTCATCCACCAAGGGGACGAGTATTTTTTTACTATCCGGGGTGAATAAGAGACTTTTCGGCCCCTTTCCTGTGAGAACTTGGGCGGTTTTAATCAGGGGGGAATTTCTAGGTTCCAGTTTTTCCTGGATTTGAAGGCCGGGGGCGACGAGGGGGGAAATTCGGAGGGGAACCGCACCGGGGGCGCTTAAGGTGAGGGTCTGGATTCCCAAGGGAAGGCGAAAGACTTTTCGGGTGCCGTTCCAAGAGTAGGGTTGGAGAATTTGTCCATTACTCATAACGGTATACGGTTGAGGAAATACTTTAAATTCCACGGAAATGAGGTTTTGAGCCCCCATTATTCCCGGAACTAGGGTCATTAACATAAAAACACACCGGAGATTCATGGAAAGCATCTTATCATAGGGACTGATTTTGGTGTAGGATAAATCATGAACCGATCAGAATATTTTTATAAAAAAGCAAAAATGTTAATTCAGAAAAACCCTGATGCTCCCAAAGAAAAGGTCGCTGCGGAAATCCGGGAGACTCTTTTTACCTTTCTAGAAGGACTTCCCGGGAACCTGAAACACGAGATTTTCCAATTTTACTACGACCAGTGGCTGGAAAAAGGGGGGGAGGATCTCTACATCTTGGCGGAAAAACCCACGGTGATGATCGATCTTTTTCATGGGGACATCCATGGAATGGAGTTCAACCTCACTCCTGAGGAATGGGCTTTGGTGCGAGAAGTGGTGGATGTGGCCGCGGATGAGATGAACCTGGAACTTTTAAACAAATTGGCCCGTCTTCTGACCGAAAATCACGTCTACAACCAACCACCCACCCATCCTGATGAGGATTGATTTCCTTCCCTCTTAAAATTTTGTACCAAGATGAATATCTGTTGGCGGTGCACAAACCCCCAGGGATCCATGTCCACCCCACAGCTCTCTCCCTGGGAGAGGTGTCTCTTCAGGAAGTCATAACGGAGGTGGCGGGGCGAAAGCCTTTTCCAGTCCACAGGTTGGATAGACCGACCTCCGGTGTTCTGCTTTTTACCTGGGATGCTCCGGCGGCGGGAGTCCTGGGGAAATTATTTCAAACCCGGAGGGTGGAAAAATCCTACCAGGCTTTGGTTCGAGGCTGGTGTCCGGGATTTTGTAGTTTCAAAGTCCTGGAAGATTTGGATAATGGGGGAAATTTTCAATCGGCCCGTACCGAAGTGGTACCCAAGCTTTGGTATGAAATACCCCAGCCTTTAGGACGGTATGAGACCACGAGGATTTCCTTGGTGGATCTTTTTCCCCATACCGGCCGAAGACATCAGCTCCGCAGGCATTTAAAATCCGCTTTTCACCCCATTATCGGGGATACCCGGTACTCCGATGGAAAGTATAATGATTTTTTTAGGGGGCTCTGGAACCAACACCGATTGTTTCTCCTATCCCGGTCCCTCCGGTTTCCCCATCCCGTGTCGGGGGAAATTTTGGAAGTCACCACGGATTGGGAACCGGAAGTTTTGGAGCTATGGAAATCCATTGAATCCAATCTGGTTGTAAAAGACTTTTAAAACCCAAGGGTGGGACTTACTGTCCTGAGGTGAATGAGTTTTTCATTTTACCAGCCGCGTCATTTACCAGCTGAGTATAATTCTCCGGGGATTTTAGAAAATTCACGAAGAGATCCAGTCCTATTTCCGCAGCTTGCGGGGGCGTGGCCAAATCATAGTTAAAAGCCCAACCGCGGGTGTTGGCAATTTCGTTTCTGATTTGATTTTGAAGGGGGGAATATAAACCGGGATCTAGGGTTTTCAAGGGAGATAGAGCTCCGGAGTTGTGGGAAATGATCTTCTGGGCTGTTTCGCCGGCTAAAAATCCCAGTACTTTTTTTGCCCCGGGAATATTCAAGGCACCTCGAGGGAGGATGACCCCATCCACGGGACCTAAAGCTATTTTAGGTATGAGGGGATCAATCACAGGAAAACTAAAAAATCCATAATTTACATGGTTTTTAGTTTCGGGAACGAAAGAATTATAGTAGCCTATGAGCCAAGTACCCATAAGGGTCATGCCGGAACTTCCTTCCAAGACTTCTTTCCCTGCCTGGGTATCCCAAGCAGCATCAGGAGCGTTTTGATTGATGTAGCCCTTATCCAGGAGCCCTTTCCAGAGGGAGAAGGCTTCGAGAACTTTTGGGTCATGAAAACCAATCTTTCCAGAAACAAGCTGCTCCCGGAAATCTGGTCCCGCTGTTCTTAGGATAAGGTAATCAAACCAAAATTGGGCAGGCCACCGATCTTTTGCTCCTATGGCTAGGGGGGTGATTCCTTTATTCTTGAGTATTTCACAGACGGTTAAAAAATCCTTCCAGGTTGCGGGCGGGGTAATTCCGGCTTCTAGAAAAACTTTTCGATTGTAGAAAAATCCCACATAGTGCTGGGTGAGGGGGATTAGATATTTTTTACCTTCATAGACCGAAGCCGCCTGGATCAGGGATTCGGAAAAAGCTTCATCCAGGTTTTCCTTTTCCCAAACGTCGTCCAAGGGCTCCAGGTAGGATAATATGTATTTAGTTCTACTCCCCGCCCAGTAAGTATATAATTCCGGTGGATTCCCCGATTTTAAAGTGGTGAGGATGGACTGTTTAAAAGCTTCATGGTCCAGGGGAATGTTTTGCAGATGCAACTGCGGGTTTTCTTGGTTGAAGGAACCGGCCAGGGAATCAATCCCCACTGCTAGGGTGTTTGACCAATAGTGGTGAAATAAAACCTCGCCGGCAGGTTCTTTTTCATTGTAACAGGACCATAGAAAAAATAATAAAGCGACTGGAATTATGGAAAATTTGTGCAAGAAAGCCGCCTCCGGTGTTAAAACATTCTCGAGGGTGACGGCTATTCTGTCAAATTCTAAATTCCCTGGGGTTTGGGCCGGGTCATGTAAGCATGATCCCCTAGGACTTCCTGGATCATATCTCCCAGAATCATGGAGATATTATTTTTTGTGGAGGTGCAAAAAGCCACGGCTTTTCGATCGGGAAGCAGGAGTTTAAGACCGTTTACCAGGTTAAAAAGATCATCCCGGGGAAATCCGTGGATATAAATCACCAATTCGTTGGGGTTGATGATGGGTTCCGCCCGGAGTGTTTGTCCTGGATTTTCCAGAACATGGAGTATCATGGTTTCCACAGTTTTTTCCAAATGCCCCGGAGATAAGGAGGCGATGGTAACGGAATTCTCCAGGGGAACAATGGCGTGGACACCTTTTTCTAACCGCTCATAGAGTTCTTCGGAAAAACCATGAAAAAGAATGATTTTTTGCTCAGTTTCGGACATTCAAGTCCTCCTTTTGTATAAATTTATAACCAGAATTTCCTTTTTCAGACCGGGATTTCACCAGTATATGAAGAGAAACCAGGTGATCTAGTAATTTCTGTGTTTCTGTCATTCCTTGGCCGGTGACCACACAGGCCGTGGTCAGGGAGATGAAACCTTGGGATTTTGCGGATACACTCTGAAGCTTTGGTAGAAAGTATTCTGGAAGGGGCGGCTCTACCTGAGTTTCTTTCTTCGACTTTTTTAAAAATTTCAGAGCGAGTTGAACAAACAAAAACGTCAGAAGGCTGCACAGACCCGCTAATCCCAAAAGTCCCCAATCCCGCTGGGTGCTTTCCCCCCTTTGGAGCGAAAAGGCGGTTACCACAGCCATCATCCCCGCGAGTAAAAAAAATATAATAGCAATGATCTTTTGATTTTTTGGTTGGGTCATGGAACATAATTACCTTGGTATGATTTTTTTTCAATAACCCTTGACCCACTTTCCCTCAGAAAGGGATAATGTGGGGGGAGAATTATATGAAACTAAGGGATGATCTTCAGTATCTGGCCCCCTACACCGCAGGAAAAAAGGCTCCAGGGGCCTTGAAACTTTCTTCCAATGAGAATCCTTTAGGGCCTTCACCCCTGGCAATGGAGTCGATTAAGAGCAGTGTGGGAGAAATTCACATCTACCCGGAAGGAACCTCGGCCCAACTCAGGGGGGCCTTGGCGGCCAGAGATGGCCTGGATCCTTCCCAGTACCTGGTGGGAAATGGGTCCGATGAAGTTCTCACCATGATCGCCGGTGCGTTTATTAATCCCGGGGACCGGGGGCTGACCGCGGTTCATACTTTTTCAGAGTATAACTTTGCTGTCCGGCTTTTTGGCGGAAAAATGGACTTTTTTGATTTAAATCAGGGAGCCTTGGATCTGAAATCCGCCCAAAAGTGTCTCACTTCCCGTCACCGCATGGTTTTTCTCTGCAACCCCAATAACCCCACGGGGGGATATTTTAATCATGAATCCTTGGAGGAGTTTCTCGCTGGAGTTCCTTCGGATCTCTTAGTGGTGGTGGATGAGGCCTATAGGGAGTATTCCACCGCTGGGGATTTTCCCCGAACGTTGGAACTGCTTAAGACTTATCCTAACCTCTTGATAACCCGAACCTTTTCTAAAATCTACGGACTCGCTGCCCTGAGAGTGGGGTACGCTGTGGGTGCTCCTGGGCTAATTCGGGATATCTCCGTGGTCAAACAACCCTTTAACGTGGGAACCTTGAATCAGGGGGCAGCCTTGGCGGCTTTGGGGGATGAAAGCTTTTTACATGAATCCCTGGAGATAAACGCCCAGGGAAAAAAGTTTTGGTATAAGTCTTGTGAAGACTTGGGGTTGGTATATTATCCCACCCAAGCCAACTTTTTAGCCATAAAAGTTCCAAAACCGGCGAAGGAAATTTTTACTCGGATGATAGAACTGGGGGTGGCGATTCGACCTCTGGACAGCTTCGGTCTCCCCGGATGGATTCGGATTACCATTGGATCTCCTGAGCAAAACCAGAAGTGTCTGGCTGCCTTTAAAATCTCTTTGAATGACTGAAATCCTTCTGGCGGTCCTGGGGCTGCTATTACCCTTAGTCCTTTTAGGTCCATACCTCAAGTCCGGGGGAAAGGTTTTTATATTTTTTTTAGCCTTGGGTTTGGGGTATTTCTCTGCCTTACCCATAGGTTTTCTCAACGGGATTATTATCAATTTCTTTGGCAATACTGCCATGGGTGTGGGTCTGTCGGTGGTGACGGAGGAAGGGTTCAAGGGGTTACTTTTTTACCTGCTCTTAGTTCGAAAAAATACGAACTATTCGACTTTTATATGGCTC
>CAZUXL010000126.1:8345-8731 GCA_964624355.1 uncultured Spirochaetales bacterium
GAATTCGGATGGATGCCCGTGGTTTTACATGTAGCCATGGGACTGATTTGGGGGGGGGGTGCATCTACACGGATAATAACCCCCGCCATGAGTAAGCTGTTTTTGCTGGAGCCCTTTTTTTATCACTTTCTTTTTAACAGTCTTTTAGTCCAAGGTTTATGGTTCCCTGCGGGTGGGATATTTATTTTTCTGGGAGGACGAATACTATTTTTATTAAATCCTCCAGAAAAGAATTAAAGAATTAAAGAATTAAAAATTCAAAAACTACTTGACATTTATTTCGTAAAACCTTAATGTATCTCCACACGACGCAGGGTGGAGCAGTTGGCAGCTCGTCGGGCTCATAACCCGAAGGTCCTAGGTTCGAGTCCTAGCCCTGCTAAAGA
>CAZUXL010000127.1:0-8672 GCA_964624355.1 uncultured Spirochaetales bacterium
CGGTGATGGATTCCAGCCGGCCGATGTTGGAAAAGTTTAAAGTGAATGTATTGGTTCCCGGGGCGGACTCCCCCGCAGCTCCGGCGGCTTGTCCCAGGGACATCTGGTTATCAAACTCCGTATTGTCCGGGTCGATCTGGATGGTCGCCAGCCATTGGTTGGCGATATCTGGATTAGCGGAGTCCCTTTGCATGGTGATGACCATCCGGTGTTTATTTCCAAAGGGATCATAAATCGTGTTGTCAATCACGTGAAAGTCTTTCACATTCGCCGTGGCCAAGTCTGTCCCTAGGGGGAGAAGGGATGAGGTTTTATCCAGGTTACACCGGAAGTCCACTTCCGTGGTGGATTTTGCGGGATCCTTTCCTCCGATAGGAATTCTCATGTCTCCGGGTTCGCCGGAGGTTTGAATTTGATTCCGACCATTCACTTCCCTGGCAGACCAGCCCTGGACCCTCATTCCGTTGGCGGGATTAACAAAGGTTCCTTGGTTATCCACACCGAAAGCTCCCGCTCTGGTGTAAAAGTTCTTTTCCCCGCCCTTGAGGATGAAAAACCCTTCGCCCTTGATGGCCAGATCCGTATTCACCCCGGTGGACTGAAGCATCCCCTGGGTATGAATGGTATCGATCGTGGCAATGGACATCCCCAGTCCCACTTGTTTGGGGTTCACGCCCCCGACCTCGTCGTTGGGTTTGGCCGCCCCCGACATGGTCTGGCTGATCATATCCTGGAAGTTCACCCGGCCTCGTTTGAAACCAGTGGTGTTCACGTTGGCGATGTTGTTACCAATCACGTCCATGCGGACCTGATGATTTTGCAGACCGGAAACACCGGCATATAGGGATCGCATCATAGTTCTATTCCTCCAGGTTGATCTTTTTCACTTGTGCATAATCGTAGTAAGTTCCGTTCACCAGGACTTGGGGATATTGTCCCGTGGTGACCCCGTCGACCTTCCCGTTAAAACTGGCTCCTCCGGCGGAGATTTCCACGGATTTCCCCAGGGTTCCCAAAGCTTGCCCAGAGGAGAGTACGCCCCTAAGATCGGCTACCCCCGTGGACATATTGGTCATTTGTTCCAAAGCGGAAAATTGGGCCATCTGGGAAATGAATTCCCGGTCTTCCATGGGCTTCGTGGGATCCTGGTGGGAGAGCTGGGTGATGAGAATTTTGAGAAAATCGTCTTTTCCCAACTGCTGTTTTACGACCCGGCCTTCGCCCACCTGTTTGTTCACCAGGTTGGCGGCCTGCTCTGAAAGAGACTTACTTATCGAGTCCTGCTGCCAGCTGGGACCAGGTGCTGATGACACTAAAGATGCAATATCCATAATTCCCCCTAAACGACCATATTAAGTTGACCGGACATCCAGTAATGCTGGTTCTGTACCGGAAGATTTTCATCCAAAGCAGGCTGAAGGCTCGTGTTTTGGTTGTAGGAATCCAAAAGGGCGGTTCTCTCCCGGAATTCCTTGCTGTTGCCTTCGCTTCCCACGGAGACCTGAATATCCAAACCGGTGAAACCACCGTCCCGGAAAGAGTCCAACAGGCTTTGCATATTATTTTGGAAAACGTCCTTCACCGTATTATTCTCGACAATAATTTGACCAGCTAAACGTCCATCATCCAGGTTCAGACGAATCTTCACTTCCCCCAGGGCTTCGGGTTTGATGATAAGACGGATTTCACCCTGATTATCATCCCGCAGGACAATCCGGGCCTTATCCACAATTTCTAAATTGGCCTTGTCTTGAAGGTTTCTAAAAAGTCCATCTGCGGCGGCCCGGGTGATGGGAGCCTGAATCTTTCCCCCGGCTCCTTCGGGAGTGAACCCCGTGGTGGAAGTGTATTGGATGGTAATTTCTTCCTGGCCCTTGGTTTTTTGAGCAGAGGCTGAGGCGTCTTGGATACTAGCCAGTTCCCGGGATTTGGATTCGGAGGTTTTATCCTGGGAACTGCGGCGGTCCAGAACCTGGATTACCTTGGTCTCAGGATTGGCCATGGCCATGGGAGCCGTGGGGTCCACAAGGGTGAGTTTATCTTTCCTACGGGTTCTAGGATCTTCTTTTTGATCCCCCTTCCCTTCCCCTTCTGCTGAAGCTTTAAGGGAAATTTTATCCTCGAGAACCGGTTTTTTTACTTGGACTCCGGATTCGGGGATTACAGGAAGAGCTGTTTGATTCAAAGTCGCCAGTCCCGCTTGAGCCAGGGGATCTTGAATTAAAGGATCTCCTCCCTCCAGGGAACGAGTTTCGGTTTTCTTTGGTTGAGGCTTAATGAGTACTAAGTTGGCAGTCTGGGCTTTCCCATCATCCTTGATGGTCTGCAAGTCGGACAACTTCCCTTTGTCCTTCATAGCAGGGGCCTGGGCCACCGGTCGGCTTTTCTCTATTTCTTTTTTAAGGATTCCTTGAAAAAGAGAAGCCTCCCCGTTCGTCTTCGGCAACTTGTCCCCCGCCATCCTAGCCTGGGCCTTGTCCGAAGGAACAAGGGTTTTTACGGTCACAGTATCCTCCGCGGAGGATTTACTCTCCGCTTGGTTTGCTTGCCATCTTCCTTTGGAGTGTGGCCGCCCGATCGGGAGGCATCAACGATATCCAATAGGAGACAATGGACTGTTCACCCGCGGCCTGGGCCAATTCCTCCACGGTACGGAGGGTGTCCACCACGTCTTGATCGTCCATTTTGAGCAAAATATCCACGGAGGCCTGAGGGGGCATGCCATTCAGGTACCGGGCGTTTTGTTCAAGGTTCGCTTTTCTAATATCGTACTGTTTCGCCCGGTCATTGAGTACTTTCTCCCTTTCTTCCTGGGATAATTCCCTTTCTGCCAAGGTGGAGAGTTTTTGTAGGATTTCTTCGTCTTTTAATGTGAGGGTTTTTTCTTTTTGATCCAGCTCCTCCCGCCATAGGGAAATATTTTCCATATCTTTGACCAAACGCACCTTGTCCAAGAGCATGGGATCTTCCGGATTTGATATGCCCTGGGTGGGAGGGACCCAACCCATACTTTGAAGGACAGGGAGAAAAATCGCCCGGGCATTAATCAATCCCAAAAGGTCAAACAAAATCATACCCGATCCCGCCAAAAGGGCAATGATCAAAAGCAGAAGGAGAATTCGAGGAATGGTACTGCGTTTCTGGTATTGGGCCACTTATGCCTCCTGCTTCTTTATGTAGGCTCCGGTATTTCGGTCGTCCTGAATTTTGAACTCGTTTTGTATCTGCTCTTTTTTATAAGCCGCGTGTTTCTTTTCTTTTAATTTATCCAGAATCTTCCTATCCCGCTGTGCCAGGATAAATTCCGCCTGGATTTTTTCCCGCTGAATCTGGGCAGAGGCCAATTCCACCTGTCTTTTTTCCGCAGTCGCCACCAATCGCCGGGTGTAAGCCTCACAGCTGAGAATCCACCCTGGCTCCAGGGACTGGGTGAGAACCTGGAGGGTTTCGTTCTTTTTCACTTGGAGATCCAAGATCTCCTGTTCCAGGCGGACACACAGGGAGGTGGCTCCGGCCAGGCGCATTTCCACTTCCGATTCTTTATATTTTCTGAGTTCCAATACTTTTTCCAACCGGAAGGCAAAACGTTTCATTCACCCTCCGTGGGAATACTCACCCCTGCCAAACTCGAGAGCTGGCGGACAATATCCAGGTAAGTACTTTTCTCGTCTATGGCTTGCCTCAGAAAGGCGTTGATGGCGGGCATCTTGGAAATGGCCATGTCCAGTTCTTTGTTCGAGCCCTTGGCGTAAGCCCCGGCGTTGATAATATCCTCAGCCTCAGCGTAGAGGGCCATATACCGACGGACGATCCCCATGGCCTCCCGGGCTTGGGGAGAGGTGATTTTCGTGGCCAGTCGGGATATGGATTTAAGCACATCCACAGCGGGAAAGTGGGACTGCTCGGCTAATCGCCGGGAAAGCACCAAGTGACCATCCAGGATTCCCCGGACCGCATCGGCGATGGGCTCATCCATATCATCCCCATCCACCAGAATAGTGTAAAACCCGGTGATGGTTCCTTTCGAAGAAGTTCCGCATCGTTCCAAAAGTTTCGGTAGAAGGGCAAAAACGCTGGGGGTAAATCCCCGGGTTGCCGGAGGTTCCCCGATGGCCAGTCCTATTTCCCTCTGGGCGTTGGCGAACCGGGTGACGGAATCAAACAGGAGCATCACATCTTTGCCCTGATCCCGGAAATATTCCGCAATGGCGGTAGCCACATAGGCTCCCCGCAGCCGGGCCAAAGGGGGCGTATTGGAGGTGGAAACGATAATGACCGAACGTTTGAGACCTTCCGGTCCCAGATCATTTTCTATGAATTCCCGCACTTCCCGACCCCGTTCACCGATCAAAGCCACTACGTTTATATCTGCGGAGGTATTGCGGGCAATCATCCCCATCAAGGTGGATTTTCCCACCCCGGATCCGGCAAAAATACCCATTCTCTGGCCCTTTCCCACGGGGACCAGACCATCGAGGGAGCGAACACCGGTGGCTACTTTGTCCTTTATCCTTTCCCGGTCCATAGCGGAGGGGGGACTGGCGAAAGCGGGATAAAACAAACTGGAATGGGGTTTGGGTTTCCCATCTAACGGGTTCCCCATGGGGTCCAGAATGCGCCCCAGAAGTTCTTCACTCACGGGAACCTGAAGATGCTCCGCTAAAGCCCGGACTTCGCATCCGATCTCGATTCCATCAATTTCGTCGTAGGGCATGAGTTGGACGATGGGTCCATCCAGACCCACCACTTCCGCAAATACTGCTCCCCGCCCCTTGGGAATAAGGATCTGACACAATTCCCCCACCACCGCCTGAGGTCCGTGGGATTCGATCAAAAGACCCTTAACTTTCACAATATGGCCTATGAATTTCATGGGTTCGGTTTGAGTCACGGAATCGGTGTATTTGGAAAAAAGGTCAAGCATGGGAACCCCTGTTCATCAATTAACCTTAGGCGGTTCACCCGCACTGGCGGATTTTATGGGCATCAGTTCCCGGACTTTTTCTTCAATTTCATGGAGCTGGCTGGCGATGCGGGCGTCGATTTGACCGAAGTCAGTTTCCACAACGCATCCACCCGGATCCACGGAAGAATCTTCAATCACGGAGATGGATTTCACATTCTCCACCATCTTAATAAATTCTTTTGTATTGTCCGAGGTGAGTTTTAAATCCTCCAGATTGACCCGGATCACCACGTCTCCCCGGGTTTTCAATTTCCTCAGTGCTTGAACCACGTTGTTGATCACCACGTTCCGCTGATTTTCCGAGATCACTTTGATCACTTTTCGGGCGATCAGGAGCACCAGGTTAACCACCTGGGTTTCAGCCCCTTCGATAATGTCCGAGCGTTTTTCGATAACTTTTTGAATGATCAGGTGCATCCGATCCACCAGTCTGCGGACTTCTTCTTCACCTTCTTTGTATCCGGCTTCAAAACCTTCCTGGTGTCCCTTCTTTTTGGCATTGTTTTCCAGCTCGTGGACCTGGGTTCTAGCCTGAGCGTCCAAAACCTGGGATTCTTTTTTAGCCTGTTCCATGAGATTCTGATAATCTCTTTCCGCATCTATCTTTATTTTAGCGGCGTTTTCCTGTTCTTTTTTAATAATTTCAAAGGCCGATGCTTGGGCCGCCTGAATAATTTCCTCGGCCTTGATTTGGCTCTCTTGGATCATAAGGGCTTTTTCAGACTGCCACTGTTCCCGGAATTCTTCCGCTTCCTTGCGAAGGTCCTCGGCTGTAGGCCCGGTGTATTCTTCCAAGGGCTCTAATTCTTCCACCTCTTCCGCTGCTTCGGCCTGAGGGGACTTGATAGCCACCAAATTTTCCAATTTATTGATAAATTCATTATACCGGAAGACATTTTTAGCCACAGAAAGCCCCCAATATAATCAGAGGATTTGAACGAGGATTTTGCGAACCCAGAATCCTCCGCAGTAAGTTTGGAAGAATATTATACAAGAACATCTTCTTCTCCGGAGCGGGCAATAACCACCTCGCCCTGCTCTTCCAGTTTTCGGATAATGGCCACAATTTTCTGCTGGGCTTCTTCCACGTCTTTTCGCCGGGTGGGTCCCATGAACTCCATATCTTCCTTGAGAAGACTGGCGGCCCGTTTGGACATGTTTCTGTAGATTTTATCCTGAACTTCCGCATCCACACCCTTGAGCGCCTTGGCCAATTCTTGGGTATCCACTTCCCGCAGAACCTTTTGAATGGCTTTGTCGTCGAGCATCACAATGTCTTCGAACACGAACATCCGTTTTTTAATCTCTTCCGCCAGTTCTGGATCTTCCTCTTCCAAGCTTTCAATGATGAGTTTTTCCGTGGTTCGATCCACTAAGTTCAAGATATCTACGATGTTTTCCACCCCACCGGCGGCGGTATAATCCTCACTGGAAAGGGTGGAGAGTTTCTTCTCCAAAACCCGCTCCACCTCCCGAAGCACATCGGGGCTTGTCCGGTCCATGGTCGCAATTCGCCGGGCCACGTCGGACTGGATCTCCTGGGGTAATTGCCCCAAGATCACCGAGGCTTTAGCCGGCTCCAAATAAGCGAGAATCAAGGCAATGGTTTGAGGATGTTCCTGCTGGATAAAGTTCAGTAGATGGGAAGGATCGGTGCGCCGGATAAAATCAAAGGGTCTGGTTTGCAGGGAGGATGTCAGACGATTGATAATATCCACGGCTTTTTGACTGCCCAGGGATTTTTCCAAAAGTTCCCGGGCGTAGTCGATACCACCGGTGGTGATAAAGTCCTGGGCCATCATGAGTTCCCGGAACTCCATGAGCACCTGATCCCGCATATCCGGTTCCACGTTTTCCAACCGGGCGATTTCAAAGGTCAATGCTTCTATTTCATCTTCTCGGAGATGCTTGAAGATTTCCGCCGAAATATCAGATCCCAGGGTCACCAAAAATATGGCGGCCTTTTGCCTTCCGGTGAGATCTCTGTTTCCTCCGCCCTTTTTGGACGGGGGGGGTGCATCGGTGGTGCCCCCACCTTTCGACGGTTTTCCCTTCGCCATTAATTACTCCTCAGCCAGCCAGGTACGGATAAGTTGAGCCACGTCGGCGGGATGCTCCCGGGCGGTATTGATCGCCATCTCCTGGAGTTCCAACCGGGCTCTTTCAGCCACGGACATTTCCACATCCACACCCTCTTCCTCAGCGGATTGAAGAGCTTTCTCCCGCATCATCTGATGCTGACGAGCCAGTTCCTCTTCTTTCAGTCTCCGCCTTCTTTCCATCTCTTTACTAATGAGCCTGAAGGCCACAAAAGAAACGAGAATAAGAGCCATCCCGATAATGACAAAGAAAATTGTCCGCTGCATCTGCTGGGCGGCCCGGTATTCATCATCTTCTTTTTGGTGCTCGGAGGTCCGGTCAAAGGGAAAATGACTCACGGTCACCAGGTCTCCCCGCATACGGTTAAATCCCACGGCAGCCTCGACTAAACCTTGAGCGGCCTTCATATCCTCAGTGGTGGGAGGAACGTAAATTCGCTCTAAAGAACCGTTGGGTTTCACCTTCCGTTCGCCCAAATCATCATACACTTTTTCCCACCGGCCGTCCACGGCCACACCGATTGTCAGCCTAGAAACGGACCAGGTGCTTTTTTCGATGGTGCTTTCCGCTTGGTTCACTCCGTAGTTCACCGTATTGGATTTATCAGTGTAGTGTCCCACCAGATTTTCCATGTCCTTGTAACCGGGAGGTGTTTGCCCTTCCTGACCCGCAGGGCCTTCGGGGTTAAATCCTGTTCCGGTGAAGTCCAAGTCTCTTTTCGTCTCGGAAATGGGGATATTTTGAACCACAGTTCTTTCCGAGTAAGGAGTCAGAGGATTGTCTTCTTCCATGACAATGGGAGTGATCTCGGTTTTCTTCACATTCTGTTTATCCGTATTCAGGGTAATGTCCATATTGATCACCCGTACACGTTCAGGGGTCAGAAGGTCCTTGAGATTGTTATAAATATCGTTTTTATACTGACGCTCGTAGTTTTTCTTGATCTTCATTTCCCGTTCTGTGATGGACAGGCGATCGATATCCTGAAGATTGGTAAAATCATTGAGCTGCATTCCTGATGAATCGGTGATGACAATGTTCTCTTTTTTCAAGCCTTCCACCGCAAACATGATGAGCTTTTCCACCCCTTCCACTTTTTTGCGGTTGGAGCCGAAATCACTCCCGGGTTTCAGGGATAATTTCACCGAGGCGGTCACGGGATTTTGATCTTCGCTGAAAAGCTTGTCTTCCGGGAGTACCAGGTTAAGGCTCACATCGTCCACATCATCCAAAGCCCGAATGTGCTGTTCCACCTGGGCGGTCACAGCCCGGCGGACGTTGATATTCCTTTCGAAGTCGGTGATGGTCCACCGGTCCACGTCAAAAATGGCCCAAGGATCGGTTCCCTGGGGAATGAGGTTTTCCCTGATGAGAATTGCCCTGGCTTTCTGAGCGGTTTTAGTATCCGCTACATAAACCATGTTTTCTTTCGTGGTAGTAAAAGAGAAACCCTCTTGTTCCAGGCGGCCTGTGACCGCTTGAAACTCCGAGGCCTGGGTGATAGGGGCACTTAAAACCGCCACCTGGGTGGGGGCGCTGGAAAATACCATTACGAGGACGAGGGCCCCTACGGCTCCTACAATTGACCCGATCAAGATCAATTTCT
>CAZUXL010000128.1:0-8517 GCA_964624355.1 uncultured Spirochaetales bacterium
CGGCTCTTGAAAGGTAGTGAAGTGGGAAGGATATGATCAAATCCTTATCAGGAAAGAGATTGGTTTTTTTAACCATTACTTCCAATCGGCCACCATAGGCATAAGTTAAGGTTTTTTCCGTGTAATAAAGGATTGAACTTACTTCCGGACCCCAAATTATTTTCAGAATGTTTTGGGCGTCAAGGGGTAAATATATAGCTCCCATAGGAGCCCCTGAAAAAGATATGGTGCTTCTGTATATCAAGGAGGTTCCCGAATAAGCCTGGGAGGAAATCCCCGAACCTGTGTGCAAAAAAAATCCAAAATGCCAGGGTGTATTAATTCCTATAATCGCGTCTGTGGAAAGCTGAACACCATAACCCAAAGGAAAAGCCCCAAATTTCTGAATATATCCATCCGCTCCCGTAACAAAAATACTTTCGAATGAAAATTCCTGAGCACCCAGATTCGATCCTATGACAAACAGAAAAAGAAATGTTATTCTCTTCATACTATGGGAATTAATTTGACTCAGTTCCAAGGAATAATCAAGCTTTTCGGGGTTTTCTTTTTATTTGTAGGTTGTCAGGCGTCCTCGCCCTACGACGATTTAAAACTACCCTCGACGCCGGTACTCAATATTCAGACCTATTATGGGGTTATACAGTCTCCCTATTTGCGAATTCGGGATGAAGCACGGCAGGATTCTTCCGCCACCTCCCAGCTCCGCCGGGGGGTAATCGTGGAAATTCTTTCGTCCTCCGCCCTGGAAGAGGTGGTGGAAGGAAAAAAAGGCCGGTGGTACCAAGTGCAGTATCAGGGGCGTCGTGGGTGGGTTTTTGGTTCCTACATTCAGATTTTTGATTCCTTGGACAAAGCCCGCAACGGGGTAAAAAACCTCAGATAAATTATGGATATCCCCAATTTTTTAATAATCTATATTCTACCCCCATTGGTGGGGGCTATCATAGGTTATGTAACCAATGCTTTAGCCATTAAAATGCTTTTTCGGCCACTTAAAGCCTATTATATCTGGGGAATCAAGATTCCCTTTACCCCCGGCATCATACCCCGGCAAAGAGAATCCTTAGCCAGCAATATTGGGACCATGGTTTCCAGTCAATTAATCAGTGCGGATACGGTTCAAAGCCGGCTGAATTCTCCGGGAACCCGGGAGGCCTTGGAACAAAATATTGCCCATTCCCTCGAGGCCTATGCCTCCAAAACCTTCCGGGAGCTTTTTTCAAAACCCAGTCAGGGGGAGGATTTTTGGAAGGGTGTTCTCGGCAGGCCAGAGTTTGAGGAGATTCTCAGGCGTTTAGGTGATCTGATCTTAGACTCTTTGTATTCCCTTTCACCCTCGGATCTTTTGGGATGGAAGGACGGGGGTGAGGATCTTCCTTGGAACAGACCGGAAGCAAAGCGGGAGTTTTTAACATTTATAGAAAACCGATTAAATAAATGGTCCGAAGAGGGGGGAAGCTTAAAAGAAGTCCTGGGGCCGGAATCCTTCAAAGGATTGGCTGGATTGATGGACGGGGTCTATCCCTCGGCGATGAAAGGACTCTTTCATTGGCTTGAAACTCCGGAGGTGAAAAACCATTTGGAGACCAGTGGCAAAGTACTTTTGGAACGCATATTGGAAAAACTGTCTGGAGTTCAAAGATTTTTTCTCTCGGCCGGACAATATGACAAAACCTTGTCTGAAAATATGGGCTCTATTATAAAGGATATCATCCACCAGCTCAAGGGATTCATGGAAACACCCCTCCGGAGGGCAGAGATCATTTATGCTATGGTCGGCGGGTTGGAAAAATACCTGGACTTCCACCCTCAAAAGGAAAATACCGTCTCCTGGGAGGTGAAAAAAACCCAGGTTTTGGATCTGGTGGGAAAATCCTGGGATTTATTGATACCCACAGTGGGGCCTTGGGGTGAGGATACCCTGAATAAGCCCTTGGAAGTTTGGATTGAAAACCTTACAGGCTTAAAAAAAGAAGAGTTTCGAGATCTCCTGGTCCATAAATTATTAAACCTTGTCCAGACCACCGTGGAAGTACCCCAGGCTTGGTTGGAGCTTAGGCCGAAGGATTTATTACCCCTTAATTCCACCGATTATGAAAAAGCAGCCAGCTTCATCTCCCAGCAGCTCTATCATTGGACAGAAACCGCTCTTCCGAAACTTCTGGAGACCTTCAATGTGCAAAAAGTGGTGGAGGATAGGGTGAATTCCCTGGATATTCTCCAGGTGGAGAGTCTTTTGCTTTTGGTAATAAAAAAACATTTGACCTATATAAACTGGATTGGTGCTCTATTAGGGGCTTTAATCGGGGGAATTCAAGTTCTTTTAACCTTTTTAAAAGCATAATCTCGGATAATATTTGCGCAAATTGTCTTGGTGAGCTAGAATTCTACCTAGGAGTTCCCATGAAATATTCCGTGCCATTGAAGGTTAATAGCAGCATGAGTATGGCAGCAAATCGGTTGCACATTCACCCGAATGAAGGTTTTGATCTGGGACTTATGACCACCCATTACGATATTGAATTGGACAATGTAGGGCCCATGGAAATCTGGCTTTTAAATGAGTGTCCAAAACAAACTTTGGAACTGAATTCAAAAATATGGGAAAAGATGGGGAAACCCGGAAAGGTGGTTCTACAAATGGATGAAGGGAAACTCAAAGCACAAATTGTCTGAGTGCTAAGATGTTCCTTCGACCAAGGTTAGAAAATATCTATGAACCGTTGTATCTTCCGTGAGTTCCGGGTGAAAACTTGCAGCTAAAAGGTTGTTTTGTCTCACTAAAACGGGGAGATCTTCATAGCTACCCAGGATCTGAATTCCCGGTCCACAGGAACTGATCTGGGGTGCCCGGATAAAGATACCTTGTACCAATTTACCCGCAGGTAGGCCATACAATGGGATTTTCGCATCAAAACTTTCAATTTGCCTTCCGTAGGCGTTCCGCTTCACACGAAAATCCATTCCGCCAACGAGGGTTTGATCAGGACCTTCCACTCCGGAAGAAAGCAGAATCATACCGGCACAGGTTCCAAAAACAGGGAACCCTTGGTTTATTTTTTCCCTAAGGGGTTCCAAGAGTTTATGGAAAACCAGAAGTTTTCCAATGGTGGTGCTTTCACCCCCAGGTAGAATTAGACCATCGATTTTCTCCAAGTCTTCTGGGACGGTTACCCTATGGGTCTTTACCTGTAGTTTTTTAAGCATCCGCAGGTGAGAATCATAACCGCCTTGAAGGCAAAGAACACCGATGGTCTTTTTCAATTACCAGCCCCGGAGGGAGAGTTTTTGGTTTTCAGTCAGGGTTCGGGTGTCGATTCCCGGCATGGGCTGACCCAGTCCTGTGGAAATTTCCGCCAGTTTTGCCGCATCTTTGTAATAAGAAACCGCTTCTACAATGGCTTTTGCCACTTTTTTAGGATCTTCGCTTTTGAAAATTCCCGATCCCACGAAGACCGACTCGGCGCCTAACTGCATCATCAGGGCTGCATCCGCAGGGGTGGCCACGCCGCCGGCAGAAAAGTTAGGTACAGGCAGTTTTCCTGTGCGGGCGACTTCCACGACCAGGTTGTATGGAGCTCCCAAATTTTTTGCCGCGGTCATGAGCTCTTCCTTGGGAAGATTTTTCAGCTTACGTATATCGTCCATCAGTGTTCTCATGTGGCGCACCGCTTCGATCACGTTACCTGTGCCTGCTTCGCCCTTGGTTCGAATCAGGGCAGCGCCTTCACCGATTCGTCTGAGGGCTTCCCCTAAATCTCGGCATCCGCAAACAAAGGGAACTTTGTACTCTTGTTTGTTCACATGAAATTGATCATCCGCAGGACTTAAAACTTCGCTCTCATCGATAAAGTCCACTCCTAAAGCCTCAAGAATCTGGGCTTCCACAAAATGACCGATACGGACTTTTGCCATAACCGGTATGGAAACAGCTGCTTGGATCTGGCGAATCATAGCAGGGTCAGACATACGGCTGACGCCACCCTGGGAGCGGATGTCGGAAGGAACTCGTTCAAGAGCCATGACCGCAATGGCACCGGCCTCTTCAGCTATCTTGGCCTGCTCCACATTAGTTACGTCCATGATGACGCCGCCTTTAAGCATTTCGGCCAATCCCACCTTTTCTTTCCAGGTGGATTTCTGTCTCTTGGACCACAAAGTTTGACTCATTATTCCTTCCTTTAGGGAGTGAAATTATCTAAAAAACAGGAAAAAGTCAACATGGTCAGGGATAGCCAACGATCCCCCTTTCTGGTATTTTTATACCCATGAACCAGCTTTTTCCTTATTTAAAGACCCAATATCTGGAAGTTCTGAACCAAGTGGAAATGTCCTGTCTCAAAGCCGGCCGCACAGGAGATGAGGTAACCCTCATGGCCGTTTCCAAGACCCAGCCTTTGGAAAAAATTCTTGCTTTGTATGAGTTGGGCCACAGAATTTTTGGGGAGAACCGGGTGTTGGAAGCCCAGTCCAAATGTGGCGGCCTTCCTTCTGACTGTGAGCTTCATATGATTGGGCACCTCCAGTCCAATAAGGCTAAAACCGCAGTTCATATTTTCAAATCCCTGCAATCTCTGGACAGCCTTTCTACCGCTCAGGCTTTGGATAAGGCTTTGGGCCAGATCTCTAGGACTTTAAACGTGCTTTTGGAGTTCAATACCTCGGAAGAAGCCAGCAAAGACGGGGTGAGAAGTTGGGATGAATTGGCGAGTCTTACGGATAAAATTAGGGATTTGGAACATCTCCAGATCCAGGGTTTGATGACCATGGCCCCATATACCCAAGATCCATCCTTAATCCGACCCTGTTTTCGCAAATTATTCGAAATACGAGAGAAATTAAAAATCCATACTGGACTTTCTTTGCCTATACTTTCCATGGGCATGTCCAACGATTTTACCCTCGCCATAGAGGAAGGCAGCACATTGGTCCGAGTGGGGACTTCCATTTTTGGAGAGCGTTTATGAAGAAGATAATTGCGGTTTTTGTTTTTGGTTTTCTCCTTGTGGGAAACCTCGGGACTCAGCAAACCACGGTTCCCGTGGTCACCACTCCAGAACCCTATGATCCCGGGGAATTTTCACCCTGGTTAAGGGATCTGGATCGAGGAAAGACCCTGGCCTTCGGGGCTTTTCCCTTTGCATATCTTTTAACCAACCTGGGATATGACATTATTTATTATATTAATAAACCAGAAGGAATTAGGGAAAACTATAGACCCTGGCCTGCGGGACAAGGCACGGGAAGCCTTCCTCCAAGCGAACAAAACGAAAAGTATAAGCTTTTACTCCTAACCTCCGCAGGTATATCCCTGGGTTTGGCCGTGTTGGATTACGTATTGGGCCTTTCTGGAGTGGATGATGGGGGAATTTCCGATTGATCCATAGTCTCGAAGTGCAAATTCCACCGGAATCCCAGGGTAAACGTCTGGATAAATATCTATCAGAGGATTTGGCCTTGTTTCCCAGAAGCCAAATTGAATCTAGAAAATGTAGGGTTTTCGCCCAAGGGAAATTACAGAAACCGGGATTAAAACTCAAAGGTCTAGAAATTTTCACCATTATCTATGAAGATTTACCCGAGGTGTCCTACGAGGGGGAGGATTTACCGCTCTCCATTATTTATGAAGACTCCCGGGTGGTGGTTCTCAATAAAGCTCGGGGTATGGTGGTGCATCCGGCCCAGGGGAATCACCAGGGTACCTTGGTACAAGGATTGCTTTTCCATTGCCGCGGCCTCAAGGATGCCTTTCCTGACCAGCCTCTTAGGCCGGGAATAGTACACCGTTTGGACAAAGAAACCACAGGACTTATCATTGCCGCCAAAGATCCCCAGACCCTGGAATACTTGGGAATGCAATTTAGGAAAAAAACCACTAAAAAAATTTACTGGGCTGTGTTAAAAGGCCACCTTCCTGAAAAAGAGGGAGAAATTGAAGGTTTTCTGACCCGCGACCCGGGGAACCGAAAAAAATTCATGATTCATGGTTCCCTGGGGAAAAAATCCCACACAAAATACAGAGTTTTGGCGGTAAAAGGAAACTACACTTGGGTGGAATTATCCCCATTAACCGGGAGGACCCACCAACTGAGGGTCCACATGGCATCCCAGGGCTGTCCCATCCTCGGGGATGGGGTGTATGGTCGAAAAGACAAGAATTTTCCCCAAGCTCCCCTAATGCTCCACGCCCTCAGTCTTCAAATTCAGCTCCCGGAGGGGGGAGAAACCCAGTTTAGGGCGGAGGTACCCAGGGATTTTCTGTCTATCCTACGTACCCTGGGGTGGAATCTTTTTTAAGTCGTTCGTTGAATAATTTTTCACTTCTTAAAGTAGTGGGAGGTCCTTCTCCGGGAAAAATTATAAGATCCGTGTCCAAGGAAAAAATTCTTTTTTCCAAGGATTCCATGAGGTTTACCTTGCCGAAGGAGTTTGAGGTGTTTCCCATGTGGCCAGCTGAGAGGAGGTCCCCGGTAAACAACCAGTTTTGTATCAGAAAGGTGAGGGAATCGGTACTGTATTCGGGAAAAGCCCAACTTTCAATTTGGAGTTCCCCCAATTGGATTTTCTGTCCCTGTCTTAAAGGATTGGAGGGAAAGTCCAAGACCTTTTGAGGGCGGGAATAAATCTCCGCATTGTAGATTTTTTTCAAGGTTTTCAGACCCCTCGGGTTGAGTTTTTGGGGTCTGGTGATCAAAATCCATTTTATATAGAGATTATTATCTTCTATCATGGTTAAAAACTCTTTATCAAAGGTGGTGGGATCGATTAAGAGGGCATCACCCCCCCCGTCGGGGCCTAAGATATAGCTGGTGGTAAAGTCCTCAACGGAGTAATGGAAGAAAAATTTCATCTTTCCAGCTCCTCTGGAATCCAGGGGGCGTCAAATAAGCCCTCTTCATAGTTGGAATACTTAAAATTGACCCCCGTGAGAACAGCCCTTCGAAAGTCGGTTTTTTTGACGTTGCAATCGTAAAAATGTACCTCCTCCAACCGGCTTTCCACAAACCGGGAGGAATAAAGATCGGAGTCTCTAAATTTCAACCGACGGCCTTCAATACCGTTGAAATTGGTATGGAGGATTTCCGATCCTGAAAAATCCAAATCCTGGAGGTGTCCGCCGCTAAAGTCACAGAAAATCACCCGTGCATCTTTAAAATTTGTTTGATGTATGAAAGAAAAGTCAAAAAAGCAGGTGTGAAAGCAGGAGCCCTCAAAGCTGCAGTCTTCAATTTTGACTCCAGAAAAGTCGCAACCGGAAAAATCCTTGTTTCTCAAGTCAAAACCATTTAGTTTTAACCGGTTCATATTTAGATTATGGAACGTGGTTTGCTCCGACATGGTTTGTTTCAAATGGGTGAAATAGGTATCTTGATCCGTAAGATGAGCCCGGCAGTAGGGAGAAAAGGCTAATGATTTCCGTCGACAACCGGGCATGGGGCAGTTGACTGAAGTAAACATAGGGTAATTGTAAATCTTTCTTCCCTGGGACGCAACAAGGGTTACCCCCATGACAAGGGGTGAGGTATCTGCTATAATTTCCCAAAATTATAAAACGAGGAACTTTATGCGCAAAAAATTCATCGCTGGCAACTGGAAAATGTTCAAAACCATCCCCGAAGCCCAGGCTGTCGCCGCAGCTTTGGTCAAAGAATTGGCTGGTGGATCCAATCGGTATCTCATCGCTCCTGCTTTTACTGCCTTGAGTGCGGTTAAAGACGTGGTTAAAGGTTCCAATGTGCTCTTGGGTGCCCAAAATATGTCCAACCTGGAAGACGGAGCACGAACCGGGGAAGTTTCTATCCTCATGCTCAAAGACCTGGGCGTGGATGTGGTTATCCTAGGACATTCTGAACGAAGACAGTATTTCGGTGAAACCGATCAGCTAATCAACGAAAAAATAAAATTAGCCCTGAAACATGGTTTGGAAGTTATCTTCTGTAACGGAGAAACCTTGGAAGAAAGGGAGTCAGGGAAGGCCGAGGAAGTGGTAAACCGTCAAACCGAGCTCGGTCTTGCTGGAATTTCCGAAGCAGAACTTTCCAAAATCACCATTGCCTATGAACCAGTTTGGGCCATTGGAACCGGTAAAACCGCCACCGGTCAACAGGCCGACGATATGCATAAGGCCATCAGGAATAAAATCGCTACCCTCTATTCAAAGAAAGCCGCTGATGCTATAGTCATTCAATACGGTGGCTCGGTGAAACCAGACAATGCCAAAGAACTGATGGGCATGCCCAACATTGACGGGGCTCTCGTCGGTGGTGCTTCTCTCAAGGCTGAAACTTTTCTGCCCATCGCGCTTTTCGATAAATAACTTCGGAGTGATCCATGGAAATCGTTAATATTCTTCTTTTAGTTGTGTTTGTTATTTCTGCCCTTTTATTGGCACTGGTGGTCTTGGTTCAAGACGAACAGGGTGAGGGTATGGGGGGAATTTTTGGAGGCGGAAGTTCGTCTGCTTTTGGTTCTCGGGGTGGAAATATCCTCACTCGAACCACCGGAATCCTGGCT
>CAZUXL010000129.1:0-5292 GCA_964624355.1 uncultured Spirochaetales bacterium
GAATGAAAGTTATCAACACCCTCTCCGGGGCGGATAAACGCCGGGAGAGGGAGAATTAGGATGATTAAAATGAAGGTTGGAGTCAGACGATGCCTCTAGTTTTCCCATGAACTTCCTTATCTTTTTGGACGATCTAGCTGTCGCTGGGGCTGCAGTGTCTCTGTTCACAGCCCTCTGGGTCATTTCTAACCCTCGGGAAGGGAAAACTTCCGACCGTTTGTTGGGATTACTTCTGGTATTTTTCACCCTGAACATCCTTCACCCGCACATAACTCAAATGACTGGAGTCGGAAGTTCTCCTGTTTTTGAACCGCTGCAGTATTTCCTTCCCCTGGGCTTGCTTTGGTACCTGCGCTCCCTGTCCCTTCGCCGGTGGTGGGGTCTGGAAATCTTAGTTTTTATTCTTCCTTTGACCTTTACCTTTTTGAGTCTCTCTTCCCCACCTCCTTATTTTTCCGTTTTGTTCTGGGTCTGTTTATTATTGAGTTCGATTTTACTCTTCATTCCCCTGACACTCCAACTTCATCGCCACCAGAATCAGCTCAAAATGCAGTATTCAAACCTCAGGGGGGTGGATGCCCGATGGTTGTCGGGACTGTTGCGCCTTTTATGGCTGATTTTCGGTCTCTACGCTTTGTACCTAGGGATGGTCTTACATGCCCCTCTGGACTTCCCATTCCGCCCCCTGCTCTCGGCCTTGATGGGTACGCTGAGTTTCTATCTCTCCTGGAAGGCCCTGAATCGTCAGACAAGGCGTCGGGAGGATTCGGAAGATAAACTCATGGAGGACATTCCCACCAGCGAAGTGCTCCTACTCAGGGCGGCTCGTTTGAAGGAATTGATTCGGGTAAAAAAGTTGTACAAAAATTCCGAGCTGACTCTAGATGGCCTCGCCACCCACTCCGGTCTTAGTCGCCATGAAGCCTCGATCGCTTTGAACCAAGGTTTAGGTAGCACCTTCTATGACCTCATCAACGGCCTGCGTGTGGAAGAGTTCCAGCGCCTGTGTCAGGAAAAATCCTGGGAGGGGGAAAAGATTCTCACCCTGGCCTACGAGGCGGGATTCAATTCCAAACCCACCTTCAACCTGGTTTTTAAAAAAGTAACAGGCTTGACTCCTTCAGAATACCGACAAAAACAATCAATCGTGTCTCATCCGAACGCCTAAGACGACAAACTTCCTCCCAAGGATCACATTGATCCCAGGAGGAACCTATGACGATCATTTCCTGCGAAAATGTGAGCAAAGTTTATGAGGGTGCTACCACCAGAGCTTTGGATGCCATTGAATTCTCGATCGAAGAGGGCAGTTTTACCGCCATCACCGGAAAATCTGGGAGCGGTAAAACCACTTTAATGAACATTCTTGCGGCCCTGGACCGCCCTACCTCGGGGGAGGTGACCATCCAGGGACGAAAGATCACCGGCTTAAATGAGAAAAAGCTGTCTCAGTGGCGAGGCACCCATGTGGGGGTGGTCTTCCAATTTTTTCAGCTCTTGCCCACCCTGACCGTGGTAGAAAACGTCCTTTTACCCATGGAATTTTCAAAAAGCATCCCGCCCCGTCGCCGGTACGACCGGGCGCTCTCCCTTCTTGAACGGTTTGGAATCGCAGACCAGGCTGACAAATTGCCCCACACCCTCTCCGGAGGGCAACAGCAACGGGCCGCCATCGCCCGGGCCTTGGCTAACGACCCGCCGCTCCTGGTGGCCGACGAACCCACTGGCAACCTGGATACCGCCAATTCCGAGTCTGTGTTGGGGATTTTTGCGGATCTGTCGAGCCAAGGTAAGACCATAGTTATGATCACCCATGAAACCGATTACGGGCGGTTTGCCCATCGCCAACTCGTCCTCAAAGATGGAAAACTGGTACAGGAGGTCAGTCATGATGCCAAAAAGTAGGCATTCCAGTGCCTTTTTTGCCAAGATCCGCCGGGATGTTTTGGGTAGTTGGGGCAAGCTCGTGGTCCTGGGTATGGTGTTGGGTGCCGGGGTCTTTATTCTCACCATGGTGGGAGCTTCCGCCAGTGTACTGCTACGGGAGATGGACCGAAACTACGAGGCGACTAACCCCGCTTCTGCCACAATTGAACTGAAAGGTCCGGTTCGCCAGGACTTGATTACAAAAGTGAAAGCGATCCCCGGTGTGATAGGTGCCCGTCTGGGTCAAACCCAGCGCATGAGGGTTCAAGACGCCGGGGGGCACTGGCAACCGATTCTTATATTTGTCTGTGAGGATATGAAGCCCGTTCAGTTGGGTAAGGTAAACCCTCAAGAAGGCCCCTGGCCCCCCAGGTTGGGCAGCTTTGCCCTGGAACGAACCGCTCTTTCTACTTTTGGCTGGAAAGTTGGGGACAAACTAACCCTGATGACTGAAGAGGGCAAAACCATTTCGACTTTACTGGAAACTGTGGTTCATGACCCGGCAGTCGCTCCCGCCAATCAAGAACGGACGGTTTATGCCTACGCCGAACCCGGGACTCTCGCCTCCTGGGGACTCTTGAATCTGAACCAAGTGAAAATCCGGGCTGATCAGAGTTTCAATACGGGGAAAATTCGGAACTTGAGCGCTGAGATTGCCCAGGTTTTCCGGGGTTTAAATCAGGATGTGGCGGAGATTCAGGTGCCACCGGCCCACCGCCATCCCCACCAGGGAATTCTGACGACCCTCCTGTCTATCTTTGGGATCTTTGGAGTTTTGACCATTGTTCTGTGTTCCCTGTTGGCTGCCAATGCCGCGGCTTCCTTCTTGGCTAGGGAGAAGAAGATCCTTGGAATCTTAAAAACCCTCGGGGTGAGTGCGCTTCCACTCCAGATTCTCATCCTGACTCCTATCTCCCTGACGGGGCTGATCGCCGTAGTTTGGGGACTCCCACTGGGACTATTCCTTTTCCCTCTCATGACCCAGGCCATCGCCGAGCTTCTGAACTTCAGCCTCGTCTCCCTGACTCCCGATTTCTGGTCTTGGCTAGTACCCCTGAGTTTGGGCTTACTGACCCCGGTGTTTCTGACCCTTCCGGTGTCCCTACGCACTCAAAAGGCTAGCATTCTCTCGGCTCTAAACGATCAAGGAACCGACGGTACTCAATTTCAAACCAAGGGAAAAACCTCGTACCTGGGGAAGAGATTTCCCGTGCTGGCCATGTCGATTCAAAACGCAGTCCGAAAGAAAAATAGGCTGATTCTGAGCCTTGTCTTGATGGGGGTGGGCGGGGGACTCTTTTTGACCTCGTCAAACCTAACCCAATCCTGGGAAAGTAGTCTGGAGGAAAGTTTTAGGGCCCGGAAATTTGATTACCAATTGAGTTTGGTTAACAATCCCCAAGCTGAGGATCTAGCAGTACTCCGCCAAGAACTGGGGACAGTTTTAAGGGTGGAAGTATGGCACTCGTTGCCAGTGACCACCCTTTCCACCGAGGGTCTAGCCATTGATATCACGTATCCCGATGAAGCCCATGGAAGTTTCAAGGCCTATGGGACCCCTGACACCACCGCCATGGTTCAGTTTCCTGTGGTTGAGGGAAGCTGGACCCACCACAAGGGGGAGGTGGTGATTAATCAATCCGCCCGGGCTCGCCTTTCTACCGTTCCTGTTGGGGGAACTGGCGCTCTCTTTCTGGCGGGGCAGAAGCGGGATTTTGTCCTGCGGGGTGTGGTGAAAGAACTGGGGCAGGCTGCCGTCTACCTTGATCCAGCGGAATTTGAGGCCTTTGGCCAGGACAGTGAGCAGCGGCACGAAATTTTCCTCGCCCTGGACCCAGGATTTGATAGAAGCCAGACCCAATGGGCCCTCATTCAATGGACAGAAGAACGCCAACTTTCATTGGAAACCCTGATTGACAGTGGGGAGTTCCAGGTAGGAGGAACGGAACATTTCAGTCTTTTGATCCTTCTGATCATGATGATGGGCCTCGTGACCGGCGCTGTGGGTTGGTTGGGCATCTCGTCCCTCCTTAGCCTGGCTGTGATCGAACGTCGCCGGGAAATGGGTATCCTGCGCAGCCTGGGGGCTACGCCGGGGACCCTGGTCAGTAGTCTACTGGCCGAAGCGGGAATCCTGCTCATTCTAGGATTTTTCACCGCTCTGATCCTCAGCCTCCTCTTCTCCGCTGCACTGGGAGCCTACCTGGGCCTCCTGTCCTCCCAGACACCTCTGGCCCTGAGTCTCAATTTTCCCATGGTCATGTTCTGGTTTTTTGTGAGTCTGACCGGTGGTATTCTAGCCTGCCTGCCCCCGGCTTTGCGAGCAGCACGCCAAACCATTCGGGAGATCCTGAATACTTAATTTTAATCATGCACATAGGTGCATAAAAGGAGATCCTCATGTTTCTAAGAGTATTCTTAATAGACTTTTTTCTGACCACCCCAGAGGGGATTGTTAGCCAAACTAGACCTCAAATTAATGATATTAGGAGATTGAGAAAATGAAAATTGCAAAGATCGTTTTAGGAATTATCCTCGGACTGGGGACCCTTCTTTTTCTCATCCACCTAGGAGTGAATACGGACTGGATGGAACTGATCAAAAATCTTCACTCCTAGGGGTCGTCTGATACCTCAATTCCCTAATTCGTGGAAATGACCGGTGTGCTGAGATTCAGCCATGCAAGATCTGCCAGGCACACTTGTCCTCAATTAAAATGCTTAATAACCTCTTGCCTATTGGGAATATATTCTTATGGAAATAGCCAAACAGAGCGCCTGGGTGCAGCTTTCGCATTTGAAAAAACTATTTATAGAACTACCAATAGTTATTAGTTCTGCGAGCTGGAAACAAATTATTCCCTGGAATTTGATAACTGGGTAAAAGTCTTATGAGAAATTCCTACGAAGGTTCAAGGACCCAAGGAGACCCCACCGGCTATAATCTCGCGTGTATCCCATGTTCTTAGGGAGAATTAATCTCCTAGGATAGTACGGTATAGGATTCTAGGATAGATATTCTCTCACCAAGAGATACTCATAATAAATCAATTAATTTTTTATGTTTGTTAAATTTTAATCAGTTGTCGATCAACCACAATAAGATTGAATTGCATAAACGGAGACGGTAATAATAATATTAAAATGTATTGAAAATAAACTGGTACATGATTATACTGCGATTAAACATGGCAAAAGTGTCCATAAAAAAGGAGTTCAAATGAAAAAAATAGCTATTTCTATCTCTATTGCAATACTTAGTTTAGTTATTCTACAGTCCTGCCAGAGCCCGATTTCAGGTATCGATATGCAGGAAGATTTAGTCGCTGTGAAAACAGCTGAGCGTGCGGTCTACAATTTTGAAGAC
>CAZUXL010000129.1:5302-8508 GCA_964624355.1 uncultured Spirochaetales bacterium
CCTCGAACAAGGCGGTTATACAGCTGGTAGTGCGATTTACGCACCAGCAAACCCTTCACTTAATATGCTCTATGTCGGTCAGTCTATTCCTGTAAATATCCGAAAAGCTACCGATTCGTCTTCCCAATCTCTGGGAGATTTGACTTTCCATGGTGTGGTTACTTTGCAGGAAATTGACCTGGACCACGTCCTTTTTTCAACCATCAACTATGATACAACCGGGAAAATTATTCACGAGGCTAAGGGGATTCGAGTTAACCTAAATGAATCCATCGGACTGGATGGAAGCCCGTCAAAGCAAATAAGCTACACCCTCGCCGATGCCACCCGCCCCGGATTGGAAGGTACTCGGTACCTAAACTTTTTGCGGGATGAAGAAGCCGGAACGACAGCTCTTTTCAGTCTTGGTCCCGATAACCTTCCCTCTGGTGATTATGCTGAAGGAATTTTGGCTATCAACCCTTCAGGTAGTTTTCTGATAGACACTAGTCGCAATACCCAGGCGAATAACGCTTACCGCGGACTTAGTGCTGATGTACCTGCCTACCTAAAAGAAGGAGATGTTATCTTGGATTCTTCCAGTGGTAGTAGAGGCTTGGTTGAATCGGACAATAAAGTTCAGGTTATTACGCAAGAACAGATCAATCAAAATCCCGAGATAGGAAAACAAATTCCCCTGTATGAATACGCTGAGTTCCGTTTCAAGGGTGCCATAGATCCTAAAAATGCCACTGTTTACCGGAAAAATGGAAAGGCCTCCCGGGACCTCATGGGAATCTCTCTTAGCGTACCGATGTCCAAGAACTTCGTCTTTTCCAATTCCAACATTGATATGTCCCTCAATCCCAGCGTTGGTTTTTATCTGGACGCATATGGATCCTTCAGCTTCCCCACGGTCACCGCATCGGTGAAGATTTACGCCACAGCCGGGGTTACCGGCAGTCTCAACGTCAATATCAATGAAAGTATCGGCGTTGACTTGAAACAGGTCTTTGCGACCTTGGGCGCCCAAACGATCTTTGTTGGTCCCATTGCCATTGTCATCGATTATGGTCAAATAGGTGGAGGGATTAGTGCTACCACATCTGCTATTCTTAGGACAAATATCTCTGCAAATGCCTCTATAACCGGAGGTGTGGAAATGGGCGCTTCTGGAGGCTTAAATCCGAATAATTGGTACTTGCCGTACTTCGAGGGCTATGCAAAACCGATTTATTCCACTAACACCTCTGTTTCGGTTTCCAACACAGTATTTTCCGGAACTGCAATCATTAAACCCTACATTTACTATAATCCGTCTATTTCATTGTTTGGTTGTGCCGGTTTAGATGCTACTTTTCAAATTTACTTGAAGAACCTGCTGACGACCATCAACAATGCTACGGGTTTGAAAGACGACTTGTCTGTAGGGGTGAGTGGAGATTTCAGTGCTCGACTTGGATTCAAGAATGTTCCCTTAATTGGTGATTGGTATCTTTCACAATCCCTGGGTGGTTTTGATATGCCAATCACTTCCATGTCTTTCACTGCAAACTTTGGTTCAACAGCTACGGGTGGAGCTACAAGTAGTGGAAGTTTTGTGCCCATAACATCTGCTACTTTAGCGGGTGCTACCTTGTTACCAGAAGTACCTGAGACCTTGACCTTGACAACTTATCCCGTCAATGCATGGTATCAGTCAAAAGTCTGGTCCTCAAGCAATCCTGAGTTAGTAGGCGTTAATAGTGCCACAGGTTTGATAACACCCCATGCACCTGGCACAGCAGTGATTACGGTGACTTTTACTGTTAGTGCGAATTCCCCACCAATAATAGCGTCAACTCCTGTGATTGTTAATGCTGTTCCCTTAACAGGTATTACTATCGGAATGTGGATGGGTTATCCTACCTACACATTCAGTACAGGTGACCAAGTAACTGTTAATAGAGGGAGTCAATCAATTCAAGTCAAAACGATTCCTTCAAATGCTACAGTGAAAAACATCACCATTACTGCACCGAACTATACTTTGAGCGGAGTACGTAGATTTAATGATGGAACTTGGGGAGACAATATCTCATATTTATGTTGGAATGGTTCAATTACCGCTACAATAACAGGTTACAGTTCACCCTCAAGTACAACGCCCTATACAATCACGAAGACCATTCAGATTATAAGTCTATAGTTTTAATCTTCCTTCCCTTTGTCTACGTCTTTTGTAAGACTTAATACGAGGGGGAGGATTCTATTTTTGTTTTATTAAAAATCAATGAAGATGCCCGAAAAATATCAGAAGTTAATAGTATTTTCGGGATAGTAAGGAACCAAAACTCGGGAGACCCAATATCCGTTTATTGGAAATTTGATAAAGAAGATCGTTGTCACAAAAGGCTAAATACGAATCAAAAAATGGGGCTTTCGGAGTTGATAGCTCTCTTCTTTTTCTCATCCACCTAGGAGTGAATACGGACTGGATGGAACTGATCAAAAATCTTCACTCCTAGGGGTAGTTTGATACCTCAATTCCCTTTATTCGACTTTAAGATAAGTGTAAACTTTCTCCACTTTTCTGGAGACGAAAACCATAATGGCTTCAGGAAATTGAAATTTTTTTACTTCTTCTCTTAGGGTTTTCAAAAAATAGTCCCTAATGGCCTCAATACTCGGGAGTTCCGGATGAGAAACCTTAAAAAGACTGTCTACAATAGTTTTGACACTCATGAGTTCCTGTCTGAGAAGGCTGGAATTTTCCATGAATACATACTCCGTAACTTTTTCTGCTTGTCGTTTTTCTTCTAGGAACTCGCTCCAGGACTCAATATCCTCCTCCAAATCTTCCAACTCGGCCTTTAGACTTTTGGTAAACAGTTTAATTTTTTCAGACATGGAGTCCTCCTCTTAGTAAGTCTAAGCCGAGGGACCTGGGTTTGCACGGCAATTTTTCCAATTCCCGCCCCTTGACCAGTTTTTCCGGGCGTAGCATTTTAAACCTATGGAATGGAAAGCAAGTCATATACTTATTAAAGATCGGGGTCTGGCACAGCAATTGTGGCAGAAAGTGAAGCAAGGGGCGAGTTTTGAATCCTTGGCCCGTGAATTTTCCACCTGCCCCAGTAAAAGTTCTGGCGGGGATCTGGGTTGGTTCGGTCCTGGGAAAATGGTTCCGGCATTCGAATACGCTGTGAAAAAATTGGGAGTGGGCTCTATTAGTGATGTGGTGAGCA
>CAZUXL010000130.1:0-8488 GCA_964624355.1 uncultured Spirochaetales bacterium
GGGATTCTGCCCTGGATATCAACGATCTGGAAAACCAAAGGCTGGTTTTGACCAACGATATTCGTTTGTATTTTGAAGCCCAGCAGCTCAATTTTGATATGGAATCCGACACGGAAGAGGTTCGTCAGAATTTAAGACTTCTGGACAAGGTTTCCCAGCAGATGGGATTCCTGGGGACCACTTTGGTCAAATTAGTGGGACACTTGGATACCACCCGTTTGGAGGACTTTAAATCCCAAGGACCCCAGGCCTTTGTGGAAGCCAGTGCCCAAGCTAAACTGATCTCCAAACGCCGGGCTGAATTTGTAAAGCAGGTTCTGGTGAAACGCTTCAAGCTCGATCCAGATCGAATCATTACCGAAGGCCGAGGGTGGGACCAACCGGTGAATCAAGACGACCCAGGAGCTAATCGCCGAGTCGAAGTTCAATTCTTGAGTTTTGAGTAGGCCATGGGTAATTCTACAAAAAAATCCCCCTTAGGGATGGTAATCGGCATAATTATTTTTGTGGCCTTCGGCTATTTTATATTTGTGGACAATGGAAATCCCCAGTCCGAAGGGGATGATTCAACTTATGTTCTTCCCCTGGGGGATGATTTTAATACAGCCTTGGCTAGCCGGGATGATTTAGGCATCTCAGTGGTCATTGCGGTGGATGTTTCCGGCTCCATGTCCGGTTCACCCGCTGCAGGTGGGGAAGCGAAATATATCCAGGCGACGAAGGCTTTGGATGAAGTGTTCTCAGTTTTAAATCGCTTAATAAAGGAATCCCCGAAAGAACAGGTGATAAAAGTCGGGATGGTTAAATTTTCCAGTGAGGTGGAAACCGTTTTACCCATGACCGTTGTGACCCAGAAAGCCTTGGGTAAAATCAAGGCCTTGGCATCCAATCCCCGAACCTGGACCCCCGATGGAGCCACGGCCATAGGTTCCGCCTTGGAAGAAGGGGTGAAGATGCTCTCCCAATCGGGAACTATTCTTCGTTCCCTCATCATTGTCACTGATGGGGAAAACACCGAGGGGGTTGAACCTCCCCAAGTGCTTTCCGCAATCTATGCCAATAAAAATGATAAATCCACCCAGGATTTCCCGGTGAGTACCAATTCAACTTTAATAAGTTTCATCGGATTTGATGTGGATTCCGGATATTTTGATTCGTTTAAATCCTACGGTGCCAGGGTGACTTCGGCGTCTAACCAAGCCCAGCTAGCCGCCAGTCTTTCTACTCTTTTAGAGGCGGATATCACAAAGCTAGAGGCCCCTGAGTTGGGAGGTTTGTGATGAGCAAAGAAGAACTAAGTCCCCTTTGGGGAATGATAGCTGCCCTCGGGGCGGGGGCTCTATTTTTAGTTTTCTGGCTGGGGGTGGGGATTCCCCTGCCCTGGAGTGTGGGAGCGGGGGGATTGGCCTACGGTGCCCTCTGGCTCATTCTCAGGGGGGGATTGAAGACCGATACCCGGGAAAAACTTTTGGATACTAATTTCGTGGATCTCCCCTTGGCTAAAAAAGTGGTGGAGGAAGGCCGGATAAACATCCGGGAACTTCGCGAGGTCATGGGAAATTTTTCAAAAGACCGGCCGTTTTATAAAAAACTTGAAAAAGTAGCCGCTTTATTGGAATTGATCGTGAAGGATGTGGAGGTGGATCCCCGGGATGCCCCTGCGGCCGGGGCATTTTTAGGATTTCAAGGAAAAGCCGCCGCCCGCCTGGGTTTAATGGCTTGGAATTTGGAAGAAAAAGGGGCATCATTAACCCAGACAAAGGAAACCATGACCAAGGTGGAGTATACCCTGGATCGACTGATTACCGGGTGTGAACATCATCTGTCCCGTCTGCAGGAGGATAATGTTTCCGAACTTAATGCGGAATTGGAAGTTCTTGAGAGTAGTTTGGGTCTGGAAAGAGGTTTTGATCAAGAATTGGAAGAAGCTCAGGAAAAATCTGCTAAAATTCTGGGAACAGGAACCCGTGGCAGCTCCTGAGGTTAGTGTTTATCTTTAGCGGTTAAATTATTGATGGTAAGTTTAAAAACTTGGGTACGAAGGAATACTTTTTCATCGTACCCATACGGAATGGGGGCTTGAAACTGCACCATAAGGCAGTCTAGCCCCTTCTTTTTTTCCTCTGGATCGGAGACAATCTCCAAATATCCCTCCCCCATCACCGAGGAATAATTCATTCCCCAATCACAAGCGCTTGGGCCTGTGATCACCAAACCTTCCTGGTAAACCACGAAGGATGCCTGAACTCCCTTCCCCATCAATTCGATTTTTTTACCAGAGAGAGCTCCATGAAAGTAAAAAACACCCGTAGTACCAGGTAAAAAGCCGTAATTAAGAGGCAAAAGATAGGGTACATCTTGGGTAAATCCCAGTACCATGGTTCTCTGGGTTGAGAGAAACATATTTATCCAAGATGTGTCCGTGATCTCTCTGTCTTTTCTTCTCATGATCTTTACTTTAAAGAATAGGAGGCTTGGGCTTCCGGCGACGGACCCTTTTCTTTGCCTTTTTTACTTCTAACTCGGCACTGGGGTGGGTCAAAGGCTCTGCATCAGAATGCCTGTGTTCCCTGGGGGGACGCTTACGGGGAGCCCGAATATTCCATTCTTTGTAAAGTTCCCGCAGGGTTTCATCCACTTCCCGATTGGGGGGAACGATGGGTTTGAAAAAATTCTTAATTTCTGTGGTGAGTTCTTCAAAGTTTTCCGTGGTGGCAAAACTACTGAAGTCCAAAGCGTTTAGAAGCGGTATTGTTAATAGGCGGAAGGATGAAAGTCTATCTTTTTCTACTGTGGTATTAGCCCAATGGTCCAATTCTGCCAAGGCTTTTTCAAACCCTTTCCCCTCTTTGGTTTTAAGAAATAATGCGAAACGGGGAAGAATGGATTCTAAGACTTTATATTTCAAAGATGCATAAAAAATTGGCCCTGCATTTCCAGAAGTAAGGATTTTGTAAAATTCTTCTGTCAAACGACTGGGAGAAATTTCCTTTAAAAGGGACGTTTTTGACTTAATCTGCCACTGGATCTGGAATGGAATTTTAAAACCGGAAACCGTGGCGTATTTCACCGCACGAATCATTCTGACCGGATCTTCTGTAAAAATTTGCTCCAGAGGAATGACGTTTACCAGTTTTTTAGTCTTGATGTCCTTATATCCCCCCACAAAATCAATGACGTACTGATCCTTAGGATCGTAGTACAGAGCATTCATGGTGAAGTCCCGGCGACGCACATCTTCTTCCATGGTTCCAAACACATTGGCTTCGTCCCCCGCATCGCCTTGGCGGAATGTGGCCACTTCTAAAATTTTATTTCCAGGGAAATAAACGTGGACAAGGCGAAATCTCTTCCCAATAATTCGGGAAAAGGGGAGAACTTTTTTTACCGACCGTGGGTGGGCATCGGTGGCAATATCAAAATCCTTGGGAACCTTTCCATTGAGAAGGTCCCGAACGGCTCCGCCCACAATATAGGCCTCGTAGCCCCCCTGCCGAAGTCGTTTACAAATGTAAACAGCTTCCGGGTCAACTTTTTCCAGGGGAATACCGTGTTCTTTCAGGGTATATACTTCAGCGGATTTTACCGGTTTACCGGCGGCGTTTTTACTATATCTGATCAGCATTGGTCATTATTTTAAACGATATTCGTAAAAAGGGAAAGGGTAATGAACTCACCCATCCATTTTTTTTACAGACCTAAGGCAAATTGGAAATTGAAGTCTTGGGGAAAGTTAAAACCACCGTTTATTATTCTAAATGTTCCTCTGATCTTGAGTTTAAAAGAAGCTAAGTTTACCTTCAGCTGTTGTCCCAATTCCAAAGAAAGATAATCTTCCCTATCCCAGAGGGCAAGGGAGCTCATGCCTCCCAGCTTTTCCCAGACCAGGGTGAGGGCGGCTTGTTGCCACCCCAGACCATACCAGGCAGCGTCAACCTTAGGTGTGGCTAATTCTAGTTCTCCTAGGACTTTCCATCGAAGATTCTGCAATCTATTTCCGGTGCTAAAACCCATGGGACGTAATTCACTGGACCAAGCGAATGACGGGGAATATCTCAGATCTGTTTTCCCCCCCAATTTTACCCAAGATAAAAGTTGTAAATTCCCTGCAAAGGTATAGTTAGTTCCCGGAAAAATAGGGAGGGATTCAGGGGCTACCACAGCCACGTTTAGGGAATGGAAAACCCCAGGTTCCTGGGAATAATACCTGCTGGCACCCCAGGGATATAAGGATTGACTCAGGGTGAGGGCTTTTTGATAGTAACCTATGGTTACCGCATTAAAATTGGGAAGGGTAAATCCCGAGATTACCAAAGAATTAATTAGATTTCCATGGCTGAGTTGGGAGGATGAATTTATTCCCCAAGAGGAATAAAAAATGTTATCGTTAACCTCATCCCTCAGGTAGCCCAAGGTAGCCTGGCCTCCTAAGAAACGCCAGTCCCAGCGAATTTGCCCCAAAGGTCCTTGGTCTTTTAAATCCCATAAAAAGCTGAGGGCTAAGGTGTTTTGATCCCGGGGGGAGACGAAGCTCATACTTAAACCCATATTTTGCTTAGGATTAGCTCCGGAAGTTTCATAGGTAAACTCCGGCAACCAGCCGACAAAAACAGGGAAATCATAGTGTTTTTGAGCAATTGCCCGGGGGGGTACATCGGCACTTGGGAGGTGGAGTTTTAGGGGATTCAAGTTTTCAGTGAACACCGTTATGGGGTAATTTACCTCTTGTTTTTTTCGCAGGGTCCAACCTTCACTTCGGTAGGTGAGATAATACCAAGAGTCTTTCCATTGGATACCCCCGAAGGCCCCAATGAAATCTTTTACTTTAGGTAGGACTTCACCAGTTAGAGTATTCCATTCATAAATGACCAATTCTCCTTCTTGGTGGGAGGAATAACTCAGATGGGTTTCATCAACCCACCGGGGGTAGCTAAGGAGTTCCTGGAGAAATGGTCCGAGGGTGATCTGCCCTTCAGAACTAAGGATTCGGAGGCTGGAACCTTGTTCCGAGGTCTCTTCAAATGCAATTTTTAAGCCAGAGGGACTCCATGACGGACGAAGGGCGGAGGACCCTGGTTTGTCCCAGAGAACCGTGGTCTCTGACGAATCCATTTTTTTTTCTAATAAAATATGATCCGGTCCTCGGCGCTTTACCAAAGCTAGGGTATTTTTTGTGGGATTGAAACTAGGGTAGGATAAGCCAGGTTCGAGGATCCTTTCCTGATTCAAGGACAGTTCTACCAAATGTAAATAACTCCGAGGAACGGAGCCATCTAAGGTTAACTCGTCCTCCATGGTGCTGAAAGCCAGGTATTTCTCATCCTGCGAAAGGGTAAAGCTATTATCGCCCAAGGGCGGTACTTTCATTTTGGAGGTGAATTCCATATCCTCACTCAAAGTTCCCAAGTGAAATTCCCCTTGGTTGTTCTGGACATAAGCCCAAAGATTATCCTTGGTTTTTTGGATCTCGAAGATATCTTGGGTTCCTGAACCCTTTTCCCCTTCACCATGGACAAGGGAGGGCGCAAATTTAATTTTCAGTTCCTCTGTCATAGCCTCCCAAACTTCCTGGGCTTTATGTCCCGTGGCGGAGGTGAGAGGTTGGTCGAATCCCCCAAAGGGAAAAGCCCCCCAAGTATCTATGATTTTTTTAAAGGTATCAGGTCCATAGGTTCTTTGAAGGTAATCCACCAGATAATACCCGGAAACGTAATGAGATCGAAAAGGATGGGGAAATCGCGATAGGGTGGCAGCCTGGTCAAAATTCCATAATTTATTTTCCAAAATGGGAGCTTTCATCTGTAGTTCAAAAAAAGGATCATTTCTCCGGCCGAGACCGGTCAATTCACTTTCGTTGTAAACCGTGATCCCTTCTATAATCCAACCCGGCATTAAACTTTGAAATAGGGAGCTTACATGGGGGCCAAAGATGGGAATAAGATTTTGTGTCCAGTTGGAAGGTCTGGTTAAGTGAACGTAGTGGGTAAACTCATGGGTCAGAAGCAAAGGGAGCCAATTTTCACCCCTGACAGTGGGGAGGGCTCCACTGGCTAAAAAAAGATTTACCGAGGGGGGAAAGAAGGTAAAATATCCGTTGCTCTCGTCAGTTCGCCCCCGAATAATCAAAGGGACTTTTTCTTTGGGGAAATAGCTTAAACTGGAGCAAACGTCTTGAAATACCTTCTCACACAATCCTTCCAGTTTTCTTGCCCAGGGTTCATCTTCCTGCTCATAGATAATTTGAAAATGTTCAGTTGTAATTTCATTCCACTGTCCAGAGAGCAAGGTGGTGGATAAAAACAATAAAAAAGGGAGGATTTTTTTCATCCTCCCATTCTATCAGAAACCTTTTAAAGGAGAAAACCCCTGGAGGACTGGGGGGAACTCTTTAAGTATATTAACCACCACTTTTGTAAAAGCGTTTTGAAGTTCCACCCGGGAGGAATCTTCCATAAAACCTTTGCCCGCTTCGCTGGATTTCACCGCCAGGGGGTCCATGGGAAGGCGACCTAGAAAGGGCACTCCGAATTCCTTCGCAGCCTGTTCCCCTCCGCCTTCTCCAAATAAGGGTAGAATATTTCCCTCCGGAGTGAGATACCCCGCCATATTTTCGATGACCCCGAGGACAGGGGTTTTTAGTTGCTTGGAAAAATGGAGAGTTCTTCGGGCGTCCAGGACCGATACAGACTGGGGGGTTGTCACTATAACAGTACCCTTTGATCCGGTAAGGGTTTGGGCCACAGTTAAGGGTTCGTCCCCAGTCCCAGGAGGGGAATCGATAATCAGGTAGTCCAAGTCGCCCCAATTCACATCGGCGATAAGCTGATTAATGATGGCTATTTTAAGCGGCCCCCTCCAGACGTAGGGGGTATCGGGTGCGTGACCTATCAAGGCCAAAGACGCGCACCAGAGATTTTTCCGGAGTTCCACGGGTTCCATATTATCTTCAGCTCCGGAAAGTCTCACATCCTGGGCGCCCAACATGTGGGGGATATTGGGACCGTGGAGATCCGTGTCCAGGATGCCGACTTTAAATCCTCTTTGAGCCAGGCTCAAGGCTAAGTTAGCCGTGACCGTGGATTTTCCCACACCGCCTTTTCCGGAGAGTACGAGGATTTTATATTTAATCCTCTCCATTCGCTCCTTGAGCCGTCTCATTTGGGCGGCTTTTTCGTCACCTTGGGGTCCGTGCATTTCTCACCTCGTTACTCATCTATTGCTATTACAATGGGAATATTTTGGATTTTAGGCAAGGGGTCGTGGAACATTTTAGGTCACCCCTTTACCAATTGCCCCTGAATTTCTAAAATACAAATACGGACTTTATTAAGTCCTTTAACCATAATTTTCCTTAGGAGTTTTCATGTCTCAACTAATCAATCCCCAAGCCCTCAAGGGGTTTCGCGATAGCCTTCCGGGGATGGAAATTCCTAAAAAAGAACTTATTTCCCGATTGGAGAAAATATTTGAATCTTTTGGCTTCGTTCCCATCGATACCCCCGCTCTGGAATACACCGAGGTTCTCTTAGGAAAGGGTGGGGGAGAAACGGAAAAACAAATTTACCGGTTTAAGGACCATGGAGATAGGGATGTGTCCCTCCGGTTTGATCTGACTGTGCCTTTTGCGCGGTTTATGGCCCTTCATCGATCCGAGCTCCCCGTGCCCTTTAAACGTTATCACATCAACAAGGTCTGGCGGGGAGAAAATACTCAAAAAGGCCGGTATAGGGAATTTACCCAATGCGATTTTGACACTGTGGGAGTGGATTGCCCCGAGGCTGATTGGGAAATCATGCAGGTCATGGCCACCAGTTTAGAAGCCTTGGAAATTGGAGAGTTTACCATCCGATTGAGTCACCGGGGGATTTTTAACCGGTTTTTAACCCTGCATGAAGTTCAGGATCAATCGGTGGAGATCCTGCGAACCGTGGATAAATTGGCTAAAATTGGAAAAGAGGAGGTGACCAGGATTCTTACTGAAATCGTCGGGGATCACCTTCCCAGCAAAATTTTAGATTTCATCACTGCCAAGGGTTCCTATTTGGAGGTTCTGGCCTTGATGGAGAGGGCTGCGGGCGGGGAAGCCGAGGATACCCAGAGGCTCAAGGCCCTTTGGAAGTTTATTGAAGCTGCCGGATGGCAGCACCGGTTTGTTTTAGATCCCTCCATCACCCGAGGGCTGGATTACTATACCGGTGTGGTTTACGAAACTTTCTTGAAGGACCTTCCCACCATTGGTTCGGTTTGTTCTGGCGGTCGGTATAACGATCTTGCCAGTCTTTATACTAAGGAGAAACTTCCAGGTGTGGGTTCCTCGGTGGGTTTGGATCGACTTTTGGCTGCTTTGGAAGAATTGGGAAGAATCAAGCCCCGTAGAGGTCTGACAAAAGTATTAGTTATGAACCAAAAACAGGAATTAGACACAGCCTATCAAGTATTGGCCAAAGATTTCCGTCAGGCAGGAATCGTTACGGAAGTATTTCTAGAG
>CAZUXL010000131.1:0-7700 GCA_964624355.1 uncultured Spirochaetales bacterium
CTCCGCAGCCCGATATATCGAGTGTCGTCTGCTCCCCATCGCCAAAGATATCCTCTACAACCCTGAAATCACCGAGTATACCGATAGCTATGACGGACGCAATCGAGAGCCCGTGGTCTTTCCTGCCAAACTTCCTCTGATCCTGATTTTGGGCGCCGAAGGAATAGCCGTGGGGATGGCCACAAAAACCTTGCCCCATAATTTTAAAGAAGTGCTGGAAGCCCTCAAATGTGCCCTCAGGGGGGAAAGTTTTCAACTGGTTCCGGATTTTCTCACCTCCGGCCTTATGGATGCTTCAGGGTACAACGACGGACAGGGGGGGGTGATTGTACGGGCAAAACTGGACACCAGCGACGAAAAACGCATTGTGATCCGGGAACTCCCTTACGGAACCAATACCCAGGATTTGATTTCCAATATTGAAGCCGCCGCAAAAAAGGGAAAAATTAAAATCGCCGGGATCTCGGACTTTACCACCGGTGAAGTGGAAATTGAGATCAAACTACCCCGGGGGGTCTATACCAAAGAAGTGGTGGATGCCCTCTACGCCTTCACCAATTGCCAGATGACCCATCAGGTTAACCTTTTGGTGATCAAGGATGCTCTCCCCACCCAAATGACAGTGACCCAGGTCATTAACCATCACGCCGTCAAATTGGTGGAAGTTCTTAAAAAAGAGCTGGAATTGGAGGAGAGAAAACTCCTGGATCGCCTCCATGCCCGGACCTTGGAACGGATTTTCATTGAAGAGCGGATTTATAAGAAAATTGAGGAAGAGAAAACAAAGGAAGGCGTGGACCAGTCCGTCCGCCTAGGCTTCGCTCCTTTTAAGAAAGAACTCATCCGTCCGGTCTCCGATGAGGATATCGAACGGCTTCTACAAATTCCCATTCGGCGTATTTCCCTTTATGACATCAACAAAAATCGACAGGAAGTGGAAGAGATAAACAAGCGTCTAAAGGAAGTGCGGCACCATTTGGAAAACCTAACAGCCTACGCCCTATCTTTTATCGATGGACTTCTTAAAAAAACTGCGGGACTATTTCCCCGGATGACCAAGATTCAGAATTTTAAAAAGATCGACGTAAAAGATGTGGTACTCAGGGATAAAAAACTTCGCTACGATAAAGCCACCGGTTATTTGGGGTACGGTATTTCCTCCGGTGATATTAAGGGAGAGGTTTCGGAACTGGATAAGGTCCTGGTGATGAAGAAAGACGGAACTTACAAGGTCTTCAAAGCCCCTGAAAAACTTTTCGTGGGAAAATCCGTGATCTGGGTGGGATCAGCAGAAAAGGATGATTTAGCCAAAGTCACCTTTACCCTTCTCTGTAAAGCTAAAGATACGGGATATATTCTTATCAAGCGGTTTCAGATTGAAGGTTACATCATGGACAAGGAGTACGAACTTCTCCCTGAAAATACCACTTTCCTTAAAATGACCACCAGGGAAAACATGGTCATCCGGTTGGAATACAAACAAAAGTCCCTCATGAGAATGATGGAGGAGACCTTCCCCATTAAGAATTACCTTGTCAAAGGTTCAAAAGCCCAAGGCGTGCGTTTGACCACCAAAGAGACCTTGGCAGCTAAGTTTGTGACCGAAGGATCCTTAGAAGAAGAACCGGAGGAGGAAGAGTGAATTTCTTTGAAAAAAAACATATCTGGACCGTAGATTCTGAAATCTCTGCAGCGGTCTTTAAGGGCATTCTCGAAGAAGAAGAAATTCCCTACGAGTTTTTTTTATCGGGAGACGACATTTTGGGAAATTTTCAAAACCTGGAGAAAGGTTATGGCTATTTCCAAGTTCCAAAAGATTGGGAAACCGCCATGAACCAACTTTTTTCGGACTTTCAAAAGGAAGGTAAAGGAGCCCAAGACGCCTGATCCACGCCCAGAAGAACTCATCATGGAAGTTTACCGTCAAAGGACGGAATTCTACGACCGGGGTATGCCGATTAAAGGGTTACTTTTAAATAAACATCACTACGATAGTCTTCAGTTATACCGAGCCAGCTTAGGGGTCATGCAGAATCAATCCTTCGAATACATAAAAAAAGACAGCCTATTTGGTTTAGAGTTTTATCTCGATAGTCAAATTGACGAACCAAGAGTTTTCTGACAATTCTGTAGGTGCTTGATTTTTTCTTTTTTTAGGTTTATTCCTATGGGATGAATCGGCTATTTTGTGCCCTTTTGGGGACTATCTTCCTCTCTTGTCTCCTTGTGTCCACTCAAACGGTGAAAAACCAGGTGGTGATTCAAGATCCAACAATACTTTTTACTCTTCAAGAATTGACGGGTGAAAAGTATTGCTACCCAGAAAATAATAAGCCAAAAATTCTGGATAAACACCAAGGTGTCAGTACTCTTGTACGAAAACAGACTAGCTACCCCCTTAAAATAACCTTTTTATCTCATCCTATTCCTTCCTCTAACTTTTCAAAATTAGACTACAGCTTTTTATTAAAATCTCTGGAAGCCTGTTAAGTCCCTCCTTCTAAATTTAATCAATAAAAGGAGTGAGCCATGGAAATATCCATGATTGTGGCTTTAGTTGTCTTTATAATTACTTACGTTATTATCTCCACGGAAATTTTTCATAAAACGATTGCGGTCCTTCTAGGATCCGGAATTTTTATGCTGGTCTCGGGGTTTCTCCCTGAAGGTAACAAGATTCTGGATCAGGCTAGTATGTTCACCGAACACGTGGACTGGAATGTCATATTTCTGCTGCTTTCCATGATGATAATTGTGGGAATTGTAAAAAAAACAGGACTGACTCAGTACATCGCCATTAAAGCTGCTAAGGCCGCCAAGGGTGAACCGGTGGTCATCATGATCCTTTTTATATGGATTACAGCTTTGTTTTCAGCCCTACTGGGTACTGTGACCACGATCTTGCTCATAGTTCCCGTAAGTTTGCTCCTGTCGGTGGAAATGTCCATCAATCCCTTACCATTTATCATAACCCAAGCCATGGCGGCAAATATTGGGGGGTGTGCCACCTTAGTGGGGGATGCCACAACGATTATGATTGGAAGCCGGTTTAAACTGGATTTTCTGGATTATATGAAATTAGTGGATCCCATATTAGGGCTTCTTTTGATAATTTTATCCATATTTGCCTATCTCGTTTTTCATAAAAAAATGAATGTTTCCAATGAACGAAAAGCCAGGATTTTGGATTTTGATGAAAGCCGGGCTATTGAAAATAAACCCTTACTGATTAAGTCTCTTATCATTATCGCTCTGGTGATCCTGGGATTTATTTTTCATACACCCCTACAAGTCGAAGTGGCTACCGTAGCCCTATTTGGAGCTGCAGTGCTCATGCTCCTGGCAGGAGGCCATGAACTGGAAGGTTATTTTGCAGAAGTGGAATGGCCGACTATCTTTTTCTTTGTGGGACTCTTTGGTCTTGTGGGAGGGGTGGTGGATGTGGGGCTCATCGATGCCCTGGGGAATTGGCTCATTGGACTAACCGGAGGTGATGTGGGGATAACGAGCATCCTCATCATTTGGGCCTCTGGAATCATCAGTGCGGTGGTGGACAACGTCCCCTATGTGGCAACCATGGCCCCATTGATTGAAAAAATGGGCTCGGCGATGAATCTTGCCGGACCCGCCCTCACTCCTCTCTGGCTCACGCTTCTTCTCGGTGCAGACTTGGGGGGTAATGGGTCCATGGTGGGAGCTACAGCCAACGTGGTAGCCCTGGGGATCGCTGGAAAGAATGGTCACAAAATCACATTTTGGGATTTTACAAAATATGGTATTGTTATCACCCTCATTAACTTGACTCTTGTGACCGCCATCGTCTTCTTTTTCTTTCTTCCCAGGGTTTGAGTCAAAGGTCTTTTAGGTTCCCCGGGGCTTAGCTTTGGAAGTGGGCTCCGCCAATAGGGGGTCTTCAGGCCAATAATGCCTGGGATAGCGCCCCCGCATATCCTTTCGTACTTCCGTATAAGTGGTTTTCCAAAAACTCCCCAGATCCCTGGTCACTTGCAGGGGTCTTTGGGCGGGGGAGAGCAAATGAAGGATTAAGGGGGCTCCACAGATCTTAGGACTTTCTTTCAGACCAAATAATTCCTGAATTCTCACCTCAAGGAAGGGCTCTTTTCCTTCCTGGTAGTGGATTTTTTTTCTACTTCCCGAGGGAACCGTTAAAAATTCCGGTACTTCCTGGTTCAATAAACTTTTTTGTTGGTAGGTCAACCGGGATTGTAATCCTTGAAGTAAAATTTCTGGATTCACCACCTCTCCTGAGGTTTGTAAAAAATCTCCTAACCATGAATTTAAGGTTTCTATTATGGCATCATTCTCCCATGAGGGCCAATTACCCGGGACTTTATTTTGGGATATCCATCGGCAACGGTTCAGGAATTGTTGGGAGTTTTCATCCCAAGGAAGACAATTTATCCCCTCTTTTTGTACTCGTTTCTTGACAAGTTGGGCTATATTTCCTATTTCAGACCGGGATATTGTATTTTGTGACCAAAGCAGGGATCCGAACCGGGTGATCATCCGTCCCTTGGGTTTCCATCCTTCCCAGTCTAAACTGACCTCCCGGGTAAAGAGATACCCCAGGTTCTCTTCCACCTCCTGGGGACTCACTGGGCAGGCTAGATAAATCCGCCCGCTAAGATTCCCTGCGTCACAATCCAAAGCCACTACTAGGGCTTCTCTGGCCAAAGACCCTTCCAATTTCATTTGACGACCAGTGCCGAGTTGAAAAAGACCGGGACTTAAATTTTTCGCCAGCCCATCGGGAAATGCCAAAAGTAGAAGTACACCGGTGTGAAGCTCATCTTCTTCTTTCCATAAGCCAGAACCCAGGCCCATTTTTTGAGAAATACGTTGAAATTCCTTTTGGATAGGTTCCAATTCAAAACTTCTATTTTTTCTCAAACCCTCTAAAATCTGACGAAAATCAGAGGTATTCATGGAATTTTGATTAATTTCCAAAACGGCGGCGCAACCACAAGCCAGGGGGCCCCAATTCAATTCCATTCCTTTAAGTACCAGATGTCCTAATCGGGGATGGAGTCCTAAATTGGCCATTTTTATACCTAAGGCACTGGGGCGATAATTATCATCCAAAGCTTCCAATTTTACCAAGAGTTCTTGGGCCATATCCCAATGATGGGGGGACGGGGTATCCAACCATCTGAGGTCGGTGATTTTTCTGGCCCCCCAGAGGGCGCAGTCCAAGACCAAATTTGCTAAGTCCACGCGGCGGATTTCCGGTGTGAAGCTTTCGTCCAGGGTTTCATTTTCTTGCCATAATCGGAAGCAGAGACCACTTTGAGTTCTTCCTGCCCGGCCCCGTCTTTGATCCGCTGAGGCCTTGCTGACCCGGTCGGTATAGAGTTGATCCATCCCGGTTCTCAGATCTTGGCGGCTGGAGCGCTGCCAACCCACATCCACTACGATTTTGATCCCGGGGACTGTTAAGGATGTTTCCGCTACGGAAGTGGATAAGATCAACCTCCGTGTTCCTTCCTTAGCCGGTCGTAATACTTTACGTTGGTCCTCCAAGTTCATTTGTCCGCTCAAAGAAAGCACTTCAACTCCGGAGTCCAATAAGGTGAGTAAAATATTTTGCACTCTTCGAATTTCTTTGGTTCCCGGAAGGAAAACTAAGACGTCCCCCAGATTCTGTTCCATGATCAGTTGAATACTTCGGGCGCAGGCACTCTCCCAGAAGTTGCCCACTGGTAAGGGACGGTAATGGGTTTCCACTGGGAAAACCTTTCCGGGTACATGGATATGAGGAGCTAAGGGTAGAATACTCTTGAGTTTTTCAATTTCTAAGGTAGCGGACATAATGAGGACCCTCAGTTCTGGTCTGAGTTCCATCACATCCTGAATTAAGGCCAAGCCCAAATCCGCCGCTAGGGTTCGTTCGTGGAATTCATCAAAAATAACCAGGTCATAGTCCGGCAGTCCCGGGTCGGAAAGAAGAATTTTTGTAAGAATCCCTTCGGTCACCACTTCTATCCTGGTTTTTCCTGAAATACAGGATTCATTTCGAACCCGATAACCCACAGTTTGACCTAGTGGTTCACCCAGGATATCGGCTATTCGCTGAGCCACCGCCGTGACAGCCAACCGCCTGGGTTCCAAGAGTAAAATTTTTTTGTTCAATTTTTGTTGACTCAGAAGAGCCGGGGGAACCAAGGTTGATTTTCCAGCACCCGGCTCCGCGCTCAGGATCGTCAGGGGATGGTTTTGTATCAACTCCTGAATGTCCGTAAGTTTTGGGGTTATGGGTAGATCTGGAAATTTCATATCCTTTTCTACCACAAAAACCCCAAAACAGAAATCAGACTCCTCGGATTATTTTTTCTGATCCATGAGTTTTCTCAAAACAAAGGGAAGTATCCCTTGATGTTTATAGTATTGCACCTCAATCTCCGAGTTCAAACGGCATTTTACTTGGAAGGACCTTCTTTTCCCTTCTGAACCTTCGGCTTCAATGGTTAAAAGCCCGCCTGGAACAAGATTTTCCAACCCATGGATGGTAAAGAGTTCCCTACCCGTGAGTCCGAGGCTCTCTGTATTCTGCCCTTCCAGAAAACACAGGGGAAGGACCCCCATACCCACCAGATTGGAGCGATGGATTCGTTCAAAACTTTGGGTAATCACACCACGAACGCCCAGGAGTACGGTGCCTTTTGCCGCCCAATCCCGGCTGGATCCCGTACCGTATTCTTTGCCGCCAAGAATGACCAAGGGCACTTTTTCTGATTTATAGGCCATAGCTGCATCGTAAACAAAGGATTCTTTTGCTTCCGGAAGTTTTAGGGCAAAGGATCCTTCTTTGGGACTGACCATTTTATTTTTAATCCTGATGTTGGCAAAGGTTCCCCTCATCATCACTTCGTGGTTGCCCCGCCGCGCTCCGTAGGAATTAAACAGTTCTGGTCCTTGTCCCTGAGCCATGAGATACTGTCCTGCCGGGTAGTCTTTTTTAATATTTCCCGCTGGGGATATATGGTCTGTGGTGATGGAATCCCCCAGGGAAAGCAGACACCGAGCATGGGAGACTCCCGAAATTTCTGCAGGCTTTGGTTTAAATTCATCAAAGTAAGGAGGGCATTGTATATAGGTGGAATTTTTATCCCATTTATAGGTGTTTCCGCCGGGGGCTTGAAGATTTTTCCAGTAGGAGTCCCCTTCAAAAATGGTTTTATACCGCCGGAGAAAACTTTCCTTTTTCACGAATTCCAAAGCGAGTTTTTGAATTTCATCCTGTGTAGGCCAGATGTCTTTCAAAAAGACCGGGTTCCCTTGTAAATCCTTCCCCAGAGGGTCCGTATCTAAATTTAAATCCACCCGACCGGCTAAGGCATAGGCAACCACTAATAAGGGACTGGCCAGGAAGGCTGCCTTGATATGCGGGTGAACCCGACCTTCAAAGTTTCTATTCCCCGATAGCACCGCCGCCAAAGCTAGGTTTTTCTCACTCTGGGCTTTTTCGATGGCGGGATCCAAGGGGCCCGAGTTTCCGATACAGGTGACGCAACCAAAGGCGGCCAAATTGAACCCCAGTTTATCAAAGTAGGGCATGAGATCCGCTTCTTCCAAATAGTCCTGGACAGCCCGGCTTCCTGGGGCTAAGGAGGTTTTCACCCAAACGGGAACTTTCAGCCCTTTTTCCACGGCTTTTTTGGCCACCAAAGCGGCTCCGATCA
>CAZUXL010000131.1:7710-8459 GCA_964624355.1 uncultured Spirochaetales bacterium
CGGTATTCGTACAGGAGGTGATGGAGGCACTCCCCACCATTCCATCTTTCAAATGGACCTTTTCGCCATTTACCACGATATCAGCCCCATCTCCAGCCTTACCATCGGTTTGAACCTTGGCCAAGGCCGCCTTGGTGCCACTCAAGGGAAGTCTGTCCTGGGGTCTGTTGGGGCCTGCCAGGGATGGTACAACCTCCGATAGATTTAACTCCAACACCACCCGATACCCGGGGTCATTTTTCCCATCGTACCAAAGATGGTTTGCACGGCAGTAGACCTCGGAAATATCCGCCTCTTTTTCCCGTCCGGTGAGACGCAAAAATTCAATGGTCTTTTCATCCACGGGAAAAAATCCCATGGTCGCCCCGTATTCCGGTGCCATGTTGGCGATCACTGCCCGGTCAGGAAGAGAAAGAGCCTTCATTCCCGGTCCGGTAAATTCCACAAATTTCTCCACCACACCGTATTTTCTTAATTTCTCTGTGACCGTGAGAACCACGTCAGTGGCGGTGGTCCCGGGTTTCAATTCCCCGGTGAATCTCAGGGCGATCACATCTGGTATGGGCATGTAATAGGGCTGTCCCAGCATCACCGCTTCTGCTTCAATGCCCCCAACGCCCCAGCCCATGATCCCCAGACCATTGATCATGGTCGTATGACTGTCGGTTCCCACTAAGGAATCGGGCTGAAGCAGGCCGGGGGTGTCGGGATTTTCCATGACCACTTTTCCTAGAAATTCCAAGTTGACC
>CAZUXL010000132.1:0-8170 GCA_964624355.1 uncultured Spirochaetales bacterium
TTTTGTCCTGGGGCCATGACCCATTGATTTTCCAGACGCCCTTGGAAGTTGTCATTCACGTCCGTGCCTTTGAACTTAAAGTAAGTCCCATCCAAGTTGAATCCCGTCTGACCTTTGATGGTTCCCACGACACCATCGGTATCCAAAGCCGAACCATCGTATAAGCTCAGGAAGTCCGGGGAATAGGCTTTGAAACCAGAGCTCAGGGAAGAAAGTACGGGGCTGGCTTCGTGATGGTTCCAACCTCCCTGGGCTTGGACCTGCCAAAAGTCTGAAACCAGCCATTTCATTCCCCCGGAGAGAATAATATCCGAGTTAGTCCAATCAAAACGGTCCTTTGTTTTGAGGTCTGACCCCAAACTCTCGCTTATGGTTCCCACCCCATCGGAGTTAAAAAAGCCATTTACGAAAAATTTTAGACGGTCGGATGGATTCCAGTACCATTTCCCGTAAACATCCCTAATATAGGGGACTTGGGTAAATCCCCCGGCAGCTCCGGCCAGGTTAAAGGACACTTCCATCCAGGTTAATTTTCCACCCAAAACCAAACCGGTGTAGGAATTTAAGGGCGCTTGGATATAAGCTTCTAACCCTGTGGTGGTGATAGAACTTTCCCAATGAAGATCGTTTTCCGTAGGGGTTTTGGTATTTACTTCTAAAAGGCCGGACAGAATACGGCCGTACCGGGCACTCACCAAACCGGCGGAGAGTTTGGCGGATTCCACCATGTTGGGATTGAATATGGAAAAAGCACCTCCCCAGTGATAGGGGTAAGAAACCTCGAAACCGTCCAGGTATGCCGTGGTTTCGCTGGGGGAACCACCGCGAATGGAGGGTGCAGCGTTCCATCCTCCGGAGTAACCCACTCCTGGGAGGGTTTTAACTGCGGACATCACATCTTCCACTATCCCGATCTGGGCGGCGGTTTGCATTTCTTGTTTTGAAACGGCTAGGGATACTCCCGCTTGAGAGTCATTTTTCAAGGGGGCGGCCTTTTCCACCACCAGCTCTTTCCCTTCCAGAAGTCCTGAAACCCTCAGTTTTACCAGCAAGACCGAGGTGCCTTCCTGAGCTGTGACCCTCAGGGTTTCATATCCCTGGAGAGAAAAACTCACAGTCTGCCTGCGGCTGCCCAAGTCCAGTGTGGCTTTTCCAGCCTCATCGGTGATACCTTGGGCTGTACTACAAAGAATCCGGACTCCCTCCAAAGGAATCTCCAAATCCTGATCCAAAACTTGGATGTCCAAAGCACCCAAGGGAAAAACCAGGATCAGTAAAAACCACATTCGTAAAATATTCATGGGTACACACTCACTTTTAGAAAGTTATGTGAGGTGTAACACCAGAAGAGAAAAAAAATGTTACCAAATTTTCATTGGTGGCGAACTAAGGTTGGTTTTATCCTTTACCAACCCCCATCCCTCAATAAGTAATCTTCACCACCTGATCCACATTCCAGTTAAATACTTTGATCAGCAGGGTTTTATCATTCTCATACCAGGCAGTGGACCGGTCGGCCTCCGTAACTCCATAAGAATCACCATAGAGGGGTAATTCCACCCGGTCGAGCATCACTTTCGCCGGCCTGTACACATTGTGAAGGCGCAGGAAATAGTAACCCAAGGGTGGAGTGTACCCTGGGCTAGCGGTTTCTGTTGTCTGGGTGATGGTCAGTTCCCTGCCGGAGGCAGCAAATTGGAATTGTGTTCCGCGGCCAATTCCTGTTTTATAACCCAAGGTGGTTTCATCATCCTGCCAAAGAAGATGTTTTCCCGCGGCACCGGGGTAAATCTGCAGGGTGATGGGATTTCTTACCTTTTCGCCCATCCACTGCTCCGGTTCTTGGGTGGGAATAATTCCCCCACCACGAACGAACAGGGGGATTTTATCCCAGGGGGCGGAAATCTCGTAGGACTTTCCACCGCGGAATTCTTCCCCTGTATGATAGTCAAACCATGAGGTCCCTGAGGGGAGATACACCTCACGACTGGTGACCCCTGGGGCCACCACAGGGGCGGCTAAGAGATCCCGGCCTAGGAGGAACTCGTCCTCCACTTTGAAACTTTCGGGGTCGTCGGGAAACTCATAGAATAAAGGACGAAGGATGGGGGCTCCAGTCTGAGCGGCTTCCAGGAATTGGTCATAGAGTAAGGGCATGAGGGTGTACCGGAGTTTTAAGGCTGCTTGGGAAGACTTTTCGGTTTCCAGGCCAAAAGCCCAGGGTTCCTGGGGTAGGGTACCCTTTTCCGTATGATTTCGGTAAAAGGGCATGAGGGCACCGAGGTTCATCCAGCGGGCCATGAGTTCAGGAGAGGGGGAATCGGAATACCCACCCACATCCGCCCCAGAATAGGGTTGTCCGCTGAGCCCTAAACCCAGGACCATGGTGATATTCATTTTCAAATGGTCCCAGTCCGCCGTATTGTCTCCGGTCCAGGTCGCTGTGTAACGCTGGACACCGGCGTAGCCAGCCCGACCGAGAACGAAATTGCGTAAACCCGGCCTGAGGTTTTGAAGTCCTTCACTGGTCGCTTTGAGCATTTCCAGGCCGTAAACATTATGAACTTTGGCGTGGAGGGATTTGAGGCCGAAATCCCAGTGTACACTGTCCCAGGGGAGGGTTTTATTTTTAGTGTTGAACACCGAGGGTTCGTTCATATCATTCCAAATTCCATCGATGCCCCAATCCAGAAGGATTTTATACTGATCTCCCCACCAGGCTCGGGTATCCGGTTTTGTAAAGTCGGGGAATACACAATTGCCGGGCCACACGGTACCAGTCATGTAAGTGCCTTTGTCGTTGCGGACAAAAACGTCCCTGAGGTCACCGGTGTCAAAAACCTCGTAACCCGGTTTTCTGGCAATGCCCGGATCGATAATGGTCACCACCTTAAAGTTCAGGGCCTCCAGGTCGTCCATGAGTTTTTTAGGATCCGGGAAATTGATGCTGTGGTGGGTGAAGGATCGGAAGGAGTCCATAAAATCTATATCTAAGTAGATCACGTCTACTGGCATCTTTTTTTCGCGGAATGTGGTGGCGGTGGCCATGACTTCTTCGGCAGTGGTGTAGGAATACCGACTTTGCTGAAATCCCAAAGCCCATTTAGGTGGGAGGGATATCCGTCCCGTGAGCTCCGTGTAATTTTTCACCACGGATTTCAGATTTCCACCACCGAAAAAGTAGAAATCCATCTCCCCTTTTAAGGCTCCGAAGTATAGTTCCTCTGGATTTGTGGCCCCTACATCGAAGTAACTCTGGTAAGTATTGTCAAAAAACAGACCCCAGGAGGCTCCGGGTTTTGCATTCACAAAGAATGGAATGGAAGCGTAGATGGGATCGGTTTCCGTTTTGTATCTGTAAGTGTCTGAGTTCCACATTTTCATGGACTTTCCCCGGCGATCCAAGGTTCCCGTTTTTTCGCCAAATCCGTAAATTTTATCTTCCTCACCCAGGCTCATGGTGGAAACAATGCGGTTTGATTTTTCCGTAGTTCTCGCTAAGGGGCGAAGAAAGGTCGCTAAAGTTTTACCCTGCCGGGTGATGGTAAAAGCCCCGGTGGATCTGGAAATGACTATTTTTAATACGGCTGTTTGCAGGCTGAGTTCATCGGGAGTATCCTCGGTGGTGACTGGTACTTTGGCATAATCGGATTTAATGACTGCATAGGAGGAGCTAGGGGGCGTTCCCTCGGGGATATAGCGGAATCTAAAAGTTTCTGGGGTTAAAAAGTTTATGGCCACTTCCTCTGAACCGGAAAACTTCAGGGTAATCCCTGATTCTAATGGAGTAAAACTTATTAAACTTCCAGGAGTTTTCCAATCTGGGAATTCTGTTAAAAAGTCTTTTGCAGCAACTAACTTATGATCATCGTCCACCAACGGTCTAAGCGGAACAACGGCTTCAGTAACCGGGGTTTCTGTCGCGCAACTAAAAACCAGAAACGCAAGACCTAGGACTACACCATAAAATTTAAACATATTAATCTCCCGTGTTCCATTGTAAGGCAGGAGTTTAAATCATGCAATCGTTTTCATTGGCAAAATGCTAAAAAATTAGCCGTATATTTTGAAGAGTTCTTCCTTGAGGGATGCTGTCCATCTGTTGATCCTTCCCAGGGTCTGGGCAGACTGGGTGTCATCGTCCAGAGCTAAGCCCACAAATTTACCTGCAACTAAGGCTTTGGAGGAAGCAAAAAAGTATCCGTCCGTGGACCATGTCCCCAGGAAATTAACCTCTCGGTTTTTGAGAAGTCCATAAAGTATTCCCATGCCATCTAAAAAGGAGTCGGGAAAAGACTCCTGATCTCCAAGACCAAAAAGGGCTACATATTTTCCCTTGAGATTGGCCACGGCAAGTTTTTTTTGGGCCGATTCCCAATCATCCTGCAGGTCCCCGGTTCCCCAGGTGGAGGTACCCAGGATTAGCACATCGAAGCTGTTCAATAGGGACAAATCCACTTCTGCAATGTCGAATACCTCACCATGGCCCAGAGACTTTTGTATTTGATTCGCGGCCTCCTCCGTTCTACTGGTGGACGAACCGTAAAAAATCCCGATTTTAGCCATGAAATCCCCCTGGAAGCATTGTAACACCCCTGGTGGTCCCGGTCAAATGTGAGTTATATCTGTGGTAAAAATTGCTGTAGAAGAATAATCACCCCCAGGGACAGACCTACGGGAATAATGAGTCCACCCCGGAAATATGACCATAAAGCCCCACTCAGGATCGATATAAAGGGGATCCAAGGTGTTTGGGGCAACACCTCGAAGGTTCCTGGAAAGATTAAGGCCCCCAAGGCTGCCAAGGGCATGAGCCCAAGATATTTTTCCACTGGGGTGGGAATTTCCCAGGACTGCAGATGGAGTGGGAGGGTTCTGGGGAGATAAGTCATGAGCATTCCACCGAAAATGAGGGCGAAAAGTTCCCAGGTCATTTTTTTATTTCCTTTTCTTGGATGAAGAAAAATCCCATTGCCGTCCCGAGAAGAATGGCCACAGCCAAGGCCGGACCCGGTTTCCAACCCAGAATTTTCACAAGGGCGGTGTTAATTAGCGCTCCCGAGGCGGCACTGATAATGTAGGGCACTCCTTGTCTTAAAGCCGGGGCTAAAAGGGCTGCAAAAAGGGCGAAAAGCACCACTCCGAAGGCCGCTTGAATCTCAGTGGGCATGATGGAACCGAATAAATACCCCGTAATCGTTCCAAAGACCCAGCCAGACCAGGAAACCAGGGCGGTTCCGGCAAAAAATTTTCGACTCAAGGGCGGTGACTGGAGACTGGCTACCACGAAGGTTTCATCGGTAATTCCGAATCCCACCAGATTTTTCTGAAAAAAACGGGACTTTTCCAAACGTCGTCCCAAGGAAGCACCCATGAGGAAATACCTGAGGTTAATGAGGAGAATAGCTATGAGTATTTCCCAAACCGCCGCCCCCTGACCCCAAAGCCCTGCGGCTAAGAACTGGCTGGCACCGGCAAAATTGGTCATCGACATCAGCACCCCGGCTTCCATGGGGATCCGGGAATTTTGCGCCAAGAGACCAAAGGCTATTGAAGCGGTAAAATAACCAATAAAAATCGGGATTCCCGCTTTGGCGCCCTGATGAAAAGGGTTAGCGGGAGAATTTTCCAGTACTAGATCTGACATAAAATCATTTTATCGGGATTTGAAAAAAAAGCCCAGGCCAAAAGGTTATCCCGTAGAATTGCCATATTTTTAAAGTTAAATATAAATATATGGCATAATATTAAAGGTAACTGTAGTATTATGGCATTAATAGTACATTAACTATCATGAGTCTAGAATACACATCCCGTCTTATGGAAAGTGTATGGAGGGTAAACTTTCGAAAACCCTTTGTTCACTTGGTCTTTGGGGCCAGGCAAACTGGGAAGTCCACTCTGATTCTTCAGATTCTCCCCAAAGATGCCCTTATCATCAATCTTGCCGATCCGCGCGAAAGAAATATTCTTGCCCTTCGGCCAGGAAGTTTAATCGACCGATGCCATGCTCTTCCCCCGAGGTCTGACCCCTATACGATTTTTATAGATGAAGCCCAGAATCTCCCCGAAGTCTTTGATTCGGTCCAGGTACTCTACGAAGGTGATCCCCAAAAATACAGGTTTATTCTCTGTGGAAGCTCGGCTCGAAAACTAAGGGCTAGCGGGACAAACCGACTTCCCGGAAGAAGTCTCATGCATAATCTGTTTCCTTTATCCACCTTGGAATACCAATCCGCAGACTCTCACCCACTTAACCCAATTCTAGATTTTTTGGAAATTCCCGTCACTGACCTTCCCTTACCGTTTCCGAAAAGATCCTTGGAAGACCGCATGGTCTTCGGTGATCTCCCGGGGATAACTAAGGTAAGTAACCTGGAAGATAGGGGAATGATCCTGGAATCCTACACCAACGCCCATCTGGAGGAGGAAATCCGCCGTGAAACCATCATAAAAGATTGGACGCCATTTTTAAGGTTTCTACGGTTTTCCGCACGGGAATCAGGAAAGATTATCAATATCCACAACATATCCAAAGAAACTGGGATCTCTGGTCCCACTATAAAATCTTATTATCAGCTTTTGGAAGATATGTACCAAGGTTTTTCAGTACCCGCATGGTCCGGTAGTTCACGAAAAAGCACTCTTTCCAGCTCCCGGTTTTTCTTTTTTGATAATGGGGTGCGCAATGCCGCCGCCGCTTTTCCACTGACTTTGGACCTGGTAAATATCGACCCTGGGAGTTTGTTTGAGCACTTTGTTGGAACAAATCTATACCGTCTAACTCAGCTCCATCGGCAAAATCAACTATTATATTGGAGAACGGCTGACGGAGCCGAGATCGATTTCATTTTGGAACGCTCAGGAAAGCTCCTGCCCATCGAGGTAAAATGGACAGAGGCACCCACGATAAAGGATGCCCGCCATTTGATCAATTTCATAAAGGAAAATGATAATCTTTGCACCCAAGGGATCTTAATTTGCCGATGCCCCTTTCCCCTGGCCTTGAGTGAAAATATTATAGCCCTCCCGTGGTGGGCGGTGTAATCCAGGGCTTAAATCTTACTTAGGTTCAAATATTCCTTATCCGCAGCTTGGGCTGCCTTTTCGTCTCCTAATTCCTCGCAGGTATCCCGGAGGTTAAACCAGGCGCTGGCCATTTCCGGATCTTCCTGGACGGCTCTTTCAAATCTTACCCGAGCACCAGCAAAATCACCTTTGAGAAAGGCGCAGACACCGTAGTTGTTCCAGGCGCTGGCGAGGGTAGGGGTTAATTCCACCGCTTTTTTATAACAGGGTTCAGCCAGGGACATCCGACCTTGCTGGTCGTGAATCAAGCCGATTTCATTCACAATCTCTCCCATGGTTGGTTCCAGGACGGCAGCCCGTTCAAACTCTTCCAGGGCTTCCAGTAATTTATCATCACCTTTATAAATAAGTCCCAGGTTGAATCGGGCTAAGGATTCTTGGGGAGTTCCAATGAGACTGATAAATCCTTCCACGGCTTGTTGGGTTTTTCCTGCCACTGCTGCGGCGATCGATTGTTCTAACGTCATATCCAAAGAATACCACAGGTCCCCCGGCTTGCACACCGGACCATTCCCCCCTAAAATGCCCCCATGACCACGGATTTTTGGAAAAAACTCATAGAATGGCACAACCGGCAGCAGCGCACTCTCCCTTGGGACAATGAAAGGGATCCTTACAAGGTCTGGGTGAGTGAGATCATGCTCCAGCAAACCGTGGTGGCCGCGGCTTTGGACCATTATAAAAAATGGATGGACCGTTTTCCCCGGGTGGAAGATCTGGCTCAGGCTGAAGAGCCTGAGGTGCTGAGGTTATGGGAAGGGCTGGGGTACTATTCCCGGGCTCGGAACCTTTTAAAAGCAGCTAAGCAAATTGTCACCACGGGCATTTTTCCTGAAAACTACGACCAGTGGCGGGATTTACCCGGAATTGGAGACTACACCGCCAGTGCGATCTTGGCTTTTTCGGGGGACCAGCCCTACCTGACCTTGGACGCCAACCTGAAAAAAGTGTTTCAGCGCTTGGAAGGGCATCGGGAGTGGACAGTGGAAACCGAAGCCCGGTGGCGGGCCCGGATGGGGGCGGCCTTTCGGGAGTTCAGTCCCCGGGAGTTGAACCTTTCCCTCATGCACCTGGGTCAGCT
>CAZUXL010000133.1:0-225 GCA_964624355.1 uncultured Spirochaetales bacterium
CCAATAAGGTCTGGAGCTTTACCACAGCACCAGCTCCCGACACCACCGCACCCACCGTGACCTCCACGGTTCCCGCGAATTCCGCCACCGCCGTGGTCATTTCCAGTTCCCAAACGGCGACCTTCAGCGAAGCCATGGATCCCCTTACTATTGTGGGTTCCAGCTTCACTCTCACCACCGGATCCACTTCCATCGCCGGTGCGGTTTCTTACTCTGGTTTGGTTG
>CAZUXL010000133.1:325-2228 GCA_964624355.1 uncultured Spirochaetales bacterium
CCGGGGCGAAAGATCTGGCGGGAAACTCTTTGGCTGCCAATAAGGTCTGGAGCTTCACCACAGCACCAGCTCCCGACACCACCGCACCCACTGTGACCTCCACGGTTCCTGGGAATTCCGCCACCGCCGTGGTCGTTTCCAGTTCCCAAACAGCGACCTTCAGCGAAGCCATGGATCCCCTTACTATTGTGGGTTCTAGCTTCACCCTCACCACCGGATCCACTTCCATCGCCGGTGCGGTTTCTTACTCTGGTTTGGTTGCCACCTTCAATCCCACGGCTAACCTGGCCTACTCCACCGTTTACACAGCTACGGTTACCACCGGGGCGAAAGATCTGGCGGGAAACTCTTTGGCTGCCAATAAGGTCTGGAGCTTTACCACAGCACCAGCTCCCGACACCACCGCACCCACTGTGACCTCCGTTACACCCGCAGATACGGCAACTTCGGTGGCCATCAATACAAACCTCACAGGTACTTTCAGTGAGACCATGGATTCTGCCACCATCATTGCAGCTAATTTCACCCTGTTTAACGGAAGCACTCCAGTACTAGGAGTCGTAAGTTATTCTGGATTGGTTGCAACTTTTAATCCCAACGCCGATTTAGCCTTTAACACCTTGTATACGGCTACTATCAAAACGGGAGTGAAAGACTTAGCTGGTAATTCCTTGGCTGTGGATAAGATTTGGACCTTCACAACCTTGGCGGCTGCGGACACCACACCTCCCACTACCGGAGTAACCACCCCCTCGTCCAATGCCACTGACGTGGATGGAAGTGGTAACCTTACCGTGGTTTTCGATGAATCCATGGACGCCATAACCATCAACGGAACCACCTTCCTATTGAAGAAAGGTGCCACCGATGTGGTGGGGAATATTACCTACGATGAGGCCTCCAAAACTGCTACATTCACTCTCACCGGTAATCTTGACCCCTTCTCAACCTACGATGTCACACTTACCACGGGGATGAAGGATACCTCTGGAAATGCTTTAACGGCTCCTGTCACCTGGAGTTTCACCACCATAGCTGTCGCTTCCGGCCCCCTCCCCATCGTTCTCGGTGGAGCAGGAAGCTTTGCGATTCTTGCTAAATCCGCTGTATCCACAGTTCCTACTTCCGTGATCACGGGAGACGTGGGTCTCAGCCCAGCCGCTGAAACATTTATCACAGGATTTTCTCAGACCGATGCCACTGGCTACGCCACCTCACCTCAAGTCACGGGAAAAATCTATGCGGCGACCATGGCCCCCCCAACCCCCGCCAACTTGACCACCGCGGTTTCTGACATGGAAGCGGCTTACACCGATGGGGCTACCCGTCCCTTCCCCGATGCCACGGGCCTGGGCGCAGGCTCCCTAGGAGGATTGACCATTACCCCCGGACTGTACAAATGGACCTCCGATGTGAATATCGCCACAGCCCTTACTTTGGCCGGCGGTGGAGGTCCTGATGATGTGTGGATCTTCCAGATTTCTGGAAATCTTGACCTCAGCAGTGCCATAGGAGTGGTTCTAACCGGAGGAGCCCAGGCTAAAAACATCTTTTGGGTGGTCGCCGGATCGGTTTTCCTAGGAACCACCTCCCATTTTGAAGGTACTATCCTGTCCCAGACATCCATCACCATGGCAACAAATGCTTCCATAATTGGACGGATGCTGGCCCAGACCATGGTGGCCCTCGATCAGAATACGATAACGGCTCCCTAAGCCATAGTTTTTTACGGATAAGCTGAGGGGATTTCCCCCTCAGCTTTTTAGCCCTTTAGAAAAGAGGAATACCTTTATGAAGTTCATGAGAGCAAAATCCAGTTTTATTTTTTTAACCTTCCTAGGATTAGTATTCCTGGGAAGCTGTACCCAACCCGCACAGAATCCCGGGGACACCACGGCTCCCA
>CAZUXL010000133.1:2238-7882 GCA_964624355.1 uncultured Spirochaetales bacterium
CGTAGTCCCGCTTACCTCTGCCATCGAGGTAGTTCCCAACATCGACATCACCGCCACCTTTAGCGAAGCCTTGAATGCTGCTACGGCGGTGGCTGATAATTTCACAGTTTTCGCTGGAGCCACCCAGGTACTAGGAGTGGTAACCTATGCCGATATGGTGGCGACGTTTAATCCTGATGCCAATCTCGCCCACTCCACAAATTTTACTGTCACCCTCAAAACAGGAATTACGGATGAATCTGGAAATGGGCTGGCGGCGGATTATACCTGGAGCTTCACCACCGGTGTTGCCTTGGATACCACCACTCCCGTGGTCAATTCCACCCTCCCCCAGGATCTGGATGTGAACGTGGGAATTAACGGTACCATTAGCGCCGTATTCAGTGAGGCCATGGATGTCTCGTCTCTGACGAATACGAATTTCGCCATCCTAAACGGGACGTCATCGGTACCCGGATCCATCACCTACGACGTCCCTACTAAAACCGTCATCTTCGCCCCCAGTATCAATCTGAACCCCGGGTCCACCTATTCCGTTACGCTGACCACCGGTGTAAAAGACGTGGCCGGCAACAGCATGTTCAACAACAAAGTATGGACTTTCACCACCGCTTCCGCAGGAAATGGACCTGCTCCTGTGATTTTAGGATCCTCGGGAACTTTTGTGATTTTAGCCAAAACAGCCATCTCCTCGGTACCCGCCTCGGTGATCACCGGCAATATCGGCGTTAGTCCTGCAGCGGAGTCCTATCTCACTGGGTTTTCTCAGACCGATGCCATCGGCTACGCCACCGCACCCCAAGTCACCGGATTTATTTACGCGGCAGACATGGCCCCTCCCGCCCCCAGCAATATGACCACCGCAGTTTCTGATATGGAAACAGCCTACACCGACGCTGCAGGCCGCATCACACCGGACTTCACAAACTTGGGTTCCGGAGATATTGGAGGACTGACCCTGGTTCCTGGTTTGTACACCTGGAACACGGCGGTCACAATTCCCAGTGACGTGACCATCAGCGGAACCAACGATAATGATGTGTGGATTTTTCAAATCTCCGGAAATCTTTTGATCAGCAGCGGTATGAAAGTATTGCTAGGGGGAAATGCTAAGGCAAAAAATATATTCTGGCAAGTCGCCGGAGAAGCCTCCTTGGGTACGACCTCGGTGTTCGAAGGAATTATTTTAAGCCAGACAGCCATTACCCTGGGAACCGGGGCTACCTTAAATGGCCGTGCTTTAGCACAAGCTCAGGTTGCATTGGACCAAGCCGTCGTCACCCAACCCGCACCATAATTTATTAAAGGAATATCAAATATGAAGTATGTTAAATTTTCAAAGGCTTTTATGCTCATGACCCTCGCACTTGGCTTGGCCAGTTGGACAGGTTGCAACATGGCCAATACAATCAATAATCCCACAGGTCATTGGGGAATCAATCTGGGATCGGCCCAGGATTTCGTTATCCTGGGTAAAACCGGAATTTCTTCCGTTCCCAGTTCCGCGATCACCGGAAATATAGGACTAAGCCCCGCAGCGGAAAGCTTTGTCACCGGATTTTCCCAAACACTCATGACAGATTATGCCTTATCCCCCCAGGTCACAGGGAAAATATATGCCGCAGATATGACCTCCCCCACTCCCTCTAAATTGACCACTGCGGTGCTGGATATGGAGAGTGCCTATGATCATGCCGCAGATCTGGCAAATCCTGATTATACAGAGACCGCAACTGGCATCATCGGAGGTTTAACCTTGACCCCCGGACTTTACAAATGGACTTCTTCGGTAACAATTCCCACGGATTTAACACTTAGCGGAGCTTTTAACGAAGTCTTTCTGTTTCAAATCTCCGGAGACCTCTCCATCAGCGCTGCTAAGAAAGTGATCTTAACTGGGGGAGCCCAGGCAAAAAATATTTTCTGGCAGGTAAGTGGTACTGTGGATATGGGTACGACTTCCCACATGGAAGGAATTATCCTGGGAAAAACATCCATCAACATGCAAACAGGATCGTCCTTGAATGGAAGAGCCTTAGCCCAAACTGCGGTGGATCTGGACCAAGCGACCATCGTTAGCCCTTGATTTCGCTTAACTAACACATAAAAAAACGTCAGCCGGTTTCCAGCTGACGTTTTTTTTATTCCGGAAGGGATGGGGATTTTTCTTCCAACCAGTAACCGGTCTTATGGTAGTGGGTGTGGAGGATGGTTTCGTAATCCCGGCTAATATCCACTTCCTCCTTGTACTCGGGGGACTCTTTAATAAGTTCCTTGGAAAGGTTCACCATCACTGAATTATTTCCCCAGCTGATGCGGTCTATCCAAAGCGGTGATACTAAAACCTTTTTCCCGGGCAGCCAATTTTCTAGACGAATAACTAAATAGCGGATGGCCCAGGTTTCTAATTCCATGACAAAGTCATCCACGTGTCCGATCAGCCCATCCAAAGCCTGTATATCATGACCCCTCACTTCCTGGGTGCTGCGCAAATGAAGATCCCAAAATTTTTTATCCAGAGCTTCATCTTTCCACATTTTTATATCCGGAACTATGGTGGGGAATTCACCCCAACGGTATAAACCAGTCCAATAAAGAGGCCACCCAAAGTAGCTGTTATAGATCTCCTCAAACCGGCGGGAAACGGGCTTATCCGTTTCCAGTGAAGGACTATTCGCCAGCTGTTTTTTACTAATATTGAGCTTAAAATACTGCTGGATTTGATTTACCCCAGAGATGGCATAGGGAGAGACCAAAACCTTCCGGTCCAAAAGCCAATTCCCTGCATCCACTACCATATATCGGACGGTCCAATGGTGATCGTCAAAATAGAAATCCAGCACTCTGCCGATTTCCCCGTCGGTACAATGTAGAATGTAACCCTTCAAATCTTTTGTTCGTACTATCATGTTTGAACCTACTTAAGAACCCAAGGGAAGTCCAATATTTTGCGAACTTAATAAACTCCGGGAGAAAACACTCGGAGAACCCAGCTCTTAGGTACCAACTCCCCCATCAAACATACCAAAAATCCCAGTCCAAGGAATAAAAAGGAATCTTGGACAGACCTAAAGCCCAGTTTTCTGTGGAAAGCTCTCCTTCAAACCGGGAAAGAATGTACCTCCCACATCCTAAAATGTACTTTGAACTGAGAAAGTGCTCCCTCCGAGGGACAAGATGTGATGTTGGACAGGGAAAAGGCCTTACAACCTCAGCTAAATTACTCCGAACTTAAAGTCTGTTCTTGAATCAGGGCTAATAGTTCTTTCCGACCCTGTAGTTTAAGGGATGAAGTCACGAAGATATCCGATGGTTCGATATCAAAGGCTTTGGACCATTTGAAGATGGCCTGGTTTACCTGGTTTTTACTGAGTTTGTCGGCTTTGGTCCCCACCAGAGCGATGGGAACCTGGCGGGACTGGATCACTTCCAACATCTGGGCATCGGTGTCCCCGGGTTCCCGCCTCAGGTCCATGAGGAAAAAGACGGTTTTCAAGGTTTCCCTGCTGTTACAGTACTCCTCCAACATGGGTTTAAATCCTTTTCGTACCGCTTCCGGGACTTCAGCGTAGCCGAAACCGGGAAGGTCTGTGAGGCAGAAGGCATCATTCACCATGAAAAAGTTGATGAGCTGGGTCATCCCCGGTCGGGAGCCGGTCTTCACCAGCCCTTGTTTGTTCACCAGCATATTTATTAAAGTGGACTTTCCCGTGTTGGACCGGCCATAGAAGGCAAATTCCGGCACCCCCAGGTCGGGATATTGGGAAGGGTTCGTGGCACTTTTAATAAACTTGGCAGAAATGATTTTCATGGGGTCTCCGGCGGGTGAGTATACTCGCCGGAGAAGGGAATGCCTAGGATCTTGCTGGTTACCTGGTTTTTTTTCGACTAAACAGGACACCCAGGGAAAGGACCAAGAAACTAAGATAACCCAGGACTTGAGCCAAACTGGGGGCGTGGGTATAACCTAAAAGGGACTTCAGAAGGACCCCTAGAAATCCCTCATCGTGCCAAAACACCGGAGAACCATCGGCCATTAAGTTAGGTGCCAAATCCCAAAGGGGAGAAATAATCCCAGGAATAAGACCGGCTTCCATAAACTCTCCGATTCCCCGGGAAATTAATCCAGCACCGAAAAGAATAAGCAGGAGGTTGGTCACCAGGAAAAACGTTCCCATTTTAAACTTCAAGGACCCGGAAAAAAGAAGCCTTCCCAAAACAATAGCTGCAATTATCCCTAAAAGTCCGCCCAGAAGATTGTTCCAGGGATTGTCAAAGGCCGCGCTACTCAGAAAAAGCACCGCTTCCACCCCTTCTCTCACCACACTGAAAAAGACCACCAGAAATACTTCCAAATCTAAAAGAGTTTCAGCCTTATTATCCAATCGGGCGGTGAGAGCTTTAGGACTATGGCTTTTATTCACCAGCCATATAACAAGAGTGAACAGGAGCAATCCACCGGCCAGCATGGTGATTCCTTCAAAAATCTGCTCTGCTGGACCTTCGAATTCCCCTAAAAGTAGGGTAAAGAGCCAGGCCGCGACTAAACTGACCAGGATACCAGCCCCCACTCCAAACCAAACAAAGCGATTGGATCCTTTCTGGGCGGTTTTAGACAAAAATCCAAAAACGATCCCCACCACCAGAGCAGCCTCCAAGGCCTCTCTCAATAATATTAAAAAGCTTGGTAACATGGCAACTCCTAAGTTAGTTATGACTAACTTCTTATCCTCTGTCAAGAATGAGCTCACCTTATATAGGTATGAGTAAAAAGAATTGAACCTTTATCGTCCAAGACTTCCAAAGTCACCCAGGTTTTTCCCACCTTTACATAGGTAAAACCAAAACTGGAACTTTGGAAATCCGACGAATTGATACCGGGGAGTCCGTACAAGCCACCGCCGCCGCTACCGGAAATGATTTGAGTCGAACGCCCCCCAGAAACGGGGAGAACTTGCAGGTTGTGGTCATGTCCGGAAAAATAAAAGTCAGTGGAGGAAAGGATTCCCTCCTCCAGGAAAGATTTAAAGGTTGTGCCATTCACCAGGGGATCGAGGGAAGCATCAAAGGCTCCGGCGTTCCCATGGGGACCATTGGAAATGTAGGGATGATGACCGAATAAAAAATTCCAAACACCCGGTTTTGCGACCCAGGATTTCACCGCCGTACTTTGTCCCAAATCCTCGGCGCCGTGGCGGAGGATCCAATTGGTATCCAAAAAAATAAACTCGGCGTTTTCCCAGCTCACATGGTAATAGGTTGCCGGCATGGTCCATTGGGTGCCAGGGTTAGTATAGGCCACCTCAATAGGTCCCTTGGAATCATCGGTTCCTCCCCCGCCCCCATAGTCGTGGTTTCCCAAAATAGGATACACCGGAATGCCCCAACTGCCGTAAAGATCCTCAAATTTAGTTATCCACTGGGGATCAGTCACCGAGCTCACCCCGGTGGGATAAAAATTATCCCCCAACAGAACGATGAAATCCGCCCCCTCCTGGTCCACTTTTTTCTTCATGGCCTGGGCAACCCGGAGCTGATCCGCATTTCCCATCCCCTGATCCCCCACCGTGAGAAAACGAATCTCCGGCTCTTCAGCGGAGGGCAGGTTGGGACAACTGAATAAACTAAACCCTATTACCAGCAG
>CAZUXL010000134.1:0-7824 GCA_964624355.1 uncultured Spirochaetales bacterium
CGCATGAGTGAATTTCGAGGAAAAAAAGCTCTGGTGGGATTGATCGCCGTATTTTTAGGCCTGGTCGCCGGAGGGCTTCTCATGCTTACCAGTGGGGATAATCCTTTTGCGGGATATGGCTTCCTCTTTCGTGGCGGACTCATGAACTGGGAGAGGATCGGGAATACCTTGGCTACTGCCACGCCCCTTATTTTTACCGGTCTTTCCGTGGCTTTTGCCTTTCGTACCGGTCTGTTTAATATTGGTGCTTCGGGACAGATGCTCATGGGAGGATTTGCGGCCACGGCGGTGGGAATCACCCTCCAAGTGTACTGGGGCATGAATCTTCCCCAACCGGTGATGCTTCTCTTAAGTCTCAGTGCCGCTTTAATTGCCGGTGCCCTCTGGGCTGCGGTCCCCGGGTTTTTAAAAGCCCTGTTCAACGTACACGAAGTGGTGTCCACCATTATGATGAACTGGATTGCTTATTGGACTGTGTATTATTTGGTTCCAGCTTGGTTCAAAGGCCCGTTTCTGGAAACCGAATCCATGAAGATCCCCGAAGCGGCATCATTGAAAGTGGCTTGGCTGACGGATATGTTTTCCGGTTCCTATATTAATCTAGGGCTATTTTTAGCCCTGGCAGGGATTTTAGTCATATCCTTTATTCTCAATAAATCCACCTTGGGTTTCCAGCTAAAAGCCGTGGGATTTAATCGTCACGGGGCGGAATATGCGGGTATCAGGGTGAATAAAAATATTGCCCTTTCCATGATGATCGCCGGAGCTCTGGCGGGTCTGGGGGGAGCGACTCTCTATACTGGCTACGCTTCCAGCATTCAAATCGGAGTTCTTCCCACTCAGGGATTTGACGGTATTGCCGTAGCCCTATTGGGAGCGAATTCCCCCGGTGGGGTCCTTTTGGCCGCCCTGTTTTTTGGTGTCCTCCATTCGGGAAAGGGATTTATGAACGCCAACACCCACATTCCCCCGGAAATTGGAGACACCATCATTGCGGTGATCATCTACTTCGCCGCCATCAGTATCCTTATTGAAAAGCTGCTGGGTTATCTGGCGGCAAAAAGGAAGGGAAAAGTATGAATCCTTATGAGATTCTGGAGCAGATTTTCCCCTATGCCATCGCCTATACCATTCCCTTATTGATCACCGCCCTGGGGGGCTTATACAGTGAAAGAAGCGGGGTGGTGAATATTGGCTTGGAAGGTCTCATGGTGATCGGATCCTTTGCGGGTGCGTTCACCATCCATCTTTTGCAGCCCTTATTTCCAGGAAGTGAAGGAATGTTGTGGATTGGACTTTTGGTGGCCATGATCGCCGGGGCTGGATTTTCCCTACTTCATGCCTTCGCCAGCATCAATCTTTCGGCAAACCAGGTGATCAGCGGAACCGCCATCAATATGATCGCAGGAGCCCTCACGGTGTTCCTAGCCCGTAATATTACCGGAAGTGGAAACATCCAATTACAATCCGGTTTGATTCGGGGGGATATCCCCTTTCTTTCGGACATACCGTTTATAGGACCTCTGATGTTCTCTAAAACTTACGGAACCACATGGTTGGTTCTGGGAATCTTACTCCTGGGATGGTGGGTTCTTTATAAAACCCCCTTCGGGCTACGACTTCGGGCCTGCGGAGAACATCCCCAGGCTGCTGATGCTGCGGGGATCAACGTTCCCGGAATAAGATACGCGGGAGTGGCTATTTCCGGGGCTTTCGCAGGCCTGGGAGGTGCCATTATTTTGGTCACCTATAGCGGGGAATTTAACGGTTCTGTGGCCGGTTTAGGATTTTTAGCCTTAGCCTCTCTCATTTTTGGTCAATGGAAGCCCTTGGGGATCCTGGGGGCCACCCTCTTTTTCGGATTGGCCACAACCTTAGCCAATGTGAGTCAGGTAGTACCGGAAATGAAACAGATCCCTCCCCTGCTTCTCAAAGTTTTCCCCTACGTGGTCACCTTGATAGCCCTGGTTTTCTTCTCCAAATCCTCCCAGGCCCCCAAAGCCGCCGGGGAACCCTTCGATAAATCAAAACGTTAAAATTCATAAGGAAAAACAATGCTCAGTTACCGCCACGGCTTTCATGCCGGAAACCCCGGGGATTTATTAAAACACTCGGTCCTCGTGCTTCTGTTGGAGCACCTGAAAAAAAAAGAAAAAGGATTCTGTGTCTACGACACCCATGCGGGGGCAGGACTCTACGACCTCAATGGGGAATGGGCTTTAAAAAATGGGGAATTTAACCAGGGGATAGGAAAAGTTTGGGAAAATTCCGAATCCTCGGGTCTTCCGGAACCCTTTTTAAAGATTCTCAAGGAGATGAATCCTGGGACAGAATTAAAAACTTATCCCGGTTCCCCGGAAATCGCCCGAAGACTCCTGAGGCCTCAGGATCACTTGGTCCTCATGGAACTCCATAACAACGAAGTGGACAATTTAAGAGAGACCCTGGGATGGGATCCCAAGGTTTCCATCCATCACCGGGATGGGTTTGAAGGAAGTTGGTCCTTGGTTCCTCCCGATTTACGTCGGGGTTTTGTTTTTATGGATCCCTCCTACGAGTTAAAAGATGATTACCTTTGGGCCATGGATTCTTTAAAAATGGCCTATAAACGGTGGGACACGGGGATTTACGCCCTCTGGTATCCCCTTTTAGGAAAAGAGAGCGACCGAAGCCAGGAACTGCTGGAGGGTTTGTCCCAGGGGAAGTTTAAAACCCTACTCCGGGTGGAGCTGGAAACATCACCCCAAAAAGACGATTGGGGGATGTACGGGAGCGGCATGGCCATCATCAATGTGCCCTATAATCTGGACCTTCAGCTCCAAGAGATGATGCCCGCCCTCGCCCACAGTTTAGGCGAGGATTCCAATTTTAGAGTGGAGTGGCTCATCCGGGAAAATCCAGGGAAAAACTAGGCGCTACAACGCTCCTCAGTAGCCACTGCCCTGATCAGCACTGGCCCCCGCGAGCTCTTTTAAAATCGCAACCCCGGCTGAAGCCCCTATCCTATCCGCCCCTGCCTCGATCATGGTCATGGTTTCTTCCAGGGTGCGGATCCCCCCGGAGGCTTTGACCAAGAGGGCCGGTGCCACGGTCTTTTTCATCAAGGCCACTACTTCCTTGGTGGCTCCTCCACTGCCGAAACCGGTGGAGGTTTTTACAAACCGGGCTCCTGCCCCTTGGGCTGTTTTACAGGCTTTAATAATTTCCTCTTCGGTTAAATAACAGGTTTCCAGGATGACTTTAACCGGAAGGGGACCCGCGGCTTTCACCACACCGGTAATATCCGCGGCGACCAGGTCCCAATTCCCCGATTTTAAAGCTCCCAGGGCGATGACCATATCAATCTCCCCCGCTCCCTCCTCCCGGGCAATCCGGGTTTCCTCGGCCTTGGCTTGGGGTGATGTGGCCCCCAGAGGAAATCCCACCACCGTACAGACTAAAACTCCGGAGCCATAGAGAGCTTGTGCAGCCGTGGGAACCCATAATGGATTCACACACACGGAATAAAAGCCGAACTCCCTGGCTTCCTGACAGAGGGTGAGAATTTGGCCCTTGTCCGCCTGGGCTTTTAACAGGGTGTGGTCGAAGTATTTTGCCAGATCTTGGGCATTCATTTTCATAAGAGCTCCTTTTGAAGGGGGCGGCCACAGTCGTGAAGTCGGGCCGCCAAATAGTCCCGGTCCAGGTTCAATTCCCAGACCAGATGGATAAAATGATCCTCCCTCAGGAGGTTCATTTCAGAATATAAAAACAACAAGGCTTTTTCTGCCAAACAGGGGGCCTTCAGGGCTAAAAGTGAAACATCTAAGCTTTTATAATCCTTAAGAAGATTTTTTTGAAGTTTGCTTTTCTCCAATGAAGACTTTAAAAACCCCAGTTCTTCCACTAAATCTTCCCGTTCTCCCCGGGCGTAGGCTTCTCCCAAAGGTTTGAGGATAAGATAGGTATATTGCTTACCCGGAAGGTGATGATGTTTATCGCACCGGGTGCAATAGTTCGGCTCCCGGGGATCGCTTTTCATTCTATCACCCCCCACGATAATCAGGGGATCAAAATAAAAAGCGGGGCATTCTTGCCCATCCACCAGATAATACCGGTAGGTATAAAAAGCATCATCCACGCAGTCCGGATGTTCACAATAAGCGGTCAAAGGAAACACATCCGTGGCATTCTCCAAGAGAAGCCGGGCACTGGAATTAAAAATTTCCTTGCGGAAATTGAGAATGAGGGTGGGAAAAATAAAGGTAAGCCCCCTCTCCTCCGAGGCCTGTTTCACCAGGTAGATGAGCCTCTCGTCGTAAAAGCTGGCTTCATCCATGATCCAAGTGCCAATATCCGGATGGGCTTCCAGAAGAACCTCTAGGTCAAAACTATTCTGGATCATGGCAATCCGGTCCCCCAGTCTTTCAAAACCACCTCGGAAAGCCAGGGCATCGGGAGGATAATCGGAAAATCTTTTTTCATCCAACCGGCTACGGATAAAAAACACTTTTCGGCGGTCCGCGCCTTTTGTTGTAGTGGTAAGGCTTACCAGGGAACTTTTCCCCTTTAAGACCAAGGAGTCCCGCCAAACCCGGGAGGAAAACTCAGTTTTCCCACTGCCCATGGGTCCGATCACCAGAATCCGTCGTCCAGGTTTACGGAAGTCAAAATGGTTAAAGGACTGGTGAAGGTCCAAGGTGGGAAAACCCAGGGATTTTAAAAAGTCCCGGGAATTATCAGCAGGTGGAATCAATGAAATATTCTCCTCAAGTCGTCTAACAGATAGTAACCGACCCAATTAGAAATTCAAGTACTCGAAGGGAATTACCTCTCTTATTCCTAGGCAAAGGCTTTTATTTTAAAAAAATTCTGAATTTTATTGAGGGCTTTGGCCCTTATAACCCCACCCCCTTCCATATCACCCAATTCAAAGAACTTAACTTTTTTCATGCCCACAAATTGGAAAAGGGCTTTTTTCATCAGGACACGATGGGAATTCCAAAGCCAGAATTGAAGGTACCCCTGGGGCCCCTTCATGGTGGATATACAGACCACCTCCCGGCCTTTGAGAAGTCCTTCGGGCAAAAGACTTCCATCGATGTCTTTATACGCAAAATTCGAGGCAAAAATCCGGTCTATGAATCCCAGCAGCATAGCCGGGGGTCGTCCCCACCAAATCGGATAGATGAATACAATCTTCTGAGCCCAAAGTAGCAGCTCCCTGTAAGGCGCGGTTTCGGAGTCTAGGTGCATATCCCTTCTTCTTTTGTCTTTTCCGAAATGAAGCACAGGATCAAATCCCGTTTTATAGAGGTCGAGAACACGGATATCCGGCTTATCAGGTCGCGAGGTCAGCCCTTTTATAGATTTGTCCAGAAGCGCGCCATTTAAACTGTCTCGCGATGGATGGGTAAAAATAATTAAAATGTTCATAGCATCTCCATTAGTTATCATTTGATATCTAATATAGGAGTCTATTAATTACTTGTCAAATGATAATTGTAATTTGAATAGTAAATAAGGATAATAAACCGTGATTGAAAAAACAAATCTATTTATTGAATTGGTGGAAATGGTGGTAAGCCTTCATGCTTTGGAAGATCGTCTTAGCGAAAGGACGGCTCACCTTCCCATCACGCCGTTACATTATAAAATCCTGCAACTTCTCTATTTCGACGGTGACAAATCCCTCACAGCCCTATCAGAGTGCTTAGGATTATCCCTACCCAATGCCAGTCGGGAAATAAAAAAACTTGAGGCCCAGTTGATGGTGAATAAAAAAAGTAAAGCAGGAGACCTGAGATCCTTGAGGATCGAGCTCTCTCCCCGGGGAATTGAGGTCATGACCCAATCCTTATCGATGATGGAAGATGATTTTTATGCCACAACCGGCCCTTGGGACCAACAAAGAACGGAAGAATTTCGAAATGCCCTCCGGGTTTTGAAAAAAAATATAACCTTTTAAAAATATACCTAAGCCTAAACACCCTTGGTCTCCATGGGAAATGAATAATTCTCCGGGAGTTTTTAAGATAGTCCCAAGTCTTCACCAGGTTATGACCCAGACCTATCCTAAGGGTTAGGACGCTTCCTATGAAAATCTCCTTATATTGTTTTAAAGAATCCTAAAAGGAGAAAAAATATGTTTGCTGAACTTTCAAAAGAGCTGGCAAAGCTCACCGCTTCCGTTTCGGATCGGCTGATTCACATCGGTGCCCCGGGGATTACCGGGAGAACGGGTATTATTTGGGAAAAAAACCTCGCGGTTACCCTGGCCAAGCAAGCGGAGGATGGGGAAACTATCACCGTCATTCTTAAAGACGGAAAAAAAATCAGCGCCCAGGTCAAGGCCCATGATGTGCGTCAAGGCTTAACCTTACTAACGGGAGATTTTTCAGGAACCATTTGGAATTTAGGGAAGGCTCCCGCCACAGGATCTCTCGCCCTCACAGTAGCCTTTCCTTCACCCGCGGGACTGGAAGCCAGACTGGAAATGGTTCGTTTTTCGGATATGGAAAACAAAGGTTTCCAAACCGACAGTCTACCCTATCCGGGATTCTCTTGTGCTCCTGTGATGGATCCTGAAGGAAACTTGCTGGGTATCGTGAGCGAAAACGCCAGTGGTAACCACTCCTGGGTAACGGGCATAGCCGAAGTGAACAGGATTGTTGAAGAGCTTAAAAGTGAAGGGAGCCGAAGACGGGTTTACTTGGGAATTAACACAAAGCCCGTGGTTTTAAACGACCAACAAAAAGCAGCCGCAGGTAAAAATACAGGTTTGTTAGTTTTAGAGGTGGCGAAAAATAGCCCCGCTGCCCTGGCAGAACTGGGAATCGGTGATATTCTATTATCCATAGGCAAAATAGAACTAGAGTCCTCGGGCCAGCTCTGGGAACATCTCTTTGAGCTTAGGATAGGGAAAACCGAGGTAGTGAAGTTGCTCCGGGGATCGGAGGTGGTCACTATGTCCCTCACTCCGAAAGGACGGTAAATTGAAATTATATTGGGAGGGGCCGGGGGCCTCGCCCGCTTTAACCAGTCTGTCTTGGACCACTGACTCCAGGGACGCCGATCTGTTAGTCAGGCAGCTGGACAAGTATGCCCTAGAATCCCCGAAGGAGATCTTAACCCCCAGGGAAAATGAAATTCTTGCCTATTTAGCAGATGGATGGTCCAACGACGAAATTGCGGATAGACTGAAAATTACAAAAAGTACGGTTAAATTTCATCTTAGGGGTTTGTATCAACACCTGGGGGTGACGCGAAGAACGGAAGCCGTGAGAGAAGGGTTACTTCGAGGACTCATTCAATTCTAAATCCCCTATTAACTTTTCCAGATGAAGCCGCTCGTGGACCACTCCAAAGTAAATCCATTCGTAGAAATTCATCCGCCCCATGAGGGGATGGGGGAAAATCAAACCCGAGCAATCGTAGGGTGAGGATTTGTCCAAAAGAGAAGCATATTTTTCAGCTTCTTCTTTTTCAAGAGCTTCCAAAGTCTCCAGGGTCACCAGCCGATCAGGATCTGTACCCGTGAAAGCCGGTACGGAAAAAGCCCTCTCTAAGGGAAAAACGCCCAGTTCTTCACGCACTGGCCACAAGGTCAGTGGATGGTTCTCGGGGAGATCCTTGGCCCTGGAAAACAACCGCTCTAGGATATTCAGGGACAGTTGGTTGACTAGAAGCACATGGTGAAATACCTCCAAGGGACTCCAAGCGCCCATCCGTCCGTCCAGGGGAAGATCGCGACCAAGGTGTTTTTTCATTTCTTTCCGGACCTGAAGACTTTCCTCTTTTACTTGTTGTGGATTCATGGGAACCTCCATTTCAGATCAAATATAA
>CAZUXL010000135.1:0-7819 GCA_964624355.1 uncultured Spirochaetales bacterium
ATGCCACCGCCGCATCATTATGAATACACAATTGAAATAAACTGTGAAGGAACCGGAAAAATTATTTATATCCCTGATTATGAATTTCCGACTGTTCCGGTGTGGGAAGAACAGTTTTTAGTAGGCAAAGAGGGCATTTCAAAAATAAATGAACTTATTAAATCTCACAAAATACTGAAGACAAAAATTATAAAAAAGGAAAATAGATCCATAGGTGGTTCTATGAAGTATTTAACCATAATATTTGAGGATGAAAGCATTAATTTTCCACCGGATATGGAAAATCACGAAATAATTGATCCTGTTTGTGAAGTGATAAAAGGATTAGTTCCGGGGAAAATCTATGATACTTTAAATGAAAAGAGACATAATTATATTAAAGAAAAGTATTGAATAATAACTTTCTTTGTCATGTGGGTTGGAAAAGGGGTATAAATCTCATTTATTTCACAGTGGGTAAAGTGAATCGATGGGGCCGATTTTTCTCCCCATCACAAGATCTGGGCTCACGGAGGCTTCGGCTGTGATTGTGTAATTATGGTAAATAATTATTGTATAATATAACGAGACTTGACTTTTGCGGGTTACTGCGTTAAGTTAATCATAATTGTTATATGAGGACAAATTATGTATAAGTTTATTTTTAGCGTTCTAATTTTTTCCATTCTAGTTTCTTGCGCGCAGGGCACTGATAATTCTACTTATTCTATAAATATTGATTTCTCTAATAACAGTGAACAGCGGTACACAATCGATATTAACAAAGACAGTGACATCGTAAATGCAGAATTGGGTGACATCATGACGGACTTGGTTCTACAACCCAATTCAAGTTTAATTGTTCCCTATACTTGGAAACCGGGAAAATATATAAATGATTTTAATATGTACGGGAATCAGCTACATCCTGCAACCGCTGCGTTTCAAATAAATATTGAGACCCATTGTCCTGAGTTAAATGTATCCTGCACAAAAACTGTCGGTATCGATATGAAGGGTAATGACATTGTCAAACTGAAAGCGTTCATTAGTATTTTGAAATTATCCTATACGAAATCAGAGTGGGACACCTTACTATCAAAAATTGCGGCTCCAGAAGATCGTGCTTCTGTGATTTCTTGTGTAAATGAGTACACTACCTATACCTCCTTGAATGAGAATTCATTTGATTTAGAATCCGATCTAAATACTATTGTGAAGCCCATTCTTATTAAGTATCAAATTCCTTTCGAGTCCAAGTTAATATTACAGCGTTTTTATTGAGAGATTGATTTTCCTCAACCCTTTTGTTTCCGGATAAATTCCTTAAACCAGTGAAAGGACTCCTTGGGAATTCTTTCCAGGGTTTCGAAATCCACCCAAATCAAACCAAATCGTTTGGCGTAACCCAAGGCCCATTCAAAGTTATCCATTAAGGACCAAGCGAAGTAACCTTTGAGGTCCACGCCTTCTTTTATAGCTTGTTTTGCTTCGGTTAAGTAGCTTTCGTAAAAAACAATTCTTTCTTGGTCCTGAGGAGCTCGTCCCTGTTCCGGAGGATTGTCAAAGGCGCAACCGTTTTCCGTAACCATGATGGGGGGATGGTCGTACCGTTTATCAATCCAATGCAGGAGCTTTCGGAAGCCCCAAGGAACCACGGCCCATCCCATGTCGGTCACTGACCAGGTGGGGTCCGCTGATAGGGTCACATCCTGATCCTCCGAGAGACCTCCGTTACCGTAGACCGTGCCTTCAGCACTCCTACCTTCGGGAGTTTCGGCAGCTAAGAGGGTGGTGTAGTGGTTTAATCCAAAGAAATCGGAAGATCCCTTGAGCAATTTTTTTTCTTCCAGGGAGAAAGTGGGGAGGCGGGAACCCAGCTTTTCTTTCATAATATCTGGATAGTCCCCCAGCCAAATAGGATCGGCGAACCATCCCAAGAAAAATTCTAAGGCCCTCTCTGCGGCTTGGTGATCCCTAGGATATTCTGTGGCGGGTTCTCGCCAATCACAGTTTAAAGAAATCCCTATGGACCCCCGTGTGGGTTTTTTATGATCCTGACGATAGACTTCCACCGCCCGGGCGTGGGCCAGAAGGAGGTTATGTCCCACCTGGTAGGGTTCCACATTACTCACATGTCCCGGGGCAAAAACCCCTTGACCGTATCCTAAAATGGCCGCTACCCAAGGTTCATTTAAAGTGATCCAGTTATTCACCCTATCTCCATAACGGTGGAAACAAAGGTCGGCATAATCGGCGAACCACTTGGAGGAGTCAGGATTTAACCATCCGTTTTTATCCTTTGAAAGGGCTAAGGGGAGGTCCCAATGATACAGGGTAACCCAGGGATCCACCCCTTTTTCCAAGAGGGTGTCGATGATGCGGTCGTAGAATCCGATGCCTTTTTCATTCACCTTTCCCCGACCCAGGGGTAATATCCGAGGCCACGAGAGGGAGAATCGGTAAGCATCCAAACCTAGGTCTGAAACGAGATTGAGGTCCTCAGACCACCGGTGGTAATGGTCGCAGGCCTGCTCACCGGTATCGTCATTTCGGATTTTTCCTGGAAGCCGGGAAAATTCGTCCCAGATGGAGGGGCCTTTTCCCTCTTCATTCCAAGCCCCTTCTATTTGATAGCTGGAGGTGGCTGCCCCCCAAAGAAAATCTTTTGGAAAGTTCATAGTTTTAGAATTATCACCTTTTGCCACTCTGTCAACAGGAATTTTATAGAAATGTAAGAAATTACTGTAAGAACTTACATTTTAAAGATTTTTCTAAAGAATTTACTTGACAACTCCTGGGTTTGAGCTTTAAAGTCAAGAAAGCACTTACATGAAAGTACTTACAAAGGGGATATTTTGGGACAAACTTCTAACATTTATGATGTAGCAGCCGCTGCCGGTGTGAGTATTGCCACGGTTTCCCGGTACTTAAATAACAATTCCAAGGTATCAGCATCTACCAGGGAAAAACTTCAGAAAGTAATTTCCGATATGAACTACTTCCCCACGGGTAATATGAGTCCCAAGGCCAAACGGTATCTGGGAAGAATAGGGGTGCTGACCCCGTTTTTTCCCTCCCCCAGTTTTGTGGAGCGGATCAAAGGGATAGCCGAAGTACTCCATGGGACTGCCTACGAACTCCTAATTTATTCCGTGGACAGTCAGGAGCAATTGGACGAGTACCTTCATTCCATTCCTTTCACCAAGCGACTGGACGGCCTCATTATTATTTCTCTTTTTGTGGATTATCACTCCTGCGAGAGGCTTTTGCATTCTGGTTTGGAAACAGTTTTTATTGAAAATGGACATCCTCAATTCTGCAGCGTGGTAGCAGACAATCTTCGGGGCGGGGAATTGGCGGCCCAGCATCTTTTGGAGAAAAAACTTACCCCCTGCGGATTTATTTGTGAAGAATTGCCCCCCTCCTACAGCTTTCAACCCGCAAGAATCCGGTTCGAAGGTTTTTCCATGGGTTTGGAAGCCGGCGGTCATCCCATTCGCCCTGAGCACATCCGCTACGGGGAATACTCTGTGGAATCCGCCAGAACTATTGCCAAGGAAATGCTATCCCGATCCGACAGGCCCCGGTCTATTTTTACCTACGGGGATCTCCAGGCCGTGGGGGTACTCAAAGCGGCCAAGGACTTGGGTCTTCGAGTGCCGGAAGACCTGGGAGTGATTGGTTTTGATGATACGGAAATGGCGGACTACATGGAACTGACCACCATCAGCCAAGCTTTGAAAGAATCTGGACGGGTTGCCGCAGAAACCCTGCTCAACCGTTTAAAAGAACCCGGACGCCCCGCACAGGAGATTCAGCTTCCTGTGAAAGTGGTGATTCGCAGTACTACTTGAATCCAAGGGGTTACAACCCTTGACCTCCCCGTAGGGGTGGGAAAGTTCACATAAGGAGAAGTGAGATGAAAAAAATCATCCCTTTCATAATGGTCGTCGCCGCAGTTCTGCTGGTAGGCGTTTCGTTCACAGGATGCGCCCCTCAGGAAACCCTGAAAGGCAAAGTGGTCACCATGAGCGGTCCTTTCACGGACAATGACGCGGTGAAATTCAATGAAAGCGTCAAAGCTTTTGAAGAAAAAACTGGAATCGACATCCAGTACGAAGGCTCCAAAGAGTTTGAGGCTTCCATTTCTATTCGGGTCAACGGTGGAAACGCTCCCGATATTGTGGACTTTCCCCAACCTGGACTTTTGGAAACTTTTGTAAAAACAGGGAAAGTAATCGACCTGAACAAAACTCTAAACATGGAAAAAATCAAAGCCAACTACATTCAGAGCTGGCTGGATATGGGAACCATGACCGGTCCCGCGGGGCCCATTATGGCGGGTCTCTGGGCTCGGGTGAATGTGAAGGGTATCGTTTGGTACAATAAAAAAGCCTTTGACGCTGCGGGTTACAAAGTTCCCACTACCTGGGCTGAATTGACCGCCCTCATGGATGCCATTAAGAAAGACGGGGACACTCCTTGGGCCGTGGGAATCGAATCCGGTGGGGCCACAGGTTGGGCTGCTACGGACTGGACCGAACAAACCATGCTCCGCACCACATCCTTGGCCAATTATGATAAGTGGATCAAGGGTGAGTTGAAATTTGATTCCCCAGAAGTCCGCAAAGCCATCCAGACCTGGTCTGACATTTGGTTCCCAGAGGGAAATGTGTACGGTGGTCGTAAGGCTGTGGCTGCCACATTCTTTGGTGATGCACCCAAGGTCATGTTTGAAACTCCCCCAAAAGCCTGGCTCCATAACCAGGGCAATTTCATCACCAGTTTCTTCCCCGAAGGATTGGCTCCTGGCGTAGATTATGATTTCTTTAACCTTCCTGCGGTGGATGAAACCTACGGAGCACCTCTCCTGGTGGGTGGAGATATCTATGCCATGTTTAATGATCGGCCTGAAGTTCGCGCGGTGATGGAATATTTTGCCAGCGCGGAATCCCTAAAAACATGGATTGCTTCCGGAGGTGCCTTAGCTCCCCAGAAAGATGCCAAGTTAGAGTGGTACACCAACCCCATCGACCGCCGTTTGGGTGAACTTCTGGTGAATGCTAAAGCCCTACGGTTTGACGGTTCAGATCTCATGCCCGGTGCCGTGGGTGCGGGAACTTTCTGGAAAGAAATGACCGGATATGTATCTGGAAGTCGGGATCTAGACGAAGCTGTAAAGGCTATCGACGCTTCTTGGCCTAAGTAGGAGAGGAAGGGAAGGGGGAAAAAGGAAAGGGGAAAAGGGCGGATTGTTCATACTACCACTTTTTAACCCATACTTTTCTTCCTTCCTCCTTCTTTGTGTTCTGTTAATTGATTATTCCTGGAGGTTTTTATGAATACTGGAAAAGGACTTCGGTTCCTTAAATTGATCGGACTCTTTGTGGTTACGGCCGCACTCTTAGCCGGAGGTTTCTGGTTTCTGAAGACTTATCAGGAATCTAAAATCCTATTGACCCTTGTTGCCATTGTTTGGGGAGTGGTCTCAGTGGCTCTCCTGTATTTTATCCTCAATGAGGCGGCGGAGATTCTTCCCCAGAAAGGGAAGACTTTAGTTCTGCCGCTGGTTTTTGCCGGCCCCGCAGTATTTCTTCTTTTCTGGTACTTGGTTCTTCCCACATTGAGAACCCTGTGGCTGAGTTTTTTTGATATGACCGGAACACAATTTTTAGGTCTGGGCAATTACATGAATGCTTTTACCGATGGAATTATTCTGGAAAGTCTAGGTAACAACCTTTTATGGGTGGTTTTCGGAACCGCTGGAAGTGTGGGACTTGGTTTATTAATCGCAGTACTGGCGGATAGAAGCCGTTGGGAAAGTGTTTTCAAAGCACTCATTTTTTTACCCATGGCCATTTCGTTTGTGGGTGCGGGTGTGATCTGGAAATTTATTTATGCCTACAAAGGTGGTGGTACCAATGTGGTGGAAATTGGGCTGCTCAATGCCATTGTTACCAGTTTCGGCGGGGAGTCCCAAGCCTGGCTTCAGTTCCCCTTTTGGAACAATTTCTTCCTGATCATAATCATGGTTTGGTTACAAACCGGATACGCCATGGTGATCCTTTCCTCTGCAATTAAAGGAATCCCGTCGGAGCTCTTGGAAGCCGCCCGGGTGGACGGTGCCAATGAGTTTCAGGTTTTCTACAAAGTCATCATTCCCTATATTTATGGAACCCTATTAACCGTGGCTACAACAGTAGTTATTTTCAGCTTAAAACTATTCGACATCGTCCGGGTGATGACCGGCGGTAATTTTGGTACCAATGTGATCGCCAATGAATTTTACCTCCGTCAATTCTCCCAAGGCCGTACCGGCGAGGCCTCGGCTATCGCCATCATCCTACTCATCGCTGTGGTACCTGTGCTCATCTACAACTTAAAACAGTTCGGTGAAAGGAAGGCCTTTAAATGAAAAATAAAATAAAACCCCTGCGTGGACTTTCAAAAAAAATAGTCGCTTTCCTGGTGACTTTGACCTTGGTAGGGATTGCGCTTCTTTGGACCATTCCCACTTTTGGCGTTCTGGTTACCTCATTCCGAGATTCCCGGGACATATTTTCTTCCGGTTGGTGGTCCGTGCTTCCCCACGAAGATTGGGTGAAAACCGGTGAAATTCCTGTGTCCCCCGACCAGGATCTGGAGGGTTCCTTCACTATCGATGGGTGGACAGGGGACTTTGACTCCTGGCGGGATGGGATCATGGTAGGGGAGAATAAAAAACTCCAATGGTTCGGAAACAAACGTACCCGATTGGTGGAAGTTTTCGAAAAAAAGTGGGTGGGCTTCGGTGCCAATCTGACTTTGGATAATTATAAAAACACCCTGGCTGCCGGAACCATTACGTACAAAGATGGTTCTGGGCAAACCATCACCCGGAACGGGAACAACTTTTACGATGCGGTACTGAACTCCTTGGCGGTTTCTATTCCCGCCACCCTCATCCCTATTCTCATCGCTGCCTTTGCGGCTTATGCTTTTGCCTGGATGGAATTTCCCGGGAGAAAACCATTGTTCATATTAGTGGTGGGACTATTAGTAGTGCCTTTGCAAATCGCCCTGATCCCCATTCTCCAGGACTATACTAAACTTGATCTTAACGGTTCTTTTTTAGGAATGTGGCTGGCCCATACAGGGTTTGGCCTACCCTTGGCAGTGTATCTCCTGTTCAATTACATTTCCCAGCTTCCCCGGGATATTTTTGAGTCTGCCTTTCTCGATGGGGCCACACCGTTTCAGATTTTTGTCCGCCTAGTTCTTCCCCTGTCCCTACCGGCCTTGGCCAGTTTTGCGATCTTTCAATTCCTCTGGGTTTGGAACGACTACCTGGTGGCCTTGATCTTCCTGGGGGATAAAAACCGGGTGGTTACTTCTGCCCTGGCGGCCATGGTGGGAGAAAAAGGTCAGGATTGGCACCTGCTCACCTCCGGTGCCTTCCTCAGTATGATATTGCCCCTCACAGTATTCTTTGCACTTCAGCGCTTCTTTGTCCGGGGTCTTATGGCCGGATCGGTGAAGGGTTAATGGTCCATGAATGTAGATACGGCTCTTTTGTGGAAAGGGATTGAAAAGAGATTGAATCAGGTGCCTTTGCAAAGTCGCTTGGGTGATGAATTCTATCAGAGGTTACACAGGGAATTTCCCCGGCTGGTGAATTTGTTACGGCAACTTTATGGACAGAGGTGGGATTTTGCCTTTCAGGTGGAGGAGCTTGTATCCGCACTTCTGGAAAGTTGGCAGGATAGACCGGAACACCTTCGCCAAAGAGATAAGAAGTTGCCCCCTGAGTCCGGTTGGTTTTTAAAAAACGATCAAATCGGCGCCGTATGTTACGTGG
>CAZUXL010000136.1:0-7733 GCA_964624355.1 uncultured Spirochaetales bacterium
GGAGGTATTTTAGCTTTTTTAAGAGAGTAGCACCCTCTGAACGCCGAAGGGAAGCCAAGTTTTTCTGTTTCGAGTCTTTAAAACGGGCTCCTAGAGAGCCCATAAGATCCATGAAGTTCATAAAAGCAGTTTATATTGTATTTATTGTGAAATCCAGCACAAAATCAGGAGAACCTCAAGATTGGGGGATTAAGGGGAGAATAATGCGGGCTACCGTTTGTTGATTTAGAGTATAAAGGGAGAAAAAATTTCCCCGAAATCCCAAATTTTTTAACATGAGAATCATCACCACCAAACCGAGCCCCGCCCCCTCGGTTTCATCCAGAACCTCTGCAAAAGCATCTTCCAAACTTTCATATCTCTGGGCTTTCGCGATTTTGTCCATGATAATGCGCCGTTCCCATTCCAAAAGTTCTGAAGTATTTTTTACCGCCAGGGTGAGATAGCCTTGATGAACTTGAAATTCAAACCGAATGGTCAGATCCGAGGACTTCAGGAGGTCCAAATAAAAATCCTGATTCCCCAAGGTCGTGGATTTGAATTGGGCCATGCCCCGGGAGTAATCCCCTTCCACCTTCATATTTAGGCCTTTTTCTTTGAAATACAGGCGCTTAATATTGGCTTTTTTAGAATTGACCCCCAATTCCTTTAGACAAAAAAGGAGCTGATCCTGGAATCGTCCCATGCCCAGGGCCTTCAAGTATTCACCTAAAAGAAGCTCCACATACTCCTGAACCTCGGCGTCAAAGGTCTTGGTCGTGAAAACCAAGACCTTTTCGGTTTGGGCGGCCTGGAGAATTTGTTGGCGGTGAATATCTGTCAGTTCCAAATGGTCTCCCTGTTAAGGGGCCATTATACCTTAGAGCTCACTCCTGGGAAAGCTCAATTTTTAATCCCTGGTCCCCGACAGTCACTTTCACCAAATCACCTTCGGAAAAAGTTCCCCCGATGAGGGCTTTCGAGAGGGGATTTTGAAGCAGATTTTGCACTGTCCGTTTTAGGGGACGAGCCCCGAAGGCCGGATCGTATCCCTCTGTGGCCAGATAAAGTTTGGCCTTGTCATCCACCACCAGTCGAATCTTTTTGTCTTCCAATCGATTTTGGAGTGCGAGGATCTGAAGGTCTACAATTTTTAAAATCTGGTCCTTCCCCAGATTCCGGAAGGTGAGGATTTCATCGATCCGGTTCAGGAATTCCGGCCTGAAGGATGCCTTCATGATCTCCATGATTTTATCCTGTACATCATCCACGTTTTTAGCCGCTAGAATGATGTCTGACCCCAGGTTGCTGGTCATGATGATGATACATTGCCGGAAGTCCACCAATCGCCCCTGCCCGTCGGTGAGCCGCCCCTCGTCCAAAAGCTGGAGGAGCACATTGAACACATCCGGGTGGGCTTTTTCAATCTCATCAAAGAGAACCACAGAATAAGGCCGGCGGCGCACGGCCTCGGTGAGTTGCCCCCCCTCTTCGTACCCCACATACCCTGGTGGGGCTCCGATGAGCCGAGCCACAGAATGTTTTTCCATGTACTCCGACATGTCTATGCGTTTCAGAGCTTTATCGTCATCAAAAAGAAATTCCGCCAAAGTTTTCGCCAGCTCTGTCTTCCCCACTCCCGTGGGGCCCACGAAGAGAAACGTCCCCAAGGGTTTGTTTGGATCGTTCAGTCCCGATTTGTTCCGGCGGATGGCATCGGCGATGGACTCAATGGCCTTATCCTGGCCCACCACTCTTTTTTCCAGGATCTTTTCCAGGTCTAAAAGTTTAGCCTTTTCCCCCGCCAGCATCTTGCTCACGGGAATCCCAGTCCAGGTAGAAACCACCCGGGCGATATCCTCTTCCCCCACCTCTTCCCGAAGCAGGGACCCCCCTTCTTGCAAGGTCTTGAGCTTCGCTGATTGGGCTTCCAAATCTGAGCGCAGCAAAGGAAGCCGCCCGTGTTTGATTTCCGCAGCCCCGGCTAGATTGCCTTCCCTCTCAAATTTATTTTCCTGGGCCCGCAGCTGTTCCATCTGGCTTTTTAAGGCCCTCAGGGCATCGATCACTTTTTTTTCATTGGTCCATTGAAGGGCCATGGCAGTCCTTTGGGTGCTCAGCTCGGCCAACTCCCTGTGGACCATTTCCAATCTCTCTTGGGAAGCGGGATCCTCTTCTCGCTTTAAAGCCTGGACCTCAATATTCAAATGAAGAATTTTCCGTTCGATCCGGTCCAGGTCCACAGGCTGGCTTTCAATTTCCATTTTCAGCCGGCTCGCGGCCTCATCCATGAGATCGATGGCCTTGTCCGGAAGAAACCGGCTGGTGATGTACCGGTCGGAGAGGGTGGCGGCGGCGATGAGGGCATCATCCCGGATCCGGACCCCATGGTGAACTTCGTACCGTTCTTTGATCCCCCGGAGAATGGTGATGCTATCCTCCACGGAAGGTTCTTTGGTATAGACCGGCTGAAACCGCCGTTCAAAAGCAGCGTCTTTTTCGATGTGTTTTCGGTACTCATCCAGGGTAGTCGCCCCGATGGTTCGCAGCTCCCCCCGGGCCAGGGCAGGTTTGAGGAGGTTGGAGGCGTCCATGGCCCCATCCGCAGCGCCGGCACCCATGAGGGTGTGAAGCTCGTCGATGAAAAGAATAATCTCCCCGTCGGCCTGGGAAACTTCTTTGATGACCGCCTTCAGTCTCTCCTCAAATTCCCCCCGAAACTTGGCTCCCGCAAGAAGAGCCCCCAGATCCAAGGCCAGAAGTCGTTTATTTTTCAGGGACTCTGGCACACCCCCCGCCACAATCCGGCGGGCTAGACCTTCGGCAATGGCAGTCTTTCCCACCCCCGGCTCCCCTATCAAAACAGGGTTATTCTTGGTTTTCCGACAAAGCACTTGCATAACCCGGCGGATTTCCTCATCCCGGCCGATCACCGGCTCAAGTTTTTCCCGCCTGGCCAAGGCTGTGAGATCCCGGCAGTATTTATCCAAAACCTGGTACTGGTCCTCGGGATTCTGGTCCGTAACCCGGGCATTTCCCCGGATAAACTGAAGAGCCTGGAGAATGGAATCCCGGGTAACCCCGAATTTTCTCAGCAAATCCCCTGAGGAGCTTTCCGCTTCCGAAAGGGCGATGAGAATGTGCTCCGTGGAAACAAACTGGTCCTTGAGCTTCCCCGCTTCCCCTTCAGCCTTATTCAAAACCCTCACTAAAGCCGGATCGGCGGATAAACGGTTTCCCTGTCCTTGAACCCGGGGCAGAAGGTGAATTTTTTCTTCCAATTCCCGGGAAAGTTTGTGACGGTCGGCACCCAATTTATCCAAAAGAGGCGGAACCACCCCTTCTTCTTGGTCCAGCAGAGCTTTGAGAAGGTGATCCATGGTGATGGCCGCATGATTCATATTTTCCGCGAGGGTATTGGCATCCCCCACGGCTTCTTGTGCTTTAATGGTTAGTTTTTCTGCGTTCACAATCGTACCTCAGTATTTAATGGAAAAATAATTAAAATCTCTGTCTTCGTCAAGAATATTGTATCAAAATGATCCTAGTGTATAAATTTGACACAATAAAATTGTCCCGTGTCTCTGGAACCCTGGGGAAGCATAAACCTGAGGTTAAATTTGTCAAGAATCCCACTTTGAATAACTAAAGGGCTTTACTCTGGGACTAAATGGATTAAAATTAAATTAATGATAAATGACGAGCTGCTCTTCGCACCGGAAAATCTGGAGTCCACAATTCTTTTTGCCAGGGGGGATGACTGGATCTTAGTGATCGTGGACGATGATCAAGAAGTACACAGCATCACCCGGTTAGTTCTCAAGGACTTTTCCCTGGATGGTAGAGGCTTGAAAATGATCAGTGCCTATTCCGCAGCGGAGGCTAAAAAGGTATTACTGGCCAATCCCGACTGTGCAGTCATCCTTCTAGACGTGGTCATGGAGACCGAGGATGCGGGACTGGAACTGGTGAAGTGGATCAGGGACGACTGGGAAAACGCCATGGTGCGGATTATCCTGCGTACAGGGCAACCCGGGGCTGCGCCAGAAAAAAAAGTCATCTCCGAATACCGAATCAACGATTACAAAGCAAAAACCGAACTCACGGAGCTGAAACTTTTCACAGCGGTCACCGTGGCCATCCGAAGTTTTCAAGATCTTAAAATGATTAAAAGGAGCGAGTCGGGGTTCAAGCGGATCGTGGAAGCTTCGGGTGAGCTCTTTCGAAACAGAAGCAAGGCCAATTTTTACTCCGGGGTACTGATGCAGCTCACATCCCTACTGCGCCTGGATGAAAGCTCCCTTTTTCTTCATTCCGACGGGATGGCCTTGGAGAAAAGCGGCACCAACCTGGTAGTTCTAGCCGCCACGGGGAAATTTGAAAAATACCATTTGGGGGAAGTTTTTGCCGACGGGGCCCCGGAACTCATGAAACTTATTCAACAGGTTTTAACCCGCCGTGAAGGGATATTCTCCGAGAAATATTTCGTGGGATATTACCGGGGGGATGAGGGGGGAGAGAGTGTTATAATTTTCTTTTCGTCTGTGGGATTTCAACCCCTGGATAGGGAAATGATCCTGGTTTTTTCCAGTAATATTGCCATGGCTTTTGAAAATATCGACCTGTCGAACCAAATTGAGTCAACCCAACGAGAGTTAATATTTACCCTGGGTGAATTGGTGGAAAGCCGGTCCCAGGAAACTGGCAACCATGTGCGGCGAGTGGGGGATCTTGCGGCTTTGGTGGGGGAACTCTACGGCCTTCCCACCAACGAAGTGGAAACCCTACGCTTGGCCGCCCCCATGCACGATGTGGGTAAGATCGGTATCCCCGACCACATTCTCCATAAACCCTCTGCCCTCACTCCCGAGGAACTGGTGATCATGCGAAAACACACCATCATCGGGCAAGAAATCCTCAAAGGGGGCTCAGGGGTCCTTTCCTTAGCTGCCAGCATTGCCCGAAGCCACCATGAGAGGTGGGATGGTAGAGGGTATCCCGATGGACTCAAAGGGGAAGAAATTCCCTTGGTGGCCAGGATCACCGGGCTTTGCGATGTATTTGATGCCCTGCTGCATGAGCGCAACTACAAATCTGCTTGGACCATGCAGGACACTCTTATTTATATGAAGGAAAATAGGGGAACCCATTTTGACCCTAAAATTCTCGATCTTTTCCTGGAAAATCTATCGGGAATTATGGAAATTATTCATAACTACCAGGATTAATTAGAAACTTTTAACCACTCGATCTCTTTTTTTTCCAGAAAAGATTCCAGCCCTGCCCTTAAGCGCTTTAAGGTCACTTTTGGATCCTCGATGACTACCCGGGCACCACCTATGAGATCAATCATTCCCACTTCATTGTGATACCTGGGAATAATCTGCATGTGAAGATGGGGAATTGAAGCCCCGGAGCTATCCCCCAAGTTATATCCCACATTAAATCCTTTCGGATGATAGAGATTTTCCACCAGATCTAGGAAAATATTGGTCATAGCCCAAAGCTGGGAGTTTTCCTCGGGACTGAGCTGGCGAATATCCAAAATATGCCGTTTAGGAAACAGCAAAAGGTGTCCGGAATTATAGGGATAGAGATTAATGGAAGCGGCCATCAACTCCGATTCCCCTACTAATAGCCGATCCACAGCCGCACTTCCTTGGTTTACAGCACAAAGAATACATTCCACATGAGGTCTTTCACCCCGGATATAATCCCCTTTTCCCAGGGGAAAAACATAAGAATCTGGATTCATGCTCCCATTATCCTACCTTATTTCTTGGAACACAAGTTTATACTCACACCCCACAAAATATGGTAAGGTAGAACCTGTGGAGATATTTAAAATTTGCGTAAGAATTTTTTAAGACCTTTCCTAAAATTAATCTACCTTTTTTGTTTATTAACCCCGGTTTTCTCCCAGCCCCTTCCCTATAGGAGCTTTCCTGGAGATATAATGACCTTGGAAGGAGACTGGCTGTTTTATCGAAGCCAGCTCCTAAGTCCCAAAGATCTCCCGACAGCCCAGGGTGGACAATTATTTTCTGTCCCACAAGCGTGGAAATGGAGTGATCAGCCATCCCCAGCCTACGGATACGGAACTTACCTCCTGCGGGTGGAAAATATTGGGTTAAAACAACCGGTACTAAAACTCCCCATCATCGGGTCTGCCTACCGCCTTTATGTAAATGGAGAGCTGGTATCCCAAGCCGGCAAAGTCGGATTCACCCCAGAAACCACCCAAGGAGCCTGGAAACCGGGGTTAGTCTGGCTCCCAGCAGCTCCTGATGGAAGGTGGGAAATCCTCATCCAAGTCTCAAATTTTGAAGATATTACCGGAGGGATCGCCGTCTCACCCACCCTGGGAGAAGCCTGGAGTATGACGGATGAAAACCGTCGTCAACTCATTCAGGAATCCTTCTTTTTTGGAGCCCTTCTCCTCATTGGGATATACCATTTAGGATTATTCTTTTTTAGAATGAAGGATGCCAGTCCCCTCTGGTTTGGACTTATCACCCTCTGCATTTCCAGTAGAATACTGGTGGATAATAACCACCTCATCATCCAACTTTTTCCGGAAACCTCCTGGTTCCTCGTGTTGAAATGGGGCTATCTCACCCTCTCTTTGGCCGTATTTCTTTTTCCCCAGTTCATGGCGGTGATATTTCCAAAACAATCCTGGAAACCCTCCCTGAGGATCCTTCAATCCCTGGCCTTACTTTATTCTCTCGTCATTCTATTCACCCCCCCTTCATTTTTTAGCTCCCTGTTGTCCACCTTCCATTTGGTCCTGTTTTTGGCCTGTATTGATATTTTTGTTGTTCTTTTTAAGGCCCTCCGGGACGGTGCCCCAGGAGCTTGGATTTTCCTTACAGGTTTTTTAGTCGTCTTTATTGCGGTCCTTCATGATGTAATCGAGATTTATATCCCCTCTCCCCTCCCCCCCTTGGTGCCCTCTGGTATGCTCATATTCCTTCTTTTTCAAGCCTTAGTGATGGCTAGGAAGTTCACTGGTGCTTTCACCGCTGCGGAAAACTTTAGTGCGTACTTAAAAAAAATGAATCTAAGTTTGGAACGATTTATCCCCCGGGAAGTACTCTCTTATCTAAAAAAAGACAGCATCATGGACGTGAATCTGGGGGATCATATAGAAATGGAGATGACCATTCTTTTTTCGGATATCCGGGACTTCACCGGACTTTCTGAAAAAATGACACCCAAGGAAAATTTCAATTTCATCAATTCCTACCTCAACCGTATGGGTCCCATCATCAGAAAACATGGTGGATTTGTAGACAAATATATGGGGGACGGAATTATGGCCCTTTTTCCCGGTAATCCCCAGCAAGCTTTGGAAGCTGCTATGGAAATGCGGACCGAACTGGTCAAATACAACGAAGACAGAAAAAAGGTAGCCTACAGGCCCATTCGCATTGGTGTGGGCCTCCACACTGGACTTCTCATGGTTGGAACCATCGGAGAGGAGGGACGAATGGATTCCACGGTTATCTCCGATGCAGTCAACATGGCCTCACGAATGGAAGGCCTGACCAAAGTCTTTCATGAGGATATCTTAGTCAGCAGCTCCCTCGTTTTAGCCATGCCCGAAGATCAAAGGAACCGATTTAGGTTTTTAGGGGATGAAACAGTTAAAGGGAAAACTGAGAGCGTGGGAGTATATGGGGTTTAACCCTTAGACAGTGTCTAGAATCCTTGAGTTTTGAACTTTGTTTAAAAAATATGAAGCAGGATTC
>CAZUXL010000137.1:0-7718 GCA_964624355.1 uncultured Spirochaetales bacterium
ATTCCATGGTTGAGGATCTGGCCACACTCCCAGTCCCCCTTCTTTCCCATTATTCAATAAAGGCAGGGGAATCGGTTTCGTCCTCATAAGATTTTGGGAATTATGGTCCATGACACCGGTGATTCCTGGGTCCTGCCACCGGTCATCCAAGGCCTTGAAAAAGCTCCTCATATCTTGAGCCGTGGACCAGAGACTCCCTGCGGGTGCCGCCCAAGCCGTGGGTTCGTCCAAAGCCCAACCGGGGAGTTGCCCCTTTGACCTGAGTGCCTCAGGAAACTGGCTCTTGTCAAAATCTGAATGGACCAATCCCAGGGGTTTCAGGACCTCTTCCCTTTCATAGTCGTAGAAATCCCGGCCTGTGACTCTTTCGATCAGGATCCCCAGAAGAGCGTACCCCAGATTACAATAACTCGTTATTTCCCCAGGGGGAAATAGAAGGTAGTCTCCCTGAATAAAGTCCAAAGCACTACGGAAATCTCCCGTCTTCCCTGAAAATTTATCCACAGCCCTATCGCTGGGTACACCGCTGGTGTGGGTTAGAAGGTGCTTTGGCGTCACTTCTAAGGAGCCAGGGAACCGGCTTTGGATTCGGAATTCCGGAATATAAGTACGAAGCGGGGCATCCAGGTCGATTTTGCCTTCCCTTGCTAGGTTCACCACCGCTGCGGCGGTAAAAGTCTTACTGATGGAACCCAGACAAAACCCGGTTTGCGGGGTCACAGGGACTGCTCCCCATCCAGCGGTATTCCCATAGCCGGCGGTCCATGTTCCCAAATCGGGAGTGTAAACCGTCAGGGCTAAACCGGGAAGGTCTTCATTTTTCATGGCCTCAAAGATCATGGTCTGAAAGGAATTGCCCAAGGTTTCCATATCCGGTGTGGTTGTTTCCTGTACAGGAGAAGATGCACACCCCAAGTTAACCAGAAGGAAAAGGGAAATAACCAAGTTTTTCATACTTTAAAGCTACCTTTTTTACGCTATCATTTTTACTCAAATAGACTGATTAGATTATTGAGCCCCGTGGGAAATTAGAAATGCCGCCAATTCGGTAAAATTCCCCGTATTAGCCAGAGCGAGAGGGGTTTTCCCGTCGGCGGCCTTAAGATTTATTCCCGCTCCATTTTCTAAAAGAGCCCTTGCTGTTTCCAGATGGCCTTTTTCTGCAGCCCGGTGAAGAGAGGTCACACCGAAGGTGGTGGCACTATCAATTTTAGCTCCAGCTTTAATCAAGGGAACCACCAGTGTTGTCCGGCCTTCTTGACCCGCCATGTGCAAAGGGGTGGATCCGTTGGAGGTCGCTGCGTTGGGGTTTGCGCCCAGTTCAAGCAATAATAAAGTTGCTTCGGGGCTGTTATGATAAACCGCATAGTGTAAAGCGGTGGATTTCGTGGAGTTGGGAAAACTCAGGTTTGCTCCCCGAGAATTGAGCAGGCGTATAATTTCCAGGGAATTGTTTTTCGCAGCGAAATGCATGGCAGAGACACCTCCGCTACCTTTGGCATTCACTTCTGCTCCTTGGTCTAAGAATTGGGTTACTTTGACCGGATCATTCTGTTCTGCCGCAAGTAAAAATTCCTTATTTAAGGCTTTTTGGGCGTCCACGTCCAATGCAGAAAGGGGAGCTCCCACGAATGCAGAAATTATCAATCCCCACAACACCAAGCTGTTCATATTTTTTCTTCTCATTTTTCCCTTCTCCCGTTCAGATTTACCTTTGGGAATTCCTGTTCCCAGGTATTTTCCTCCCTAGATCCACATTCGTCAAGAATAGACTGATAAAATATTCGTGGTAGACAATAAAAGATTCCAAGGAATTTCCCCTTCGAATGTTTCTGGAAACTTACTATAGACGAAGCTCCCATTCAGTGTTACCTTATTAGTTGCAAGTATTACTAATCTGTAACAGAGGTTATATGGATTTCAAAACCGCTTATCCCCTTGTACCGAAATCTGTGGTGTACGCACCCATGACTTTTCGCATGGGATTGGACTTTTTACACGATGTTCCAGAAACTACCCTCAAGGGGATCCGAGATCTAGCCCATTATGCCGGAATTGCCGACGGCGCCGTACGGACCACTCTATCAAGAGAAAAAGCAGCTGGTCTTATCGAGAGCTACAAAGAAAGCGATGGGATCACCCGGTACCGTATGGCGATGCGACAATTTGATATGGGAAGGGCCACCATTGACCGGGAAAACAAACAGGGATTTATACTTGCGGTGTTCTCATTCACCACAAACGAAGTCAGCGAAAGATCTGCGGTGCGTCTTACCCTTAAGAATTATGGTTTTAGAAAGCTGGCACAAAATACCTACATCAATGGAGAAATCGAAACTTCTGGACTCGTCAGTGCGATGAAGGAATTCGGCCTGGAGAAAAATCTCTATCTCTTTCATTGTCCCGACATTGATGACCCAGTCCTGATTGAAAAAATTCTTTTACTTTTCGATATTCCAGGCCGGTCAAAAGAATTGAAAAATTTCCTTCAGGACATGAGGTCTTTTTTAACCGAAAGAGGGATTACCGGGGATGAAGCCGCACGGCGGATTCTCTACCTGGCCCCCCTTCATTACGAGATTGGACATGTAAATGAATTTCCCATTCCTGCAAAATATCTCCCACCAGATTATGCACTTAAGGATATTCACCAGTTCTACCACAATTTCATTTACAATCACCGTGCACAACTAAGAGAATATTATATTCGGGTAAATCAATAAAACATTATAAGGATTAAAGGAGCGGAAAATGAAGTCGGATAGAGTAATTTACACTATGGGAGCGGTCGGGGCAATTCTGGTTATTGCGGGAAGTCTTTTAGATATTATCGTGAGTATGATTCTGGGTGTGGATCTGAATGCCCTACCGAAAACAGCCATGGAAAGGTTTTCACAGATTGAAACCAGTCCACTCCTAGGGATCTATAATCTGGATTTTCTAAACATGATCACCACACTGATAATGATACCTGCAACCTTAGCTATTTGCTTTGCCAATAGAAAAGTACTACCCGCCGGGGCTGCTCTGGCCTTGGTCATCAGTGTCATTGGAACAGCCGTTTTTATATCCGGCAATCCTTCTTTACCCATGCTGGAACTCAGCCACAAATATTCCATGGCCGAACCTATCCAAAAAAACTTTTTAGCTGCCGCAGGAGAGGCCATACTGTCCCGAGGACAGCATGGAAGTACGGGGGTCTTTCTCAGTTTTGTGCTTCCAATTTTAGCAAGTATCATAATTTCAATTGTGATGCTCAAAGGAAGAATATTCGGTAAAGGGGGTGCCTGGTGCGGAATCATAGGAAACACCTTACTTCTTGTCTATCTCTTCCTGGTGACTTTTGTTCCCCAGACCAGAAGTGCAGTGACGGCCTTCGCTACCCCCGGAGGAATTTTAGCCATGATCTGGCTTGGGCTTTCCGCCAAAGATCTACTTACAATAGAAAATAATTAAAGGAGTTCGTATGTCACCCACCGGACATCTGGCCATGGGATTCGTGGCAAAAAGAATCGCGGATCAAATACCCCTTTGGGTGTTGTTAATCGCTTCGTATCTAATTGATCTTATCTATTTCTGTTTCTTATTTCTGGGTCTGGATACCATGGCTTACGCTCCTTGGTCCCATAGTCTGATCATGGCTTTGGTATGGTCCCTACTTGGTGCACTTGTTGCTTATGGTTTCAGCCATAAATTAAAAATAGGTCTTATTCTGGGTTTAACCATATTCAGCCACTGGGTCCTGGATTTTATTGTCTGGAAACATAATCTACTGACCTTTGATCCTTCTTGGACTATGGGTTTTGGATTGTACGATAGGATAGGTTTCAGCCTCACCAGTGCGGAGTTTAATCAAGGATCCATAATTGCCACATCCATGGAATTAAGCATGTTAATTCTGGGGATCGTCATTTCCATACCGGCATTAAAAAAAGTACGGAAGGAAAAAAAAGCCTCATAGACTTTAATTTACAGCTCAGAGCAGGGGGAAAAAGATCCCTGACCAGGATAACCGTTTTAACAACTCCCCCGGCTTCCGGGGGAGTTGTTGTTCCTTTCGTTTAATTGACCCCGGAAACGGGAATTCTGGGGTTGCTCCTGGTTTTGGATAGGAGGGTTTCCGGAATCACATTGGATGGATGAAAAGAAACCCCCAGCCGGAACTGAATTTGACCGAATTGATGGGCATTCCGAGCGATGACCCCCTTCAAAGGTTCCCCAATGGGAAATCCATCCTTAGATTTAATAACCAGTGACCGCCCCAGGATTTCGGAACTAAGCTGGACTTTGCAGTCCAGAAAGGCCCCCGTGGTACTGATGTTCATCAGGGTTGCTTGAATATCCACCAAGGGCTCATCTCCCTTGAGAGTAAACTCATGGATTTCCTTCACCTCGATCCTAGGTGACCAGCGTTTTTCCTTATCCTTCTCCACGTAATCCTTGGCCTTCAAGTCGCTGATGCCGATGATGCGGTTTTTACCGCTGAGTTTGGACCTGTATAAGGCCATATCTGCGCTTTCTAAAAGGGATTCGTAACTCGTCCCATCCTCGGGAAAAGAGGCAATCCCGCCGGAAAATTTCAGGGCTACCTTCTCCAGCTCCGAATGGTTGAGGGAGAACTGCTCCAGAATTCTTTCATGAATTCTCAATGCCAGGGTCTTGGCTCCGGTCTCATCGGTCAGGGGCATGAGGACGACGAATTCATCACCTCCAAACCTGCCGACCAGATCCTCTGACCGGACTTCATTTACCAAAAGTTCAGCAAACCGTTTCAGCACCAGATCTCCGGTGAGGTGTCCATGGTTGTCATTGATGTATTTAAAGTTGTCCAGGTCGATGATCATCAGGGAGAAATTTTGCCCGTACCTCCGGGCTCTGCCGAATTCCCTTTGGACAGCCAGTTCAAAGAAGCCACTGTTGAAGCACCCGGTTTTGGCGTCCAGGCGGTTTTCCCTATCCAGGGCGTCCAGGATCCGGCTTTCCGTGAATGTGGCATTTTTAAAGATCCTGAGGTGATTGGAAAAATAATCCAAGGCCGCAACCCGGATACCCAGGTCCCTCCCTTGGAGATTGGTCATCTGTATCCTATTTTTTTTGATTTGGGCGAAATGGATTTGGGCATCCTCTTCCGGGAAGTCCAGGTGGGCAAGGTATTGAATGAGTACTCGGTGAAACCATTCTCTCTGGTTAAACAAACGATCAAATTCTACTATTTCAATGTAATCATGGTTCTCTATCAACATCTCTCGAAGCGTTGCAGCGTCTTCATGGGGCAATAGGAATGGATTCATCCTTGGGGTGTTCTCCTCGTGGATAACAGTACCAGAAGAATATCAAGACTGCGTCTGAAATTATCATTTCATACCCGAAAGATCACTTTTTTAAAATAAATTGAGTATTTTCCACCTCTTGTCACTAGAATTAATCCTATGGAAAGGCGAATCGGGCTATTTGCGACCTTGATCTTCTCTTTCTGGGGCCTCTTGTCAGCTCAGGACGATACAGGCCTAAATTACATTGGGAGCCTTCAGGATTTCTCCGGGCGGGCGGTTTTCCGGATAATGAACAAGGACCGGGAAGAGTTTAAGGGACACCTGGAGAGCGACGAAGACTGGCCCCGGATTACAGCTCCTGAGGATTGGAAAGAAAGGGTCTTTCCCGGCTACGACGGAGTGGTCTGGTACCGTCTTTCCATAAACTTCCCCACCGTTCCCGACCGAACCCCGGGGATTTATTTGGGTCAAGGGGTGGACATGGACTGGACCTATTTCAACGGTGTCCTAATCGGTCACAATGGACAAGTGGAGGACGGGTACCAGCAAACAGCTTTCGATGCCCAAAGAATTTACGAAATCCCCACAGCCCTTATTCGACCTGGTGAGAATATCTTGGCCGTCAGGGTACAAAATTACTTTGCCCAGGGGGGGTTCCTGCGCTCGCCCTTTCTCTTGGGGCCTTACGGTCAGATACAAGGGGATGCGGACCGATGGACTCTCATTCTCATGATGATGATAGGGGTCTATCTCTACATTGCTTTTTATACCCTACTAAGTGCGGTACAGAATCCTGAGGATTCTTCCAATTGGTTCTTCATTGTCTTTGTAGGGGTGATCAGTCTCTATTTCTACCTCCGAAGTCCCATGAAATACGATATTTGGATCAATTATAATTTCTGGAAACAGTTGGAATACCTTTCCATCGACGTAGCCGCAGTCGCCTTTTACCTTTACATTCACAAGTATCTCAAATCCCCCCTACAATGGCTTGACTATGCATTCCTTTCCTTGGCGGGGATTTCCTTTCTGATTACCCTGAGTGCCCGGGAACCCCAGGTCTGGAATTGGACCACCAATTGGCTAAACCAGCCGGTGTGGTTCTTCTTCATTGGGGCGACTACCCTCAGGATGGTGAATTCCATCAGGAAAAATAGGGAATACCTCCCTTTTTTCATCGGGGTGGTCATTGTATTTCTTTCCTTCATTAGCGATATGTTGGTAAACCAGTACGTGGGGTATTTCAAAAATATTGGCTTTACAGCCCAATTTTCCTTTGCGGCGTTCATCATCGCCGTGAGTCTGGTGAGGGCTCACAGTTTTGAGAAGTTGAGGCGCCAGGCAGGAGAGCTCAATGCCCGCTTGAACAGCATCCTTCTGGAAAAGACCAAACAGCTGGAAGAGACCCAAAAGCGTTTGGCCACCGTCCACAACGGCTCCCAGGGTGTCATTGAGGAACTATATCTTTGTATGGAACACCGGAAACCCCACCTGGATCCGCAGCTGACTTTGGATGGATTGGCGAAATTAATCTCTGTGAACCGGAACCAGCTGTCCTATGCCATGAACCAGGTTCTGGGGAAATCTTTCAATGATTTTGTCAACGAATACAGGGTGCAGGAATTTCTTTCCCTGGCTAAAAACCGGCCTTCCGAAGAAAAAATACTCACCCTGGCCTTCGATGTGGGGTTCTCTTCAAAACCCACCTTCAATTCCGTCTTTAAACAGGTCATGGGTATAACCCCGTCGGAGTACAGAAAAAAGATCTTGGAAACTGTTGTTCAATAAAGTTTTGCTTTTATATAGGGCACCTGGGTTTCATCAAACTTACCAGTTCGAAAATAGGTAAGGAATAGCTCCTTCCAAACCGAAGGTGCGGCGCTGTAAATATCCGAATGACTTCGTTCTCGGACGAGAATCAACTTTCCGTTTTTGTAATGGGAGGCGTATTCTTCAAGATCCCAAGAGGGAGTGGAGGGGTCGAGGGTTCCATTTATTAGGAGGGTCTGGACGTCCGTATCACTCCAAGTCCGGTACTCCTGGGGAATGGTTTTTATCCAAGTGGGATCTTCCGAAAGAGTAGCCCAGGGGAGGGTTGCGTAGGATATTGTTCCTGGGTGTTTCTCAAGAAAATCTGCAAGATAATCGATCGCAGGATCATAATCGGATGTGGCTATTTTGAGTAAGGAATCTGCATTGATACCACCGGTACCACCTTTCTTGGAAGCTTGGATCATGATATCCACCAAGGGTGTAAAATCACCCTTCTCTGCGGATAGTAATAATTTAAAAACCATGGGCGCGTCGGAAACATTGTAAAGGGCACCATGAACCATACTAGCGAGATATTCTCGGGTTATTTCAGTCCCCTTAACAGTGATAGGAAGACGCAATAAGACATTTTTCCAAGTGGTATAAAGATCGGGACTTAACTTGGTCGCTTCA
>CAZUXL010000138.1:0-7447 GCA_964624355.1 uncultured Spirochaetales bacterium
GAGATCCAGGTGGAGGGGGATTTAGTGTCCTCTTCCGGTCTTATGGGAACCAAAGGCTCCTGGATTAAATCCGAAAGTCGGGTTTTAGGGAAATTCCTGGAAAGCATCACCGTAAAAGCCAAAGGATCCGTGGAAGTTCAAACCAGTGTTATGAGCTCTACTATCCAAACCCTGGATAAGTTGATAATGGGAACCAAAGGAATTTTGTTGGGAAGCCGTGTTCATGCTCAAAATGGGGTGGACTGTTTTCAAATAGGAAGCGAGAGGGGATCAAAATCGGAAATTGTCTGCGGGATGGATTTCACCGTTATGGATAAAGTTCTTTGGATTCGGGATAAAACCATCGAACTCGCTGCGGCCATGCGGGAACTCAAAATTAAAATTTTCCATGATCCCCAACACGAAGAAACCCTGAAGGAAGCCCATGAAAAACTCAGTGACCAATCCCAGAAGCTAAACCTTATAGCCCAGGACTTATTGAGTAATATCGATCGAAATGAGAATGCCGAGATCCTCGTCAGAGGTACCATATTTCCGGGAAACACCCTGGAAATATGCCACTGTACCTATTTAGTCCCCCGCCCCATGTCCCAGGTACGGTTCCGCCTGGATAAAAAGCTGGGGATTATTTCAAATGAAAAGCTCTAAAGACTCTGTTGTTCAGGGCAATGAAGGCCACCTGACCCCGGAGTTTCTCCCGCCCAATCTCCAGACCATCATGGAAAATTTGGGAGCTGCGGTCTGCACGGTGGACTTAAAATTTCGATACACCTCCTTTAATGGAGTCCACGCCAAGAACATGAAAAGTCTTTACCAAACTGATGTGAACTTTGGGAATAATCTCCTGGAGATGATTACCTCTCCCACGGACAGGGAAAATGTTAGAAGTAAATTGATGCGGGCCATGATGGGAACTAAAAATGAGGAAACTCAATTTTATGGGGAAAAGGATATTCGCCAGGGATTTACGGTCACCTACGCCCCGATTCGGGGCACCGATGGCCAAATCAGCTGAGTCGCCATCCTCGCTTTGGACGAAACTCCCATTTTAAAAGAAAAGGAAGCCCGACTCAGGTCTGAAAACCGGCTTCGTCTTGTTTTAAAGTCCAGCGAACTGGGTTATATGGATTGGAATCTGGTGACGAAAAGATTTATTTGCTCAGAGGAGGTCTTCCATAGTTTAGGGTATGAAAATACCCCTTACTCAAATGGAAATTTCGACACCGAAAGAGATATCGATTCCTGGTTTGAACTCATCCTTCCCCAAAGAAAAAACCAAGTTATCACCACCTTAAACCAATCTATGGAGAATTCCGATGATCTATTTTCCTTGGAATTTCCCATGAAAAACGCCAAAGAAGAATGGCAGTGGATACACTTGAGTGGCAAGGTAGTAGAAAGATCTCCTGAGGGGATGCCTCTGAGATTTTTAGGAACTCTCTGGGATGCGACCGAAGAAAAAAAGAAAGATCTCAAACTGCAAAGGATTCATCTCAGAAAAGAAGCACTCCTAAACATGCACAAAAATAGTTCCAATCTGGATTTCCCACTGTTTGACCAATCCTTGAGGACGGTGGTTAAAACCACCCAAAGCCTGTTTGGTTTTATCTTTCTTTACAGCGAAGATACACATATTTTCACCCTAGACACCTGGTCTAGGGCTGTTTTGGACAAGCAGAGCCTCCTGAATATGGAGCAAACCGGACTCTGGAGAGATGTCGTCCGTCAACGAAACTCCGTCATCATGAATAAAGTCACCACTGAGGCGACCGGATCCTTGAGCAGTTTTTTAGCAATTCCAATCTTCGACCACCATAAAATAGTGGCGGTCACCGGAGTGGCAAACAAAGAGGATGCCTACACCCAAGATGATGTGGAAGATTTAACGATCTTGCTGGAAGAAGTATGGACCATCCACCTCAGGTAAGATACCGAGAAAAAATTGAAAAAGCTTTTCAAGGCTGTGGAGAGCAGCCCCGACTCCGTTCTTATCACCGACAGTGAAGGGATAATTGAATATGTGAACCCCCAATTTTCAGTAGTCTCTGGGTACACTCCAGAGGAGATTCTCGGGAAAAGTGCGGAACTTTTATTGAGTGAACAATCCGATCCCCAGGTTAATAAAACCCTGTGGGCCACCGTAAACCTGGGTAAGGAATGGACAGGGGACCTGGTCAGCAGGAAGAAAAACGGGGAAATTTTCTTCGAATCCGTGGCTATCTCTTCCGTAAAAGACGACCAAGGAAATATCACGAATTTCGTTGCCGTCAAGGAAGATATTACCTTGAAAAAAAACCTCCAAGACAGTTTGATCCAATCCCAAAAAATGGAGACTGTGGGTCAATTGGCAGCGGGAATTGCCCACGACTTTAATAACCTGCTCACCGCTCTAATGGGATTCAACACTATTTTTTTGTTAAATCTTCCTGTGGGATCAAAACTCTACCAATATGCAGAAAGAATGGATATTATTGGAAAAAGGGCCGCCGAGCTGGTATCGGGGCTGCTTTCGGTGGGGAGAAAACAATATCTTAAAATTGAGCCACTTAAGTTAGATGGATTTATCCGGTCCCAGATTCCCTTAGCCCAGGCTCTTTTATCACGAAACCGCAGAGCCCAGGTTCTCGAGTGGACCAATGAATCCCTAGGCAGGGAAATCCTAGTTTTGGGAGATTCAGGCCAACTAAGTCAGGTACTGCTAAATCTACTCTCCAACTCCCAGGATGCGCAGCCGGGGGAAGGAAAATCCGTGATTACTTGGGGAACCTCCCTACCCGACGAGTTCACAGCCGGGCGTTTAAGTCTCACCCCAGGGCAAAAGTACGGGTACTTTTCCATCACGGACCAGGGACCTGGCATTCCCCTGGAAATTCAGAAAAAAATATTCGAACCCTTTTTTACCACCAAACCCGTGGGAGAAGGTACAGGCATTGGACTGGCGGCGGTATTTGGGATCATGAAACAACACCAGGGGGCGGTGGATCTTTTTTCAGAACCGGGTCATGGGGCAAAATTCACGATCTACATTCCCCTTGCACCTGAGACATCGGACTCAATTTAAGTTCTACAACAAATACATCTCCGGGTTTTCATTTTTTCTTGTTGCTAAAATTCATACAACTTTGTAGAATGAGGAACTTAAAAATTACCTGGAGGTATTTTCATGTCCCAGTTGACCCTGGCTAAGGCTCTTCCTGAGAAGGTCAATCAGCTTTCTCTGCTCTTTGAAGTGAGCCAACTCCTGGATAAAACCATGGACTTGAAACAAGTGATTTCCTCCGTGCTCAATTTCATCGCTGAAAATTTAGGACTGTACAAAGGGGTGATCACCCTTTTGAACCGTCAAACCGGGGAAATTTCCATAGAATCATCCTACGGACTGAGCTTGGAAGAACAGAAAAAAGGCCGTTATAAAATCGGAGAAGGGATTACCGGTCGGGTAATCCAGACCGGTGAAGCCGCCATTATCCCGAAAATTTCCCACGAGCCCCAGTTTCTCAACCGCACCGGCAGTCGAAAATCCCTGATCGAAAAAGAAGTTTCCTTCATCTGTGTGCCCATTCGGATCGGCCAGGAAACCATTGGGGCTTTATCCATCGATAAAAACTATCCCGACATGACCCAGATGGACTCGGACCTTCAGGTCCTCTCCGTGGTCTGTTCCATGATTGCCCAGGGGGTCAAACTCCGGCAAAACGTGGAAGAGGAACGACAGGTGCTCATGGAGGAGAATTCCCGACTAAAAAGCGAGATTTTGGAAAAATTTCGCCCCTCCAACATCATCGGCCGATCCCACGTCATGCAGGAAGTTTTCGACCTCATCGCCCAGGTGAGTCAAAGTGATGCCACCGTTTTGGTGCGCGGGGAAAGTGGTACGGGAAAAGAACTCATTGCCCAGGCCATCCACTTCAATTCCAAAAGGGCTGATAAGCCTTTTATTAAAGTGAATTGTGCAGCCCTCCCGGACACAGTGATCGAATCCGAGCTCTTCGGCCATGAAAAAGGGGCTTTCACCGGAGCCATCGCCACCCGTAAAGGCCGATTTGAAATGGCCGACGGCGGGACTCTTTTTCTCGACGAAATCGGGGACCTCTCCCCCACAACCCAGGTTAAACTCCTTCGCGTCCTCCAGGAAAAAGAAATTGAACGGGTGGGCGGGTCTAAAACCATCAAGATTGACGTGAGAATCATCACCGCCACCAATAGGAATTTGGAAGAAGCCCTAATCCAAAACACCTTTCGGGAAGACCTTTACTACCGGCTGAACGTCTTTCCACTGCACCTTCCTCCCTTGCGGGAACGAAAAAGCGATATCCTTCTCCTGGCTGATACCTTCATCGATAAATATAATAGTCGGAATGGAAAGCATATAAAACGGATTTCCACCAGCGCCATCAACGCCCTCATGATCTACCATTGGCCTGGAAATGTGAGAGAATTGGAAAATGTCATCGAAAGAGCGGTACTTCTGGCCAGTTCCGATGTGATCATGGCTCACCACCTCCCCCCATCCCTGCAAACGGCGGAAACCTCTGGGACCGCACCCACCGCCACCCTCCAGGACACCATGGATAGGGTGGAGAAGGAGCTAATTCTGGACGCCCTGAAGTCCACGAAGGGAAACTACTCCAAAGCGGCGACGATTCTGGGGATCACCGAAAGGATCATGGGACTGAGAATCCGTAAATACAACCTGGATAAGGATTTTTTAAGGGGATTCGTTTAAATAAGGGGGAGCCGTCGCCCTTATTTAAACACATCATAAGCACCTAGGGATACCACGAAAACCATCACAGACCTCTCTCGGTTTCTATTTTTAAAATAAAAAGCCTCAAATCCGGTCATCTATAGGCCATTAACTCCTTTTTTAATCTAAAGACCAGCTTTGAAAAAGGACAACGGAAGTTAGTTACAGCCTTTAAGGTACTTGGTATATTTTATTGGTAAAATTGCATACGAAAAATACAAAATGGTAAACGTTTACCCATTTTTATCGTTTTTTTTGAATATTTTTGTTGCGTCTTCAAAATACAAGATATATAATCGAAATCGGAAAGCGCGTTCCATATCGAAAAATATATTACTAAAAGAGGAAATCCATGAAACAATGGTCAGCTCTCGTCATGCTCTCTGCAATTTACCTCACCGGGTGTTCGGTAAACCCCATGGTGGATTTATCCACAGAATCCACCGAAACCTCCAATGACAGGTCCATAACCGGCAAGTCCGGTGTGATGATGCAAGGATTTTACTGGGATGTCCCGGCTGGTGGAACCTGGTACAACACCATGGCTTCGAAAGCCACAGAACTTGCCAACATGTCCGGCGGATACGGAATCGATGTCATCTGGTACCCTCCGGTGTCCAAAACAGACAATGGCCCCTACTCCATGGGGTACGACCCCTTCGATTACTATGATTTGGGTCAATATAACCAGAAAGGGTCCACCGAGACCCGTTTCGGCAGCCAGGCAGAACTAAAATCCTCCATCGCCGCCTTCAAAGCCAAGGGAATCGCGGCCATGGCGGACATCGTCCTGAACCACCGATCCGGCGGCCTCAGCGAGGCAAATCCCAAAACCGGGGGAAATACTTGGACCAACTTTTCCGCAGTGGCCTCGGGAAAAAACAAGTGGAACTGGACCTCTTTCCATCCAAACAACTACGAAACCAGTGATACAGGAGTTTTCGGCGGATTCCCCGATGTGAATTTTAATAATTCCCCCGCCTATAATGACACTAAAACCTGGATGAACTGGCTAAAAAGCACCACAAACGCCGGATTCACCCAATGGAGATTCGACTACGTCAAAGGAATTTGGCCCTGGGTCGTAAAGGATATGAAAGCGGCTACGGGCAATGTTTTTACCGTGGGTGAATACTGGGACTCCAATACCTCGGTTTTAGACTCCTGGGCCAACCAAGCCAACGCCAGCGCCTTTGATTTCGCACTACTCTACACCATGGCCGATATCTGTAATAACACCGGAGGTGGTGGTTATCTCCCCAACCTCTTGGACTACAGCAAGTCCTTTGCCGCAAAAAACCCCTTTAAAGCCGTAACCTTTGTGGGTAACCATGATACAGACCCGATTTACACCGATAAGATGCTCGCTTACGCCTTTATCCTGACCTACCAAGGTTACCCCATGATCTGGTGGAAGGATTACTTTAATTACGGTCTAAAAAGCCTGGGGGGACTCTGGGGAAATGGGATCAAGCAACTGGTTTGGGCAAGAGGCAAGCTTGGCGGCGCCGCACCCCAAATCGAACTGCTGAAAACCAACGACGGAGATTGTCTGATTTATGGGTCTAAGGGCTACAGCACCTCTAGTCCTGGATACATTGTGGTCATCAATGATAATGCCAGTGCCTGGAAAGGTGCCACAGTCACCACAGGAAATTCCTATCTGAAAGGAAAAAATCTGAAAGCCTACGCCTGGTATTCACCAAAGAGCGGTCAGAATTATCAACCCGCCACAAAATCCTGCTCCACATCCGGAGTTACGGACCTTTGGGCACCACCCCGGGGCTATGCGGTCTATTCCGTAGACGGACTTTAGAATAACTTAGCCCCCTTTTGAAAGGGGGCTATTTATTTCCCTTTCACCTCTAAAAAAAGGTGAACAATAGAAATTAACCATATTATTCTTCCGGTAAATTCAACCCTTTGAAACTGCAGTTGTCCCTTCCTTTCCCCCCAGTGAAACCGAATCCCCTCCTGACCTTGTAGTTATCCCTCAAAAAGAGTATGTTCTTGTCCTCAGGAGAGCCCTTTGAACAAATCTGCCACGAACGAAAAAATAAGAAATATTGCCATTATTGCCCACGTTGACCATGGTAAAACCACCTTAGTCGACGGACTCTTCGGTCAATCCGGAACCTTCCGGGCCAACCAAGACATGGGCGAACGGGTCATGGACCGCATGGACCTGGAACGGGAAAGAGGAATTACCATTGCAGCCAAAAACTGCGCAGTCCTCTGGCACGATGTAAAAATCAACATCCTGGATACCCCCGGACATGCGGACTTCGGCGGTGAAGTTGAAAGATCTCTCTCCATGGTGGACGGTGTGGTGCTCCTGGTGGATGCCTCTGAAGGCCCCCTCCCCCAAACTCGGTTCGTATTAAAAAAAGCCCTGGAAGCCGGTTTAAAAATTATTGTGGTTATCAATAAGATCGACCGAAAGGACGCCCGTCCTCAGGAAGTTCTCAATGAAGTTTACGACCTACTGATTGACCTGGACGCCACCGAAGAACAGTTGGAATTCCCCCTGCTCTACGCCATAGGCCGGGACGGGATTGCCCAGAAAACCTTGGAAGAAAAGGGTGAAAACCTCCACATTCTTTTGGACACCATCGTTCAGGAAATTCCTCCGCCACACTACAATCCCGACGCCCCTTTCCAGATGCTTATCTCCGACCTTTCCTATTCCGAATTCCTGGG
>CAZUXL010000139.1:0-7229 GCA_964624355.1 uncultured Spirochaetales bacterium
CGGTGCGGTGGGTTATTTACCCTCTTTTTTACCCCGGAACCTGTAACAGATTTCACCTCGGCGAAAACTCAGGATGGTAAGAAATTTTCACAATTTTTCCATACCCTCCTGGAAAACGGAGTTTTTTGGCCTTGCGGCCCTTTCGAAGCAGCCTTTTTAGGGAATGCCCATGGAAAAAAGGAGGTCAAGTTTCTCATGGAAATCCTGGAGAAAACTTTAGTCCGGGTCCTTACCTAAAAACCTTTTCTTTCGGGTTGAATTTTCAATTTTCAAAAAAAATATTAGTGTACCGAGGCTCTTGCAAAATGTAGCGAGGAGGGGTTCTGCAAGCGAAAAACGATGCGGAAACCCGGGCTTTTGCAAAGCAAAATGCAGTAGGATGTGTACATGAGGATTTGAGCGAGTTTTTCACGAAGCAGGAATCCACCGCAGTAGTTTTGCAAGAGCCTCTACTTTAAATACAATTCCATTCTTTAACGGTCTTGGGATGGTGAATAAGGCCAATAAAAAGGCCTTGGGATAAAATAAAGGGACCAGCTGCCTGAACGCCCTCCCGGACAGGAAGGGGGCTCTCGCCCAGGTGAAAGATGTCTGTCCCAGGGAAAACTTCTCCTATGGGGAAGCTCCTACTTTTTCTACCTGATATTGAAAATAGCCGGAGATGAGCATAAGGTTGCCAGTAGTCACACAGCCCAGGAGCTTTATGCCCCATGCTCCAATTCCAAAGTTTACAGTGATGCTCTCACGAACTTTTTGAGACAGTTTATTTAAGGGAAAGCCAGAGACTAGCCCGGGTTCCCTTCCCGGGCTGGCTTTCCAGGGAAATTTTTCCATCATTTCTTTCTGCAAGACTTTTGGAAAGAATAAGTCCCATTCCACTGCCCCGCTCCCCCGACGTTCCCATGGAACTCAGTTTATCCTGTATAAGAAAAAGTCGATCCAAAGTCTGTTGATCCATACCAATGCCATGATCTTCCAGAATGATCCGGCATCGGCCCCCTTCTTCCCGGGCAGAAATGTAGATGCTTTGATCCGGCCAGCTATATTTGATGGCGTTGGAAAGCAGGTTACTTAAAATCAACTGGACGGACTCTGGATCTCCCCAGACTGTAAGGTTTTCAGGAATGTCCTGGTTTATGGAAATTCGTTTTAGTTCTGCCAAGGAATGAACCTGGGCCAAGGCTTGAGACAGGCACAGAGAAAGGTGAATTTTATTCTTCAGGGGTAACCAATCCTCCAATTGGGTTCTGGACCACCAAAGTAATTTCTCCAAAAACTCATGGGTTTTTTCCAAAGAAGAAGTTAAGGTTTCCACTTCCGCATACTTTGCTTCCAGACCGGTCATTTTTCCAAAAAGATGTTTCCTAGCGTATCGGGCCGCCCCGCTTATGGGACCCCGGAGGTCGTGGGCGACTATGGCAAAAAACAAGTCCTTATCACGCCCAGCTTCAATTAGCTTTCTATTCCTTGTCTCAATTTCCTTATCTTTTTGGAGGGCGATCTGAACAGCCTTTATTCCGGTCATCATAAAATAACCGAAGAGGGTGATGGTGGATAGGAGAATAGCACCGCCCACATACCACACGTTCATGGGACTGGCCTCAACTACCTCACCTTGGTAGGAAAGAATGGACAATAAAATCACCCTGCCGAGGGAAGCGAGGCCTAGTATAAGAAAAGGAAGGGCTGTCAGGGTGTTGGAAAGCCAAAATCGCCGTTCCACCTTCCACATTAGTAATCCCGCGGTAATTAAGGGTCCCAGAGTCATCCAAAGGGAAAAAACCAAGGCACGGACCAGGTAGGGCTGAAAAAACGCTCCTATAAAACTTACGATCTGGAGGGGGATAATTAAATATAACCAGGGAGAGAACCGGGTTGTATAACGAAAAACCCAAACAGAATGGGAATAAAGAAGACTGGAAGCCACATAGGCACTATTGCCCAGAATGAGGGGTATCCATGGGAAAACTTGCGGAGGAAGGGCGTCACCCAAAGTTCCCAGGGCCAAAAGCCCCTGGGCGGCCACCCATAACCAAGCCCCTCTAAAATCCCGGCCGGCAACGGCCAGGAGGGAGGCTAGAATCGCATTGGTACCATAACTGAGAAACAGTATGGTTTGAAAATCCATGAGGATTCCGGACATTTAGGGAGCTAAAGAATAAAAGAATAAGGGCACATAAGTAATGAGAAGAACCACTAGGAGCTGTACAGCTAAAAAAGGAACAACGTCCACGAAAATTTTAACCAGAGGCCTTTCAAAACGGTAGGAAGCCAAAAACAGGTTCATTCCCACGGGCGGGGTAATGAACCCTACCCCCATATTACTCAGGAAAATCACCGCCATATGGAGGGGATTGATACCATAAACCGCCGCCACAGGGATCAAAATCGGCACAACGACTAAAATGGCAGAAAACAGATCCATGAAGCATCCCACAACTAAAAGCAGGAGATTCAGAATCAAAAGGAACATCAAAGGCGATTGCACATTACTGGCAAACCATTGGGAGAGCAGATCCGCAATTCCATTTTCCACCAGCCAGGAAGACAATCCTCTGGCGACACCTAGGATAATCAGCACGCCCCCCACAATGACCAGGGTTCTATTGAGGAGTTTTTTCAAATCCCGGGGACTGATTTCCTTGCGAATGAAGACTTCCAACACAAAGACATAGAGGGCAGCCCAGGCGGCAGTTTCCCCCACGGTGGCAAAACCGCTGAAAAACAAAGCGGCGATGATTCCAGGGACCGCCAACTCGGGTAGGCTCTCCAACGTGGCAGAAAAAGCTTCTTTCAGGGAGAATTTAGTCCCTTTATCGTGGTGTTTCCGGCCAATTATCACCCCCGCAAGGATCACCGCCACCAACATAACCGCTCCTGGAAGTAAGGAAGCCACGAACAGGGAGTCAATGGGAATCATGGCGATGGAGCCATAGAGAATGATCGCCAAACTGGGGGGGAAGAGAATTCCGGCGCTTCCAGAAGCTGTGATCAATCCCACAGAAAATCGATCATTCCCTTTGTTCCCTTGGGATAAAATGGTGTGTAAGAGTCCCCCGAGAGCCAGGATGGTCACACCACTGGCCCCGGTGAAGGTCGTAAAAAAAGCGGAAACCAGGACCACGATGACCACGATACCACCGGGGAGTCCGCCAAAGAATGATTTAAAAAGCCGGATAAATCTTTCTCCCGTTTGGGAACTGGAAAGGATAAATCCCGCCAGGGTGAACAGGGCAATCGCCGGAACCATATCCTGTGTGATGAGGGTATAACCGCTACCAATGACGGGACTGGCACCCATGGACTCGCCAAAAAGAGTGAATCCCTGACCCGTATACAGTAAAACAGCCGCACCGCCGAGGACGATGAACAGGGGCGTACCCAAGAAAGCGGAAAGAATCAAAGGGATAAGTATAAAATACCTAAGGTTTTCGGCGCTCGCAGCCCATAGAAAGTCAAAATTTTTCCACGTGGTGGTGTTAGCACCCAAAAATCCGAGAATATCCCGGATATCCGCCAGGGAATAAAGAATTCCCAACAGGCCACCTAAAAGAAAAAATCCTAATTTCCAACCCGGCTTGACCGGCATTGTTCGGAAAAATATCAATAAAAATCCCAGGGGTATCACCAAAAGAAGGACGGCCAAAGGGATAAACCAGGCGAATTCCAAAAACTCGGGGAAAATTAACACACTGGAAATGGCCGCAAAAAAGAAGATGGTCAGAAACATCCCAGAAAAAAAGAGGGGGACTATGCGAGAGACATTCCCCAACCAATCCTTCCGATGTTCTATTCCCAGGTGGATTCCCAAATGCTCGTGGTTTTTACTGGCCAAGGAGGCCCCTAAAAAAGCCACGGGAAGGACGAGATGGCGAATTAAAAGAGATCCATCGGGAATGGAAATTCGGAAAAAAATTCGCAAGAGAGAATCGATCACAGGAAGCAGCATTAAAAGACCGAGACTTACATAGGCCACCAATTTTTCCAGTCGGATTCCCTGGAGTTCTATAAAATTTGGATGAAAATTCATCAATTCTCTCCCGAGGTTCTGAAGTCTTTGAGAATTGTGCGGATTCTCTCCACACTAGGAGCATCCAAACCGCCGGTGGCCAGCATCTTATCCACACCCACTTGAAATTCCGCCGCCCAGGCCGCTGTCAATTGAGGGGTCGGGGTGGTTTTATTAAGCCTGTTTTCCACCATCTTCTGGATGGAGGTGCTTTCCAGTCGGTCCACTGCGGGATCCAACTCCAGGGAAAGCACGGTTCTGGCGGCTTGGATGAGTTTTGGCCTCAGATCACCCGGCACCCGATTCCATGCTCTTTCATCCACCAAGATACCTCCGATAAAAGGAGCAACTTTCAGATCCAACATCTGGTTTGCTTTATCAAACCACTGAAACTGTAAGGCCGCCAGAGGGCTCACGATCATGGTGTCAAAAAGGCCGGAACTCAGCCCATTGAGGTAATCGGGAATGGCCACGGAAATTGGCCTGTAACCCATGGCCTCAAAGGTGCCAAACATGGCTTTGTCTGAGGTATTGGCGGCTATTTTTCGCTGTCTCACATCTTCGGGGTTCCAGTTATTTGTTTTGGAAAAAAGATAAACCCAGCCTCCCCGGGCAAATCCCAGGGAAACAAATCCTTCTTTTTGAAAGTACTGGTCCAGTTCTTTTTCCAAAACATGGAGAACATTTTTCAATTCCAAGTCATTACGGATGAGCAGAGGAGTACTTAAAGACAGGACAGGAAGACTAATTTTAGCGAGCCCCATGGAGGTGAAAAGTCCTCCTTGAATCGTTCCCTGACGGATACGGCGCTGAACCTCTTCTTCCCCGCCGGCGGCACCGTTATGGATAATCTGCATCCGAACTTTTCCACCGCTGAGCTTGATCCATTCTGCGTTAATCCGATTCAAAACCTTGCCGTACTCGGAGTTTTCCGGTGCCAGACTCGCAACTTTTAAAGTCTGGGCACCCAGGGTGGGAGTACTTACACCGATAAAAATCATAAAAACCAGGGAGAGAGCTTTTGTAAAACTTGATGCTATTTTCATTATTCATTTCCTTCGAGGATTACATCGCTCCAAAATAGGAGCTCTAAATTCTTCAAATAGTATTTGGCTTTATTTTGGGCCAAAACTGTAACTAGAGTCTGGTCTTTGTTGGACTGGGGATCCAAGGAAAGGATCTTGTTCATAAAGTCTACAAAACCTGTCTTGTCCTGCCGGGGAAGGGCCCAGGTTTCTGCCCTGGCCATCCAGGCATCCGCACTCGCTCCCTTTCCTAAGCGTAATAAAGCATCGTAATGAAAAAGCGCCTTTTGCGCACTCCCCCCGAGCATTTCAGGCATGGAACTGTAATAGATCATTAAAAAAGAGTGAAGGGCGCCCCCCTGCCAATCCGGATCCAAGGCAAAAGCTCGGTCCACCATGGCTTTCACCTGAGGAATACGAAGACTCAGGGTTCCATCCAGCACATCTAAAGAGGCAGCACTGAGCCAAGCAGCGGCGTACCAATACAGGGTCGAAACATCCTCTTTTTTATATGTGTCTAAAAGTCTTTCAAAAGATAGGGCCCCCTCATAACCCGAAAAAGAAGCTTCAAACTGGGGATTTACCTGGGAAAGCCCCAACTTAAGTATATTCCCAGCTCGGAGGTAGAGATTTTTAGCCCGGATCTTTGCCCTATCTTTTTCTTCAAAGTTCTCTTCCGGGAGAAACTGCGCCGGGGTCGCCACAAAAGCATTGGCATACATCACGTATAAACTGCCCACGGTGGTGCGCAGGGGCCGATGATCCGGTTGGGACGCCAAAATACTTTCGTACATTTTTATGGTAAAGGGGAGGGAGTCCCCCACCAACTGAGGATCATCGTCCCCGGTAAATACGGTATTGGAACCTGGTGCACTGAGGGTGTCCGCTAGAGCCCGGGTCGCAATTTTATCCAGGGCACAACTGGGTAGCAGGAGCCCTCCCAAAATAATCAGAAAAGGAAAGAAAAATCCCTGGTGGATATTCACTTTTAATAATGAGATAATTTTATTCACGTTGACAATTTACCGTTCCTGGAAAAAAGCGTCAACCTGGGGGGGGGGATAAAAGGCCTCCCTTTCCAGGAGGCCAAAGCTGTCAAAGATCCGTAACACTCCCGGTGTCCAAATTCAGGGAGGAAAAAGTGTAGGTTCCCCCTGTGGCGGCAAAGTTCCCCTGTTGAAGATATACGGTGGACCCCTGTGGATTTCCTGAAAATTTATGGGGAAGGTAAAGTTTATTTCCACCGGTGGGCGTGGTGGGGTACACCTGGCTCGCGGTGGAAGGAAGGGTAATCAAGGGATTCAAATAATCGTCAAAGATCCAGAGGTCCGCCGTCCCCTGATTTTGAAAACCCACACCTCCCAAGGTGGTGTTGGGGCTGGCTAAAACCAGAAGCATCCCCTGGGTAAAACATAAATCGGTCACTATGGAGGAGCTCTGGTCATAAAATGTCATATCCCCGGGAGTAGCGGCGAATAAACTCCCATTGTAGTAGGCTAAAACTCCCGATTGGATATCCCCGGCCACAGTGGTGTTGTAGAATCCCAGGTACACATCTCCCAAGGTATCCGCGGCGATGGAAGTGGGGACGATATTCGCACCCGGTGTCCAGTTTTCCAGTTCAGAAGTGATGTCGTAACTTTTATAAACCCAAATATTCGACGCCCCCCCGGAGGTATCCATGGTAAAGAAGTACCAACCGGAAGTTTTATCCGGCGCGGTATTATCATGGCCTACAGCGATTAGGGTGTCCATGGAATTCGGATCATTGGCCACGGAAAAAATCTCCATTTCAATATTCATGTTCGGATCAGTTCCATCTACCAGATCAGTTCCATCTACCAATAGGTCGTTGTTGGGATCTAAAGGTTGGGTTATATCCTTCCACCAATAAATTTTATTCTCAGTTTTATTGAAATAGAATAACTTTCCGTCACCGGAGTAGAAAAATTTATCCGCTGGATGCACTGTAAGGGCAGGTCCGGAAATGCTCTGACTCCAGGGGGTCGTGGGGGCGGAGGGATCATAGGCGTTTATTGTATTCACCGTACTCACCGACACTTGGTGTTTGAAAACTAACGTTTGGGTGGGATGAATATTCAAATCCACGTAGGTGTCGTAGTAGGGATCCACATAAAAATCCGCCTGGTCCCCGTAGCGCATGACCCCCACGTTGTACCCCGGTGCGGAGGAGG
>CAZUXL010000140.1:0-7203 GCA_964624355.1 uncultured Spirochaetales bacterium
ATCACCACCCCCGAGGAGCCGTCCACGATAAGCCAATCCCCACCGCGGATTTCCCTCGTGGCGGACTGAATGCCCAACACTGCGGGAATCTCATAGGACCGGGCTAAAATGGCCGTGTGGGTCGTCCGCCCTCCTGTATCCATGGCGATGGCTTTCACGAGTTTTTTGTTCATGGCCACGGCGTCGGAGGGCATGAGGTTGGAACAAACCAAAATCACTTCACTTTTGAGCTGTGCCAGGCTGGTTTTCTCCCGGCACATGAGATGATCGAGAACCCGTTTTGATACATCCCGGAGGTCCAATGCCCGCTCACGAAGGTAGAGGTCCTGGAGGGTGTTAAGCTTTTCCACCAGTTCATTAATCTCTTCCAAGAGAACAAATTCCACATTTTTTCGAATGCGATCCAGGCGATTCCCAATCTTTTCTTGAAAATCCGGGTCTTGAAGCATGAGGATGTGGGAATCCAAGAAGCTATGGTCTTCGGTGTCGGGATTCTGATCCCGAAGAATTATCAGATCATCCACCGCCAAGGTTACAGCCTTACGGTAGCGAACCACCTCCAACTCTACTTCGTGTTCCAAAATAGGGTATTCCGGGACTGAGACGTCTGATTCCATATAAACATAAGCTCTGCCAATGGCAATGCCCGGCGACGCAGGGATTCCCCGTAATTCCTTCACAAAAATCAGTATAGTGTGCAGAGAGTCCAGGTGTCAAATCGAAGGGTCTCCGGGGTGGACAGAAAACCCGGAGTATGAGTAATTATATGTATGCAGAGACCCGCCCCCCGCCGTAAAAAACCCGCTGTAAAAAAGACCCTCCCGACCTGGGCCTTGGTATGGATCGCCCTGACTTTGGTAGTTTTGGTCATCTTCATGGCCAGTAAATCCACCATTGATAAGGTTTTAGAGACCACAGGCTTTGCCCAGGCCGTTCAGGGTGACCCCGCCCCCCTGGAAGTGGTCCAGAATGACACTATTGAAATCAAATCTCCCCAAACCACGGATGCACAAGCTCTCACTGACGTGGCCACCGATGAATTGATTAAAGACATAGAACCTGAACCCCTCACAAAATCCCCACCACCGGTCGCCCCGAGTGCTACTGAAAAGCCACTGGATAAACCTGTGGTCAATCAAGCTACGAAACCCTTCAAAACCTATTTCGTCACGGTGAATGGGGACGGTCAGATTGACCTGTCCCCCGTGACCCAACAAATTGTCACAGCCTCATCCCCCTTAACCGCCGTGATGAAATCTCTTTTAGAAGGTCCCAATCCCAGCGATCTCTCCCGAGGATACCTAAGTCTCATACCCACGGGAACGAGGCTGCTTTCCATTCGAGTGGAGGATTCTACCGCCTTCCTGAGCTTTTCCGAGGATTTTCAGTTCAATACCTTGGGAATGGAAGGGTATTCTGCGCAGCTGAAGCAGATAGTTTACACCGCCACAGAATTTTCCACCGTTAAACAGGTGCAAATTCTCATCGAGGGGAAGGTTCGGGAATTTCTTGGTTCCGAGTCCATACCCATCGGCAGTCCGCTCACCCGGAGTTCATTTAATCGTTAAAATCGCAATTAAGTATATAAATACCTGATTGAACTCTTGAATTAATCCTGATTAAATAGGTATACTATCTCCAGGAGATTATCAATGAAACCCCTGACAGAAATCAAAATTGCATTTTTTGACTCTAAACCCTACGATGTGGAATCCTTTAAACGAAATAACGACGCATACGGGTATCAAATCACCTACATTCCCAGCAAACTTACGGAACAAACAGCCCTTTTAGTTCAAGACCATGAGGTGGTTTGCGCCTTTGTGAACGACTACATCACCAAAGCGGTGATTGATATTTTGGTGGATAAGGGAATTAAACTCGTTGCCCTGAGGTCCGCGGGGTATAATAACGTGGATCTTCGTTACGCTGCGGGAAAACTGAGATTTGTGCGGGTCCCCTCCTACTCCCCCCATGGAGTGGCCGAGCACGCCGTGGCCATGATGCTCACCCTCAACAGAAATACCCATAGGGCATTTTATCGTACCAGGGATTCCAATTTCTCCATCAATGGACTTCTGGGATTCGACCTCTACGGAAAAACCGCCGGAGTGGTGGGTACAGGACAGATCGGCCGGATAACCGCTGAAATTCTCCAGGGTTTTGGAATGAAAGTCATGGCGTACGATCCCTTCCCAGCGGTGGAATGGGCAGAGCAAAAAAATATAGAAATCACCGACCTCGTGAGCCTGTACCAGGAATCGGATATCATCACCCTTCATTGTCCCCTCACCCCCATGACCACCCACATGATCAACCGGGAGACCATCGCCCTGATGAAAAAAAACGTGATGATCATCAACACCGGCCGGGGAAAACTCATTCGGTCCGAGGATTTATTAGAGGCTTTGAGGGATGGGAAAGTGGGTTACGCCGGATTGGATGTTTATGAGGAAGAAGACGATTATTTTTTCGAGGACCACTCTTCCAGCATCATTAGGGACGATGTGCTCACCAGGCTCATCACCTTCCCCAACGTCCTGGTCACATCCCACCAGGCTTTCTTCACTAAGGAAGCCCTGAATAACATCGCCAACACCACCCTGAGTAACATTAGAACCTGGGCTCAAGACGAACCCTTGGTGAATGAAGTCAATGCCGCTCCGGGGAAAGAAAACACCTTAAAATAAAAAAAGGCTGACAGTACTTTTTCAAGATCCTGTCAGCCGGTTTCTTTCCAGGGAAAGATTTTATTTAATCGTCATCGGTGTCCAGGTCGGAAGCTTCAATGTCATAAGCATGGGTGTCTTTTTTGTTACTGAGATTCACGTTGAAGCTATAAGTGTCATTGTCCTCGTCGGCACACATGACGTTATATTTGATTTCCCGGGCTTTTACAGGCACAAGGAAGGACGCCGTGGTGCCCTTCTTGAGAATGGTTTCCGCATCCATCACATCCGCACCCCAGTGATCACTTTCCGAGGGGGAAAAGAAAATATAGTTTATATCGTAATCCAGGGTATTGGTCAGTTCCACGGTGGTAAAGGTAAAGTCAAACTTGGTGCTGATTTTATTTTTCGCTGCAAATTTGAGATTCACTTCTGTTCCATCGGTAATGGTCACATCGGAGATCTGATAAGAAACATCGTTCACATCAATGGCAAGGAAAGTAAACCTTGCGCTTTCATTAATATAAAGGATGTTGAAACTGTGGGAGTTTCCTGGTGATAGGGTATTGGAAGCCCCCAGGATATCCGCCCCCCACACCCCGGCATCTTCCGCTTTGGCGAAGAGATATTGAATATCATCCGTGGTGGAATTGGTGATGGTTACCTTATTCAAGTTGTCCGGATCAAAGGACCAACCGGCGCCGGCAACCGATAACATCAGCATAGCTGCTAAAACAATCTTTTTCATTTTTGACCTCTTGAGAGAGTCTAATTCATAGATTTGAAGATTTCAAATAATTTGACGGAAGTTCTTATTTACTTTAAATTCGCTTTGTAAGTTCTGGATATTATCAAAGGATGGAGCCTCTTGGGATCACAATCCAAATTAGCCGTGAAGAAAACTATTTCACTGAAGGATTACAAAAAACTTCAAGAGGAACAAAAACTCATCCTCCGGCCTCTACCATGGATTCTGGGACTTGGGGGTGAAAGTTCTAAAATTCATAAATGGATCCTCAAACACGGTGTTCTGGAGAGGACTTGGTTTCTCTATTCATGGAAGCCCTCCCAGAGTTATTTAACCACCTTTGGGGAGACTTTTTCGGACAACCTCCCCAGAATATCGCCGTTTTTAAATAAGGCCCTGGACCAAGGGTGGTCTGTACTGACTAAGAATCAGTACAACCTTTTGGTGGTTTTGAAGCGTCTATTGGAACTCCTGGAAACCATTCCTTGGAATTCCCTGGCATCAAAAAAAGAGAGGGCTATTTTCTCACTGAGGACACCTGAAGCCCTTTTTCATTTGCTCACCTCTGCACCGGGCAGTCCCCAGAGCTTACTCCGTGTTTTCTCCCTGGTGGCGGGTCAAGATGATAATCTACTCCCATTGGTGGGCAAGGCTGCAGATGCGACTAAGAAATTTTTAAACAACCATCAGAATCCCAGTTTTTATCGAATATTGGAAGGATTAAACCTTCTTTGGCTCCGCCGCATGGTCGGATGGCCGGACCTCTTTCAAGAACCTACCACGCTCTTGGTGAGTCAGGATGAATACGATTCCACACCGGAGGTGGCCAGTCGAATTGCCACCCACCTGGTGAAATTGGAAAAATCCCTCATGAGCATTCTCCAGGAAAAACAGGATTTAGATCTCATCCTGAAATACCTTCCCAGCGGAAAAGGAAATGAAACGAGCCAAGAACAACTGTCGACCTTCATTAAAACCGAGATTAACGATCATAGCCCCCTGCTTCCTCTCATACAAACCTTTCTCAAATCCTATCTGGAGGCCTATGGACTCATTCTATCAGGGAAGGTTCCTTTTCAGATGGTTGGCCCGCCAGAAGATGTATTTGATGATGTGTATTTTTCCCAAGATGTGACGGTTCTCCTGGAGATCTACGACCACTTGGAAAGAATCATATTTTTTGCTCCCCAACTGAATTACCACCGATATTCCGCCCTCTATAGGGGAGAAGGAAAAATTTCTGAAGGGGAAACCAAGGTTTTAAGTGAATTAAAAAAATTATCCTCCCGGGTGATGAATGCGGGAAAAAAGATGGCCATTATCTGGAAAGAGGAGACTTTTACCGAATTTAAAGACCGGATCATTCCGATTAAAGGTCCGCATCAGGGTAAAACTTTAGAAAAAGTGATCCAAGAATTTTGCGAAATTTCTTTTCACTTTGGCGCTTGGATCGGAAATGAAGAACTTGCGAGAATTCTGGACTCAAATGCCCGGATGCAAAAGGATCTTTCCCGTACTTGGAAGGATTTTGAAAGGATGGGAGCTCCCGATAGAGTTCAGGAGCTCGCCCACCAATGGAACCTGGAACTGGGAAACGCCTAGGCGGTTACAACCAGATACCCAGAATAAACTAAGTACAAAGCCACAAAGATCCCGCCTTCGATCCTATTTATGGATCTACCCCGGGGAGAGAACACGAAAATTATCAAAAGCAAAGTGGCCAGGATATTCACCACCAAATCAAGATTTGATAAAGGATTAAGCTTTAAGGGAGAAATCACGGCAGTAGATCCTAAAACGAAAAAAGCGTTGAAAAGATTGGAACCCACGATATTTCCCACTGCAATATCGGTGTTCTTTTTGAAAGCGGCCACCGCTGAGGTTGCCAGTTCGGGAAGACTGGTTCCCGCTGCGACGATCGTAAGACCGATCAGCCTTTCGGACAAACCAAATCCCCGGGCAACGGATGTAGCCCCATCCACGATCAGTTTTCCCCCGAAAACCAGAAGTACCAGCCCCAATCCCACCATCCCCAAGGAAAGTCCGAGTCCCCGGTTTTTGATCTGTAGAGACTCTTCCGGATTCCCCTTGAGGGCCAAGGTCCCCGTATACGCCAAAAAAATAATGAAAAATCCCAGTAAGATCAGCCCATCAACCCGCCCCAGACCGGACCAGGGAGCCTGATCGATCAGAGTATCGTTTAAAAGAAGAAAAACGACGATGCCAGAGAGAAGGGCTAAAGGAATTTCAATCCATGTGGTGGAGTTTTTGATTTTCAAAGGATAAATCAGGGCTGAAACACCCAGAATCAAGAGAATATTGAAAATATTGGATCCGAGGATATTTCCCACGGCTAAATCCGTACTGCCGGAAGTGGCGGAGAATATATTTACCACTAATTCCGGTGCCGAGGTGCCGAAGGCCACAATGGTCAAACCAATCACTAAAATCGGAACGTTGAACCGTTTTGCCAGGGATGAACCGCCCTCGACCAACCAATCCGCCCCATAAATCAGGGGTACAAAGCCTCCAATTAAAACTACCCAGGCCATCCAGGGGAATTGCGTAAACAGTGAATCAAACATACAACCTCCTTTGTACACAACACTAAAAAAAAAAGCCCCGGATTTAACCGGGGCTAAGATCAAAAACTGTCTTACTTGCTGTCCTCAGCCACAGCTTTTCCTTTACCGAAAAGCATGAGTACGGGGGAAGCAATATAGATGGAAGAATAAGTTCCCACAATAATTCCCACGATCATCACCAGAGCAAAATCCTTCACCTGTCCTGTGGAGAAAACATACAAGGACAAGGCAGCCAAGATTGTAGTACCCCCGGTCAATATCGTTCGACTCAAGGACTGGGTGATGGAGGTATCGATGAGGTTACCAGTATCCATTCCCTTCAAGAGTTTTGAATTTTCCCGGATTCGGTCGTAAACCACGATGGTATCGTTCAGGGAGTAACCGATGATGGTGAGTACAGCGGCAATCACCGCCATGGACATTTCCATCCCCACAGCTCCGATAAACCCAAGGATGAATAGAGTATCGTGGAGCAGGGAGAGAATGGCACCCACGGCGTATCCGATTTTAAACCGGAGTAGAACGTAGAGGAAAATGAAAACCAGGGCGGCCACAATAACCCCTACCGTCTGAATCACCAATTCGGCGGAGAGGGATGGTCCGATATAGTCTGATTGGACCACCGTGACATTGGCATCACCATAAACAGCTTTTAAGGCCTTCATGGCGTCTTCCTGCATGATGCTCTGGATGTTTTCCTGGGTACCGGAAGTGGAGGCCCGGAACACGAAGGTTTTTTTCCCTGCATCGCCCAGAGATTGTACGCTGAATTTATAAGTAGTTCCTACGAGGCTCTGGTTCAGCTTTTCAGAAGTCAATGAATCCAGAGGGACTGCTTCAGAAAACTGAGCCGTGAGGCTGATACCGGGTTGAAAGTCGATACCAAACTTGAATCCACCGTTCATAAAAGCAAAGGCAAAGGTAGCCACAATACTCAGAACCGTGAGACTGATCATCAGAAAACGAAATTTTACAAAAGGAATTGGTTTTATCATTTGGCTACCTTCTTCCAGGTTATGCTGAGCTTATTTGACTTAAAGGTGTCCAGCTGGAAATCGTGGAGGAACCGGGTCAAGAAGAGGGAGGTGAACATGGAAGTGATCACACCCACAGAAAGAGTGATTCCGAAACCTTGGATCGGGCCTTTTCCCATGAAGCTCAGGAGAACTGCCGCAATTAGGGTGGTAATATTGGAGTCCAA
>CAZUXL010000141.1:0-7111 GCA_964624355.1 uncultured Spirochaetales bacterium
CGCGGAATAGACGGTTCTAAGACTCTTTGGGGTACTTTTTATAGAATTTTTCCCATCGAAGAGATTCTGAGGCTAATCTTTCTAGATTTTCCTTTGAATGGGGATGCAGGGGAATGTGGGATGCCCTGTGTTGGAGTGTTTTAAATTCTAACCCCATTTCCTTTAGATGTTTTCCCGCAGTGGCCTCCCAGAACCTGGCGGTTATATACTCAGCAGCCTGGGAGCTGGGGTGGGCGAGATCTTCTGCGTACCATCGGTAATCCCGAAGCTCATCTAAGAGGATCTCATAGGCAGGAAAGTAATCACCCAAATCCCAATCCAGGAGATTTTGTATAAATACTCTTAAAATAGCTTTAGAAAGGGAGTTTTCTACCGGGTCATCCCTAAGATGGCGCACAGGCGACAAGGTAAGAAAAACTTTTTTCCCTTGCAGCTTAAGCTCGGTAAGTAGAGGGGTCCACATCAGGGTCATTTCTTCCACGCTGGCTCTCAGACGTTCAAATCTATCCCCGGGAAGTTCATGACAATTGGCCCAAATGGCCCCGGTTTCTTTGAATTTATAATAAAAAGCGGTTCCAAAGGTAATTATTACTACCGAAGCCTTGTGGAGTGCCATTTTTCCCAGAGAAAGGGAGAGCTTATGATTCTCCAGAGCCTTGTTCCGATCAGGATCGGCAAAGCTGGTATGGAAATCCGGGTGTCGCCATAGACCCTTGTGTTCAAAGATTTCTGTTCGTGGATCCCACCCATTATCCTGAAGAAGAGACATAGCTTTGCCCAGAGACAGGGGGTTGAACAGATTTCCAAAGGGATTTAAAAAAGCCCTCTGCCCCAGGGACACCAAAGCCTGATAAAATTCCTGGGCAAAACAGGATCCCAAAAGGAAAAAGTTTTCCTGGAGATCAAAGGGCGCTTTTTTATAAATCCAAGGAACGGGGGTGAATTCTTTGGCGTGAAATTCTTCAGAAAGGGACATGGGGGGATGATAAGAGCTTCGGGGATGGGGGGTCAAGTCCAGGGGTGGATGAAGGTGGCAAAATAGTGTAATGTATTATCAATATACTATTTATAACGGGATGACAACTTAATGAAGTTCACCGAATTACCTTTAGACCCCCTGCTCCTACAAGGAATCGCCGAAATGGGGTTCGAAGATTGCACCCCGGTCCAAGCTGAAACCTTCAAATTTATTTTTGAAGGAAGAGACATTCAGGCCCAGTCCCAGACGGGTACCGGAAAAACTGCTGCATTTATGATTTCTATGTTTCATATGATGCTCACTGATGAGAAATACAGGGGCCGCAAAGGCCTCGTGGTGGCTCCTACCAGAGAATTGGCAGACCAGATTGAAAAAGAAGCCCGGGCTATCTGCAAGTACTTAAAGTTTAAGGTCGGGGCTTTTTATGGTGGCGTAGGCTACCAACAACAGGAAGATATGATCCGGGACGGAATCGATGTGTACATCGGAACCCCTGGACGGCTTTTAGATTTTGCCGGTTCTAAGAAAATCAACCTCATGGAAGTGGGAATCCTGGTGATCGATGAAGCAGACCGGTTGTTCGACATGGGGTTCATTCCCGATCTGAGGCAGATGTTGGGAATGATGGTGGACCCGGATAACCGCCGGACCATGCTTTTTTCTGCCACACTGGGAAGTAAAGTCGGAAACCTCGCCTGGGAGTATCTTCGAAACCCCGGCGAGATCGTAATTGAGCCGGAACAGGTGACGGTGGAAGCCATTTCCCAGGAACTCTACCACGTGGGTACGGATGAAAAGATGCCACTTCTCTTGGGACTTCTGAAAAAAATGGGCCCTCAGAACGCGGTGATCTTTGCCAATACCAAACACCAGGCGGTTAAAATCGCCAAACGCATGGAAATCAACGGATACGCCACAGAGTTTTTGATTGGCGATCTTCCCCAGGTTAAACGCAATAAAATAGTTAAGGAAATCAAAGAAGGAAAGATCAAATGGCTAGTGGCTACGGATGTGGCCAGCCGTGGTCTGCATATTGATGATTTGGATCTGGTGGTGAATTACGATATACCCAACGAAGCTGAAAGCTATGTTCACCGGATCGGCCGAACCGCTCGAGCTGGAAAATCCGGTAAGGCCATTTCCCTCGCCTGTGAAAAATATGTCCTGGGTTTGAAGGCCATCGAAGACTATATCGGAGCAAAAATTCCGGTGGTTTGGTTCAATGAATCGGACTTGGCGGAGGATAAATCAGCGGGGATGCGAATCATCGTGGATGAAGAGGACCGCCCGGTGCAGCGGGGTCGCGACTCAGGCCGGGGACGGGATGCGGGACGAGGCCGGGACTCTGGTCATGGTCCACGACCTGGAGAAAGAAAGGAAAAAACTTCCTTGATTACCGGCGGCCGGGTGGAACCACCACGACCAGAACGGAGCCGAAAACCCCACGACCTCGTATCAGAGGCCACCGGAGCCAAAGCATTTACAGGGCGTACTCCCGATGTGAAAACTCCCGTGGGCAAACCCACCGAAGGGCGAAATAATCCCCCAAGAGGAAATCCTCCCCGGGGAAATGAAGCTCGGGGACCCAGACCTGGCGCTCCTAAGCGACAGGAAAATCAAGATAGGCGACCAAAGTCTCCCCAGCCCGTGGCGGCTAGAACCGGATCTTCAGCTCCTGTGAAACCCAGTGCTCCTCGTCCGAAACAAGCCCCACGGTCTGAAAGACCTAGGAATGATTCTCAAAAGGACCGCCTAGCCTATTACAAATCGAAATATGGTGAGAACTTCAAATTTTCTGAGAAAGATCAAAAAGCTGAAGAGAAAACATCAATTTTGGGTAAAATCCTCGGTTTTTTTGGAATCGGTAAAAAATAATTTGGCAACAACCCGGTTTAACTGCTAAGATTGAACCGGGAGTCAATTATGAAAAGGGCTGCTATTATTTTGGCCGAGGGATTTGAAGAAATTGAAGCTCTAACGCCGGTGGATTTGCTTCGCCGCGCAGGAATCAGTGTCCAAATTGTGGGTTTGGAATCTTCCCAAATCACCGGAGCCCGGGGGGTTCTGGTGACTGCCGACATTCTTTTTCATGAATTGGATTCAGAATTGGATGTGGTTATTCTTCCCGGTGGCATGCCCGGATCTCGAAATTTGGCAAAGCATAAAGGCCTGCAAGATCTTCTGTTAAAAAGAAATAAAGAAAAAAAACTTTTGGCGGCCATTTGCGCTGCCCCAGCTTTGGTTTTTGGATCTCTGGGGATCCTTCATGGGAAAAAATATACCTGTTACCCGGGAATGGAATCGAAAGTGGAAGGTGGTCAGTACTCCACAGAAGCTGTGGTCAAAGATGGTAACATTCTCACAAGTCGGGGAGTGGGAACAGCGATTTTGTTTTCTTTGGAAATCATTCGAATGCTTTTGGGTGATGAAAAGTCCAGGGATGTCTCTCGAGATTGTTTAATCCATGGGTAAAAGTTCAGGTTGTTCAGAGGCTTTCCAAGGCAGTTTTCAGCCGTTTTATTTGACCCTTTTCTAACCTGGAGCCGGGGACAGATATTACTTCCCCCGCAACCAAAGCTCCGGATTTTCCCCATTCATCCGGATGGGAAAAATGTGCTAATCCGTAAAGGAAGCCCGCAGTATATCCATCACCCGCTCCCGTGGGATCCATAATACTGGGTCCTATGGAATGAATAGGATACTTTTTCCCCTGGTGAACCACAATGGATCCTTTTTCTCCCCGTTTCAACGCCAGGCACTCGCATTTATTTCCTAAAAAGGTGAGGCTGGTTTCCAAATCCATGCCCGTAAGGGAAAGGGCCTCTTCTTCGTTAATGAAAAGATAATCCACAAAATTTTCCACCAGCACGAGAATCTCTTCTCTAAAGTCGTCTATGAGAATCAAGTTTCCGGGGTCGAAGGCCACTTTAATTTTTGCTTCCTGGGCTTTTCTCAGAATGTGATAGAGAACCTCTCGGTTAAATAGCAGGTAACCTTCCACCAGAATCACGGATACGTCGTTCAGCAGTATTTCTTTTATCAGTTCAGGAGTGATTTCCCCGGCGGCGCTGCGGGCGGTGGCTATGGTTCGACGACCTGCGGATAGGTAGGTGATGCAGATTCCCGTGGGACTTTTGCCTTCTTGGAGAATACATTTGACCCCTGCAGCGTGCATTTCCTGTTTGAAAATTTCTCCCAGCTCGTCCGGTCCGCATTTCCCTGCGAACATGGTTTCCAGACCCAGCTGTGCGGCTAGTTTTACCACATTTGCCGCACTGCCTCCGGCCATGGGGGAACTGCCGCCGAGTTTCGTCACCACCCCATGCATGCGATCCTGGGGCAGGTGGTTGAAACTCCCTAAATGAAGGCCCTGGAGAGCAGGCGTTTCGTCATTGCCGAAGATGAAGTAATCTACCAGAGCATGCCCAACGCTGAGAACCTTCATGGTTTTTCCCCTTTATTTTTGACTTGTGATGGGAACTACAATTTTAGCGAGATCAGGTTTCTTCACCAGTTCTTTTTCCAAGCCCAAAGCACGTTCTTTATTCACCCAGGCTGGATCCTGAAAAGAGTAGGCAAAACTGGTATGAATATTGTAGGTGCCCTTCATCAGTGCATAGGTATCTTCCGTCATGACCAATTCTTCATCTGTGGGGATGACGAAAATTTTGATGGGGGAATGATCCGTGCTGATGAGAGTTTCGGCATTTCTGGTGGTGCTGATCTTATTTTTTTCCTTATCCAGGATAATTCCCAAATTTTCCAGACCTTCCAGGGCTTTTTCCCGGATTTGCCAGCCGAATTCCCCCACACCGGCGGTCATCACAATGGCATCTACCCGGCCTAGAGCCGCCATGTAAGATCCCATGTATTTTTTAATCCGGTAACATTCCATCTCCCGGGCAAGAATACTTTGAGGATCCCCGGCATCGGCTGCTTTGTTCATATCCCGGCGGTCCGTATACTTCTGAGTCACCCCCAGGATTCCTGATTTTTTATTCAGGTCGGTCTCCACTTCTTTAGCGGTTTTTCCGGTTTTAGACATGACGAAGGAAATAATGGCCGGATCGATATCTCCGCTTCTGGTTCCCATGACAAGACCTTCCAAAGGGGTTAAGCCCATGGATGTATCAAAGGCTTGTCCGTTTTTTACCGCAGACATGGAAGCGCCGTTTCCGATATGGGCGATGATCAGATTCGTATCTTGAGGTTTTTTTCCTAAAAGTACGGAGGCTCGTTTTGCGGTGTAAAGGAAGCTGGTTCCATGAAAACCGTAGCGGCGGACGCCAAAGTTTTCATACCACTCATAGGGAACCGCATAAGTGTAGCTGGTAGCGGGCATGGTTTGATGCCAGGCGGTGTCCATGACAGCGGCTTGGGGAACCCCCGGGAGTGCCTTCATGGCAGCTTCAATTCCCGTGATATTCGCAGGCATGTGAAGGGGGCCTAAATCCACCAAAGAACGGAAGGTGGCCAAAACTTCGGGATTTATGAGGACCGATTGAGCAATTTTGGCCCCGCCGGTAAGAACTCTGTGCCCCACCGCTTTGATTTCATTTAAAGATTTTAATGCACCCACTGAGGGGTCCAGCAAGGTTTCTAGAACCAGTTGAATCGCTTCTAAATGACTCGGAAGATCTTTAGTCAGGGTATAGGGACTTTTGTCTTGGGCGGAATGGTCAATGACGGCTTCTTTGGTTCCCACTCTCTCCACCACTCCCCGGGCAGTGACTACTTGGGCATCCCAGTCGTAAACCTGATACTTCACCGACGAACTTCCACAATTCAACACAAGAATGACCATTAATATCCTCCCAAAAATGAGAATCAAGTTTCTCACAAGATAGGACAAACTTCAAGCAATTCCAGAGAACTTAAAAGCAGAACTGCAGAAAAACCCTTCCGTTAGGATATGAAGTACCTAATAGCTCTTATTTATGGTTTTTTATCCTTTCCTTGTTGGTCCGAGGGTCGCATGGTCTTGGAAGTGGATAGTCGGGGATTTGACCAGGCGTGGACGATTTATAATTCCCCAGGGTTGAAATCTTTTTTAAGTTATGGGTTAAGCGAAAACCCCTGGCCGGTGGCCGGTGTGGAAAGTGAAATCCTATCCCTTGGTCCCTTAAGATTCCAAGGTTTGGTGAATATATTTTCTATTTGGGACTCTTGGAGTCCGAAATCCGGAATACTGAAGGAAAAATCCGGATGGTTTTTGAGTTTACCCGAAAAAACCTGGAATAAGGCGGGAGGAGTCCTGAGAATTCCTGCTCTGAGCCTGTCCATGGGGGGAAGATTGGTAGACGGCGGTGGATCGATAGGTCTTTTATTTGTCCCTGTGAAGGATCCCCAGATCACTTGTTTTTTAGAACTCCTTTCTCGGTCAACACCCTGGGATCTAACCTTGGGCTTCTACGAACCTCAGGATTTTACAGGTAAAATCTTAAGGGGTGTGACTGGGGGCAAATGGATTTCCTCACCATGGATTTTACAATCCTGGTCCTTAGGTTCCATGGGACTAAATACAAGTCCCGGGCTCGCAGTAATGGGGTACTTGGGGTATTCCCACGGTGAAGTGGAGGCAGCTCTTACAGCGGCCTGGGCTACGAAGGATTTCTTGGGTCTGGAGTATCGTAGGAAAAAAATGCTGGGGGGAATGATAAAGTACTCCTCCCGAGGTTTCACAGGGACTTGGGAAACTTCATGGGAACTCCTTAGGCCCCATGGGCCCCAGGGGTTTTTAGTTCCAGTCCTCGAGGGATGGAACGAGGTTTTCTTTGGGGAACACCTTTTTCGTGCCTTGGGACGATTTTCCCAAAGGGAAAAATGGTGGGGGGTAAAGGGGAGTCTTGCGGGGGAAGGTCTCTGGGGAAGAGTTTTGGCTTTTGACTGTATGGGAGAACTACAGGGAGGCCCGGAGTCTTTTTTTGCCTCGGTGAAGACTCAAATTTCTGGGGGGGATGATGAATCCCCTTCGTTTTTAAGTATGGGAGCTGAAGCCCATGGTTCCCTGGGGGATTTGGACTTGGCAGTTATCTTCCCCGGTTTTTCCATGGAAACCGTGGAAGCACAGGGGAATGGAAATTTATATTTGGGGGAATGGAAACTGCGGATATCCCTGAAATCTGAAATTAT
>CAZUXL010000142.1:0-572 GCA_964624355.1 uncultured Spirochaetales bacterium
AAGTCGTACTGTTCTTATTGCTAGGAACGGCGGCAAAAATATCCGGGGGTGATTTTAGCATTTCCGGGGATGGTGGAGTCGCACCAACCTCCATGGGTACCATCGGCGAGTACCTTCGGTTTCAGGTTTCCTACGATTCTTTCCTCTTCCTTGATTTGGAAGGCAACTCCAAAAGTTATATGGACAATTCAACCGATCTGATTATTTATGGACAGCAAGCCTTCGGCGATATCAGCCGTGAGGCCCTAGAGGGATCCACCACCTTAGGATTCCACGTTCCCCTCGGCTTACTTTTCTTAGGTCTGGATGCGGGATTCGCCGCAGAACAATCCCAGTGCTACACCATTGTCCGTCTTATAGAAAAAGGTTTAGGGTTTCCTGAAGATACCTCCCGATTTATGGATGTTTCTTCATCCGAGTCCGTGAGGGAGGCCTTTGGCCAAATGATCCTCCGCCTCACTTTGGGTGATTTCCAGATCGCCCTAACCGGCAAAGTCGCCCCCTGGACCTGGTGGCACCAAGAATCGAGTCGGTTCCTCTCCGGTTTGGTTTGGCCCCTGGAGTATCCCAAC
>CAZUXL010000142.1:582-7018 GCA_964624355.1 uncultured Spirochaetales bacterium
CCTAGTTAGGGGATGATACGATGCCTTTTACTGATTATCCCAACGGTATTACCTATCCGAGCCTTTACTGGTCCGTTCGAAAAGAGTTCTTGGACCTGCGAGCCCATAGATACGCAGGAAAGCTGAAACTCCAATGGGATGGACCTGAGTTGGGTTTCTATGGCTTCGGTTCCCTGGACCTTTTGGAATTTACAGGGGTGACGGACATCACCACCCAAGGAACCATCCCCTACCGAACCGGCGACGGATTGACTCCTGTGGAGAATCTTCCCCTTCGTTTTCTTCAAACCAAAAATATCAATGCTGCAGCCCTGGTGCTACAGCGTTCTGGACTGGAGGCTGGTGCGGGCATCCGCCTCTGGTTCCTGAAAAACCTGGTGGGACTAAACTACCCGCCGGATGTACAGATTTCCTATAATATTTCCACGAGGAATTACCTCTGCGACTACCTTGAGGACCGTCCGGATCTTTCGGCGGAGAAGTGGACTGAGGTTTACAGTTACTTCCGGATCCAGGTTTCTTTAGGGTTGGCGTCTCCTTAAAAGGAGGTTTATATGAAAACCCTAAAAGTCCTCAGGGCTACGTTACTAGCGGGTTTTGCAGTAAGTGTTCTTTCCTGTGAGGCCGTAATAAGCCTCTTTTCTCCCCCGGACAGACAATGGCCTACTGTAACTATCGTCGCCCCGTTGGTAAACCAAGAGGTCTCCGGAGTGGTCACTATAATTGCCACCGCAGATGACCCGGGGGGCATCTTCCGGGTAGTGTTTTATTTGGATGGGCTTTCCCTGGAGGAAGACCGCAGTTCCCCCTATGAGTTTTTATGGGATACGGGGGCGATGTCCGGTGGTGCCCATACCCTGACAGCCTGGGCTTACGATAATGCGGGTAACGCAGCAGTTTCTCAAACGGTATCGGTGATCGTAAAAAACTTCGGAGGCACCTATTCTGAGGGATTTGACGGCTACTCTGTTGGTCCCACAGGAAACTTGAGTGGTTTCATGCCCTCGGATGCTACTTGGTCGGGATTGACCATGGGTGATGCCACCTTGGAGATTGCCGGTGCCTTAACAGTGGGAAGCACACAACCAGCCTTAAAACTCGGTCACGGCACGGGGGCAGATGACTTGGCCACAGTTTTCGTGCCTATCCCCAGGCTCCGCCAGGGATTTTTGGAATTGAAGATCCTCATCCAGAATCCTGGGGCTTTTTGCATGTCTTTAGGAAGCGGCTCTATGGAAGCGGTCAGAACGGGATTTTTCCTTTGGTTTGTGGTACAGACTGAGGGTGAAAACTCTTCTCCCGTGTGGTTTACCGATTCATCCCATGTCACTGAGGGACAATACCTGGTCTCTCAAGGGTCCGTACATAACCTTAGAATTCTTTTTGATGTGGAACAGGAAACCTGGGACCTCTTGGTAGATGGTGTACTAACCATCACCGATGCCCCCCTGGTCCAGTCCTTAGAAGCTGTGGAGTTCTTCAGCCTAACCACCATGGGACTAGACACTGAACGCTTTGGCGGGTCCTTTCTAGTGGATGATCTTTCCACAGGACCGGTGGAAGGTCCTGAAAATCCCGCATCTGTGGATATCAGTTCCCCTGTAATATCCCCTCAACCCGGAGCTTACAAAGTCTTTACCCCTGTGGTGATGAGCTGTACTACCCCCGGTGTGGTCATCCGTTATACCATCGATGGGACCGATCCGACGGCGGTCTCTCCGGCTTATAATTCAACCTCGCCTCCCTTGATTACCGTGAACTCCCTCTGGAAGGCTTCTGCTTTCAAGGAGGGGGGATTTTCTCCAGTCGTCAGCGCCGCCTATACAGTGACTCCCTTCTATCCGGGCGTCACACTTAAAATGCAATCTGGAATGAGGTGGAACTTCCATTATGTGTGGAGACATTGGGTGGCGTACTCCTATTCTGGGGACTCCTCCTTCACTTCAGAATCGGATCTAAGCTTTGTATTGACCAATCCAGTGACCATTGCTGGAAAGGCTCTCTACCAGGTGGCGGCTACCGGAGCCCAAGCCAGCCGCATCAAGTGGTTGTACCTGGGTTGTGATGAATACCGTATTTACGGTTCCTCGGACGGTACGACAGTGCAGATACTATTCGACGCCCAATATGGAATTTGGGTCGGCCAGTCCTTCTTTGGAAACTATCCCAAAGGATCGGCCTTGAGTCTTACTACCAGTGGTTTGGATTATCTACTCTATAAAGGATGGCGGTTTGAAGACAACTCCAGCGTCTATTATCCTGAAACAGGGACTATTTACGACCCCGACTATTATAGTGGCTATTCCCAGACTTCGGAAAAATACCGAAGTGGTGTTGGCCCCTATTATTGGATGTCCTCAGAGGGATCTACTTCCACCTACGAAGCCTCTTCGGATACCTATACCATCAGTTTGACCTCCCTGGAGGAGAATGTGGACATCGCAGCCTACAGGGTTGATGGAACCTTATCCGAGGACAATCTCCCCCAAATTTTTACTATAACCGGGTCTTCGGGAAGTTTTGTCTTTACTCCTTCCAATAACTATGCAGATTATATTTTCTGGGTGGATCTTCCCGACGGGGGAGATCCTCGGATGAGCCTGTATTCCTGGAAGAACAATATGAGTGCATGGATTGAAGGCCAGGATCTTCAAAACGGAACCCAGGAATTCCACTATGTGAACAGTCCTGGTGGAAAAGTGACTTTAGCGGTGTTCGGAATTCCCGAAGGGGGTGGGCGTGTGCGGGTCTGCGGCATGAAGGTGGTAAACGGAGAATACAGCGGTCAATTCTTCGCCTCCATAGACGCTTCGGGAACCAGAACCCTCGTCCACGGGGCCTCCCGGATCACTAACCTGCCAGCAGGAGGACCTCTGGTATTCGGATCCTATCAGGGCGGTTATACGGCTTCCAGTTTTTACTTCGTGATTCCCCTTAACCCTGAACTTGATCTGAGGATCGCTTTGATGAAGGCTAAAACCCTTCTCCTGAGTTTGCCTCCGCTTCTACCAGATGAATTAGTCAAAACACGGTCCCTGAGTTATTCCTTCAGTAGTGCAGATTTTCTCCGGTACATCGACGGAACCAGGGCTGGAAAAGCTGAAGTACTCCGCTACACCGGGACCATAGCTTCTATGCCTCAGGTTTGGGAAGATGGGGATGGAGATGGAATGGGCGAATTATCGGGAGATCTAGCCTTTGGTTGGGGTTTAGTCCCGTGATAGGGTTCTTCGTTTCTCCCGATTTTTTTGATAATCCGGCTCCAGGGTCTGCGTAAAGGGCATGAAACCCCTGCGTATATTTTTAGGGAAGACACCATAAGCAGTGCAAAAAAAAAATTGTGGACTAAACTAGTTTCAGCGGAGGATCTATGAAAAAAATTCTTGTTTTACTTTCAATTATGCTTTTGGCGGCGGGAAACCTTTCTGCCAAGGCAGGAGACTATATTAGTTTAGGTGGCGGTTGGGCAAACGTGGGGGGAATGACCTCCTTGAACGGAAAATTATATATCATATCTGACGGAACCCTTTATGAGACCACCTCAGATGGAAAGTACAAATCATTGGGAGCTGGGTGGAAGGATGTGGGGGGTATGACCTCAGTCAATGGAAAACTATATATCATTTCCGGGGGAACTCTCTACGAAACCACCGTGGATGGTAAATATAAGAGTTTAGGAAGCGGATACAGTGATTCCGCAGGCCTCACGGCCATCGGAAATACCCTCTATAATATTTCCGGCGGCATTCTTTACTCCATTCAAATCTGAGATGAATCCAGTAGTTGAGGGACTTTTTCGCCCTCAACTACTGAGAATAGTTACAACTATTCACCTTGAGGAAAAATTCCCCAGAATGAATTATAATGACCCCATGTACTTACTCCTTCCAGGACGGCATCACGTTCTAACTAATTTCACCTTCCAGTACCTCTTTCAGATAATTCATACACAGCATCAATCCCAGGCTCTGGAGGGGGTGATATTTGCCGTAACATCTGCAAATCATAGCGGCACCCGCCGAAATCCCTTGAGCTATGCCCACCGGGCAATGATGATCCAGGACTTTGCCCGGGACTTAGGGACTGCTGTCTATGTGTTTCCCGTGGAAGACGCTGGGGAACGGGCAGATTTTTCCACCTATACCGTAAAAACCGTGAACCATCGAGCTCAGGGTATCTTTAGTCTTTCCCAAGCAAATACCTTAGTAGCCTGCTCCACCGCCGTTGGGGAGTTGTATAAAAACGATGGCTACACAGTCTTGGGTGCCGAAAATGATTCCCCGGAAAACCCCTGGGCCATTCAGCCCTGGAGCCTGGTCGAAGCCATAGCCGAAGACCCCACATGGAACAAAAATCCCTGGATCCTGGATAAGATTCATCCCTCAAGTTACTCCTTCTACCTTAAATATAGGTTGGGTGACCTGATCCGATTCCTTTTTTCTGATCCTTTAATTGGTGTTGATGGGGATCTGACGGGAACCCGGGACTACGGAAGTTACGTTCGGCAGATGGATGAAAACGCGGACTCCAAGTGGAAAGATGTGGCTTCCTGGGTCCAACCTGGACGGGTGGGAGATATCGGCTGTGCTGTAGGCAGCTGGCTATGGAATGCGAGTCTAGATCCAAGACTGGCGGATTCGGATTTTTATGGGATAGAAATTACCCGGGCCCTCTTTCAAATCTGTCAGCAGCGGAAAGAAAATGGTGAATTCGGCAGCCCCAATATCTGGTTTACCCAAAGGAATGCGGTCACGGGACTGGTCTTTCAAGAAGGTTCCATGAATACGATTCACACGGGATCCCTCACCCACGAGATCGAAAGTTACGGGAGTCACGAAGACCTTTTGAAGTTCATTGCCAACCGATACCGGGAGCTGGCTGCGGGAGGGGTTTGGATCAACCGGGATGTGATTGGTCCGGAAGACCGAGACCGGATGGTATGGCTTTGGGCTGAGGACACCTCCGGGTCCAGTCTACTAAAAAATCCATGGCAAGAGGGGCAAAAACCCGAGAAAGACTGGCTCAACTCCCTGAGTACCCGAGGACTTTTTTACCAATTCGCCAGAGATTTCCGCGCCAGCGAAGGGTACAAACTGTCTTTTACAGAAGCCCACTTCCAAGGGGATGTTTGGTTTCATTTAAGACTCGAGGATGCTGCGGAATTTCTACTGACTAAGGATTATACCGACAACTGGCTCAGTGAAATGCACGAACGTTTCTGTTTTTGGAGCTTGCAGGATTGGACAACCGCTCTCCGAGAGGCTGGTTTTCGTGTCAGACCAGAAAGCCGGGTCTTCACAAACCCCTGGATCCAAACCCACCGCTTTGAAGGTAAGGTTAGGCTTGTGGAAATGGGGAGCGAGGGAGGCTTAGGTTCAGAAGCCGAATGGCCGCCCACAAATATGATCCTCATTGCTGAGAAATGAATCCCAGGAATCCTCTAAGTTGACTGATTTTTCAAAGCAATTTCAGAAAAGGCCGAAGTTAAAATCTCCAGGGCGCAGGCCAATCTGGATTCACCCATTCCCCTGACATAAGCCAGGGGAATTCCCGTGTTCTGAAATAAGACCTTCATAATCTCTCCATCCTCCCGCCTTTGATCTGCCTGTGATCGCTGGCTGTCACTTTGGTAGGGAATATCCGGCTCACAGTAGAGATAGAGGTCGTAGTGGTGGGTTTCTTCCAACCTGGGGGTCCAAGGCGGTACCCAATCCGCCCCGGAATATTTTTGAGCATAAAACCGAGTGGTCAAAAAATCAGAGTCGACAAATAACCAGCGCCGGGCTTGTAGAACTCCGGCGTTGACCGCCTCCTCTTGGGACCAGACGATGTCCCCCAGCAAACTCGGAAAATACCCCCCAGCCCTTTGGATGATGTCCCGTGCTAGTTCCGGGACCCAAGAGGTATCAAAGTGGTTGGCCAGTTGCTGGGCCAAGGTCGTTTTCCCCGTTCCTTCTGGCCCGACTAAGCAGATTTTTTTCAGAAAGTAGGGTCTGACGACCTCAGGGAGGGCATCCCAGTGTTTCCAAGGATCCTGGCGAATAGCGGTGGCGGAGATGGGAACAGTCCTCCGAGGTTCATCAAAAATCCGGTAGCCGATCCCCATGTTAGAAGCTACCATGGGAGCATAACCTTCGCTGGCGCTCAGACACTGGGCTTCGGGAAACCTTTGTTTCAAATATGTTCCCCATACCTGACTGACCCCCTCATCCGGCACAGGTGCCGATGGCAGGTTCCGGTCGGTGTACTCCACCCGGACTTTGGGATTGTGCCGGTAATGGCGACTCACCCATTCCCACCTCAGAGGACCAGGAATCGGCTCCCCTTCCAGGACGCCCACCAGGACGATAACCTGTTTTGCCCAGCTCAGGGTCCAATCGACAAGGGCTTGGTGCCCCCGATGGAAGGGCATAAATTTACCAATTATCAAAGCAAT
>CAZUXL010000143.1:0-6895 GCA_964624355.1 uncultured Spirochaetales bacterium
GGCGGGAATCACTGGAACCGCTCCGATTATCCCCCAGTACAAAATATTCATCCTTCCCTAAAAGAATCTCCTGTGCGCCGGAGGACAAGGGAAAAGTCTCAAGCCAGCCTTCAGGAAGGGGATCCTTGGTCAAATCGTAGCGAACAGGGCTGAGTTCATACTCACTTAGAAAGGAGGATTCCGTGGGGGGCTGAATGTAGGCTGTGTAATCCTTCATTTTTACCCGGTCTCCCGGGAGTCCTATCAATCGCTTTACCGAGGTGGAATGGTCCCAATCCTGGGATACCACATCTTCCAAAGAAAAGAAATTAAAGGATAAAAACCTCAGAACCTCATCGGGACCGGAGATCCAGAAAGGAAGAGGTTTATGATACCCGGGTTTAATTTCTACTAAATCACCCCGTTGAAGGCCACGAACTGCGGGGAGACTCCACCCAAAAACCGGCACCCGGGGACCTGTTAAAAGGGGGGAGCTGAGGACCAGATCCCCCGAGGTTATCTGGGGGGCCATGGATTCGTTCTGGATTCGAAGTCCCCGCAGAAGAATGGTTTGAAAAATTCCGTAGATCACCAAGAGAATCAGAAGTGTCTTGAAAAATTTGGCCATTTTCCGGCGATTTTCTATTTGTGCGGTGTAGGACTGGTATCGGCTAAAACTTTCACGGGCCATCAGTGCATCTCCCCAAAACGCCCTAGGGGCCACATTCTCAGGGCTGCCTGCCCTAGAATTTTCTCCGTGGGAAGAGGACCGAAGAACCGGCCGTCCCGGCTGTGATCCCGATTGTCCCCCAGGGGAAGAATCCATTCCCGGGGAACGTATTGCCCCAGGGTGAGACGATTTTGCCAAGCCCAGACTTTTTGATCCCCAGGATGAACTGAAAGATAAGCCCGGGAGATTGCAGCCTCGTAGGCAACAGTATCAAAGCCTTGGGTCCTTCCTTGGGGCTCATAATCGTCATAAACACTGAGAATCACCTTCGAATCTTGGGATTGCAGAAGATCGGTTAAAAGAAGTTCCACATCGGACCGGGAACCGGTAGACTTGGCCAATTCCTTTTCAAAGCGTTTAGCCAGAAGTATCAAGGAATTATAGTATTCTGTATTTAGTTCCTCTACCCTACGAGTATGGTATTCCAGACCGGTAAGTGACTTAACTTCCGCCTCCGGACGCCAGTGATCATCCCCTAGGAGTTTGTACTCTAAATTGCCCTGGTTAAATCGGACTTGATCCCCATCAAAAGCTGCCCCTCGTTTTATTAAAAAGTGAACCTTGGGTTCACCAGATTCACTCTTATCGATATCGACTAAGGAGAGGGTCAACATATAAATCAGTCTCTGGGCAAGATCAAAGGCCGGTCCCCTGGACAAATAAGAAGGATTTTCAAAAATAATGATATTTCCCCGCTTCGGGGTGGCGTAACCGGGCAATTTCCCAATTCCAGGGAGAATTTCCGGGCCGTATACCATTTTATTCACAAAGAGCCTGTCTTTTATTAAAAGGGTATCCACCATGGATCCCGATGGAATTTCATAAGCCTGAAAAAAATATTGATTTACCAAAAGAACCATGAGTGCGGACCAGAGAAAAGCCTCGATCCAATCAACCACGGGATTTTTAAGTTTCTGTTTTTCTTTAATGGTAAGCTTCCGGCGTTTTCGCCAGGTTAAAACTGCTTCGGTCCCTTCGGTCAATCGGTTCAAAAAAGTGTCCAAGGAAGGCCTCCGTTACTAGACTACCATGATCAAGCTTTTATTGACAAGGGATATTGCCCCCCCTATAATAAGACCCTTATGAAGAATGAGCCCATTTCCTTTCCCGACGTTCAGGTTCGGTTAAAACCGATTTTTGGAATTAAACCTGGTATTTACCTCCTGGTTCTCTACTCCCTCGCCCTCTTGGGAGCCCTCTATTGGTTATTTCTCCTTCCAGGTATCCAGCAGCCCGGTACACTTTACCGTTTTACCAGTGAACCTTCTGGAGCGGCGGTTTTCCTAACTGATTCCCAAGGAAAGCAGTCTTACTTCGGTTCTACTCCATTGGAGGCCTACCTTCCGGAAGGCACGGGAACCTTGGAACTCACCAGGCCTCATTTCAAACCACAGACACAAAAATTAACAACGGGAAATAGACTATTCTTTTCCCGGTTTTTTCCCGCGGTGGAAGATGTTCACATTAAGCTCACCCAGGGTGATCTTCCAGGGATAAAATCCGAATTTGATCTCACCCTTACTGACTGGGCCAGTACCACAGCCAGTCAAAGTGAGTACGCCTATCCGTCCCTATTCTCCCGATTACGGCTTTCGGAAAACTGGATAGGGGTTACCCACCCCCTACCGCCTGTCTTTACCCAGCTGAAAAGTGACTATTTGGCCGCTGGCGGGAGTCTGGAGGATTTCAAAAAATTTGTTTTAGGTCGACTTACTTGGGTAGCCGATCCCGCTCTTTATAAAGATCTTTGCCAATCCTTGGGATTCTACCAGGAGAACTGGGGATTTAAACAGCAGTGGGATATTTGGTCCTCCCTGGTGAAGGATAAACCTGGTCTGGCCCCTTGGATCCTGGTGAATCAACCCTGGAAAATCCGAAATACCATCAGCAAAGATCCCGATTACCTGAAAGCTCGGGAAGCTTATATTTCTTCCTTGGAAGAGAAGCCCCAGGTGGGAAATACCCCTTCGGGACTCATCCTGTCAAATATGGAATTTTTGGGAGTACCGGGGGGAGTGTTTGCCCTGGGGGATTCCAAGGGAGCCGTGTCTCTTGAACCTCCTTTCGGGGGATCACGAATGGTGGAAGTGCAGCCTTTCTGGCTCGGAAAAACCGAAGTCACCCATGGTCAATTCGCAAACTTTTTAAAGGCCAACCCTTCCTGGGCACCTGGGGAAAAAGAAAAATTGATCTCTCAAGGTTTGGTGGATGACCGGTATCTAGCCGACTGGTCCGGATCCACCGCTCCCGCTTCCCGAGAAACCTATCCGGTTACCGGAGTCTCCTTCTACAGCGCCCAAGCTTTTGTCCAATGGATGGGGAAGAATAATCCCGCATACGAGATCACTCTTCCTTTTGAAGAAGAATGGGAATGGGCTGCGAGGGAAGCAAAATCATCTCCCCCAGTTTGGACCGGGGAAAATTTGGACCGACAACTAAAATCCGCCGACAAAGGCCAGAGGTCTGGACTGGGTCACCTGGGTCTTCAAGGCCAGGTATGGGAATGGACCGCCTCAGATGCGGCCCCCGCGGCTTTTCTTGTCCCCGAATCCAGAAAACCCCAACAATCCTTAGAATCTTCGGATAAAAAGTCGGTCAGAAGTGGCTCCTTTGCCGATTCCCAGATTCTCACCTGGTCCACCAGGGGAGCGCAAAAAGCCAACTGGTCATCTCCCTACTTGGGATTCAGAGTTCTGGTTAGAAAAAAATGAGTTCCGGTACCAAAATTCTAGGGGAAAATCGAAAAGCCCGGCATAATTACCTCATCGAAGACACCCTGGAATGCGGCATAGTTTTAGAAGGCACCGAAGTCAAAAGTATTAGGGCCTCACAGTTTGCCTTTAACGATGCTTACGCTCAAATTGAAAACAGCGAGCTGTGGCTCCGGTCCTTTCATATTACAGCTTACAAACACGGAACTTTTGAAAACCATATCCCCGATCGCCCCCGGAAACTCCTGGCTCATAAAACAGAAATTGATAAACTCAGGCGAAAAAGTGATGAAAAAGGTTACACCCTGGTTCCCCTCCAAATCCACCTAAAAAAAGGATTTATTAAGATTTTAATAGGTTTGGGAAAAGGAAAGAAACTCTACGACAAAAGGGAAACCATCAAAAATAGGGATGAAAAACGTGACAGGGACAGGGATCTGCGGATAAAAGCGTGAAAAATTTCTACGAGATCCTGGAAATCCCCAGGGATGCTCCCCTTCTACGGATCAAAAAAGCCTTCAGAGCCCGGGTAAAAGAACTCCACCCGGATATTTCCGGGGAAACTACCAATGACGACATCCACGTGCTCTTGGAAGCCTATGAAATCCTCTCCGACCCTGAGCGCCGGGCAAACTACGACTTAACCTTAGGCCCTCCAGAAAAAAAGGGAACTGGTTTCAACTACAGAGAGTGGCTTCAAGCCCGGCCTGATCAAGAGAGTAAATCTAAACTTATCTTTTATGATCTTCTGAGGCAAAGGGAAAGCGAGGCCTTGGATCTTTATGCCAAAATGACCGCCAAAAGAGCTTTTTCTCTGGAAAAAAGCTTGGGAAAAGAAGACTTTATGGACTGTGCTTTTCTCTTGGCAGAGGAATTTGAAGCCAGGGGAGATTACGCCCAGGCACTTTTTCTTTATTTAAGAATTTGCGAGCTAGAAAAACGAAGAGCTTATTTCCGTCACTTTTTTGTGGAAGTGGAGGATAGGCTGAGGCAGCTAATTTGTGTGAAAATCACCTGGCAGGTAGGCCCCCTCCTCCTCATTGAATTAATTCCTCAAATAGTAGAATACGATTTTTATCCCAAAACCATTTCCAGTTTATGGAAAAAAATGGCCCTTCTCCTGGATGCGGAAGGACAGGGCTGGGAAGCCCGAAAAGCCCTGAAAAAGGCCTTGGATTTAAACCTGAAAGACCCTAACCTGGTTCGTTTAGCCAGAGAGTGGGGGGTTAGACCCACTGAGGAAGATTCAGCGGCTTCCTCATAACCAAAGCGGCAGAGGTATTCATGGCTTCGGCTGTGAAGAACCCTTCAATTTTCCCCAGTACTCGGAATCCCATGGATAAATAAATCTTCTGTGCTCCTTTCCACTGTTCATTTACCACCAAAATGACTTCTTCCAACTGTGGGAAATCTTGAATCATACGCTCCACACCCCGGCGGAGTAACCACGTTCCCACTTTTTTTCCTCGAACTAAAGGTGAAATAGTCATGGACGCCAAATACAAAATGGGACCATGGATATTTAAAACCCCAGCGATAAGATGGTTGAGCTGAAAAGGATAGGTCTCCCAAGACGCTTTACGTTCCCAGATCTCAAAATTTATGTAACCCAAAATCATATTTCTCTCATAAACCAAGAAAAATCCCTGAGGAAAAAATTTTAGTCTTTGAATAAAGACGTCTTCCTTCTCCTGAATCCCCGGTAAAAATCCCTCCTTTTCCAACTTCAAGATAACTGGAAGATCCCTGATCTGAGCATTTTTTAATTCCAAAGAGTGCAACGGTAAACCTCCAAACCTCATGGGTGTTAAAAACGGGCGTAACTGATTTTTTAATTCCCTAGAATTCAAACCTTTATTTAACTACAATTTAAACCTAATAAATATACCTGGTGGAGGGTGAATTTGAGGGTAAATTACTGGTTTCTTCTGTTTTTCATGGTCATACAAATTTTAACCCCCTTGGTATCACAAACCCCCAGTACCCAAATCGGTGGAATTGCACTGGGATATCCCCCCTATCAATTTACCGATCCCCAGGGTCTGCCCACAGGAATCGATGCGGATATTACCCAATTAGTGTTTCAGGAGATGAAGAAACCTTTCCAGTTTGTTCAGGGGAAATGGGATACCATCTATCTGAATTTTGTCCACAAGGTGGAACCCGTCACCTTTCTTTGCGGAGTAGAAGTCACCCCGGAGAGACAAAGACTTTTAGACTTCAGTAAACCGTACTACCATCGATCCAGCGTCATTTTTGTAAAAGCTGAAAGTACTTATGAAAAAGTCGCAGATCTTTATGGGAAAATTATCGCTGGAGACCGGGATTCCTTCATTGAAAAACAAGTAGAAAAAAACAGAATCAGGGTCATGGTAACTGCCAGTAAAGAGGATTCTTTTCAGAAATTGAAGGCAGGGGATATTGTGGCGGTGATCGCCCCTCTGGAAGTGGGAAATTGGATCTGTAAACAACAGGGAATCCAGGTCCGCACCCTATTTGAGACCGATCCAGGGTCCCCTGTAGCCTTCGCAGTGGCAAAAGGCAATACAGAATTGGCCATGGAAATTTCCCAAGTCTTAGACACTCTTCAAAAGCGAGGACTCATTGAAGCAGTGATGAAGAAGTACCGCTAATTCTCACATCCACCTCCTTGCTTGTATTAGAAGAATCTGGTATTTTATATTCAGGTAACCGGGGGTGTACCGGTTTCGACTGGTGGATGTCCGGGTCAGGGGCTGCAGGTGGAGAGTACGTCTCCTAAAACCGTGCAAAAAAACAACTGCAGAAGACAACTTCGCACTAGCTGCCTAACGGCAGCGAGGGACTTGGGAAACGCCGTGCTGAGGGTCCCATACTCCCACATAAACCAGCGCTAGCTTACATCGGTGTTCAGGGCGATGTGGGGACTAAATCTTGAACGTGGAAGAGCGTAGGTAGGCCGAATCGCCAGCGCTTCTTTCGAGAACCAAGTATTCGGATAAACCTGTAGAGGCTTCTGGTCCGCCCACTAGGACGGGGGTTCGACTCCCCTCACCTCCATTTTGTAAGCCTATATCCCATAAGGATTTAGGCTTTTTTTATGTCAATTAAAGGAGGTCAACGTTGCAATAACGTTGCAAAACCATGGGCAGAATAAGACGGAAATTCACACTCTATCCCAGAAAATATGAAAAAACCGTAGTCTGGTGGTACTCAACTTGGGATGGTGACACTCGGGTTCAAGCCTCCACGGGAGTCGAGGGATTGCGGAAGAGATACCAGGCTGAGGCCTACGTTATGGGCTTAATCGAGGCTGGCACGTTATTACCCCGGAAGGATCTAGCTTTATCGCCCCAGAAAACCATAGGATCCTACAAGAAAAGGCCCCTAACCCTTCGGGAGTACTCTACGGGCTTTTGGGACTGGGACGGATCTAGAATGGCCTCTGTTAAGCTCAGACGTAAAATGACCCCCGGAACTTGTGCGACAAATCAGG
>CAZUXL010000144.1:0-6891 GCA_964624355.1 uncultured Spirochaetales bacterium
CCCGCCACAGGGAGCCGGTCAGGTAACCCCGGACAATCACCTCCACGGGTAACACCTGGGCTTTTTTCACCAGTACAGCCCGAGGAAGAACCTCAGCTATGAGATGGTTGGGAACGATATCCTTGGTTTGGTCGAACCAGAATTGGGAAATCCGGTTAAGGATCTCCCCTTTTGCAGGAACAATTCCTAAAATTTTGTCAAAAGCCGAGATCCGGTCCGAGGCCACCATGAGAAGTTTATCCCCCAGATCCACCACATCCCTTACTTTTCCCTCGTAGAGCTTGGTCCCCTTAGGAAGCCGGGAAACTTCCAGTCCGTCAAATCCCGCTCTCACTCCCCCAACTCCCGGCGGTTCACCACAACTTTGGAAATAAGGCCGTATTTCACCGCCTCTTCCGCATTCATCCAGAAGTCCCGGTCCGTATCTTTTTCCACTTGGGCTAAGGTTTGTCCGGTTTCCAGGGCGATGAGTTCGTTGATCTTCACCCGAAGTTTTTCCACTTCCTGGGCGTGAATTTCTATCTCTGTGGCCACACCCCGGATCCCGGAGAGAGGCTGGTGGATGAGGTAATGGGAATTGGGCAGGGAGAGACGGCGGTCCTTGGGAGCGGCCAAAAGCACCAAAGCCCCCGCAGAAGCGACTAAGCCCATTCCAATGGTAAAGACCGGGGGCTTAATAAACCGAATCATGTCAAAAATGGCGTAGCCGGCGTCCGCATCCCCACCGGGAGAGTCGATCATAATTTTGAGGGGGGATTCAGAATCCGCTTCCAAGAGAAGTAACTGTCTAATTACTTTTTCAGCCAAAGCCTTGTCAATTTCACCAGAAAGCAAAATGGTTCGGGTCTTGAGGAACTTGTCCATCATCATATCCGGCCCCTGCTCTTTTTCCTTCTTTGGTTCGTCCTCTTTTTCTCCATTCAAGGTCATAATTGACTCCTATCTTTACAGCTGGTAAAACCTGACGTATAATCAGGCATCTTACCGGGTAAGATTAGCGATTTTTTCCATCAAGGTAAAGTATGACTACTATAAAAACTGCCCGCAGTCTTCTGGGTTTTTATTCCGCATTTGAAGCCCAAAAGACTCATTTGGGCAAAATAGAGCAGTTAGACCGGTGGGCTATGGGAATTCCCGGGGTAGAAGGCTTCCTTTTCCTGGAAAAACACCAGGTTCCCTCCTCTTTTTCTTGGAACCGGGATGATACTAATGTTACGCCCCGTGTGCTCACCCCCTCTTCTCCCGAGCTAAAAGATCTGGATCACCATGGACATTGGGAGATTGGATCCCTTTTTTTTCCCCTCCAAATGGAAAACGATTTCCAGGGTGGTGCCTTTCTATTCCGTTCCCACCAGCCCTTAAAAGTCCTTTCTGAACATGGAAACGAGATAGAGATGGCGGCTCACAAAGTCCGGGATTGGCTCAAAATTTACCAACAAGGTCTCATCACACCCAAGATTGCAGAAACCTCTACCTTCCTCAGTCCCGAGTACCGTCAGATTCTAGAAGCCCTAGGCCTCCCGGCCTACGTAGCCCACATTTCCGGAGAGATTCTCTACGTTAATTCTTCCTTTTTACGCCACTATGGGTTCCATAGCCTGGAAGAGTTCATTCTCTGTGCCCACAACTTTTTCAACCCCCTGGAACGGTCGGACGAGATTAAAGTGCTCAGCAGAAAAGGGAAAACCGACGGGTTCCAGCTCACAGTACAGCATGTCACCGGACGAAAAAAAGCCGTGCGGGATTACGCCACCTTGAAGGACTCCCTGGTCATGGGAATCTTGGCGGACGTGAGTGAATTTATCAGTCTGAATAAAGAAATGCGGGAAGCCTTGGAAATCCAAGAAGCCTTGAACAACCAAATCCTCAGTTCCGCCATGATTCTCCAGAGAACCCAGACCACTTCCATTCGCGCTCTAGCCCGGCTGGCGGAATTCCGGGATCAGGAAACCGGGGGACATTTGATCAGGATCTGTGAATACACCGGCATTCTGGCCCGGGAGCTGAGAACCCGGAACCTCCCGGATTACGAAATCACCGACCAGTACCTGAACGATCTCATCTTATCCTCCATGCTCCACGATATTGGGAAAGTCGCCGTTCCCGACGCAATTTTGCGAAAAAAAATGTATCTGAACGAGGAGGAATGGGAAATCATGAGGAACCATACCCTCTGGGGCTGGCAAATCCTCAGTCAGGCAGACAAAGAGCTGGGGGAAGTTTCCTTTTTGACCTTGGCCAGCGAAATCGCCCTTCATCACCATGAAAAATGGGACGGAACAGGCTATCCCCACGGATTGGCTCAAAAAGAGATCCCTTTAGCCGCCCGGATCGAGTCCTTGGCGGATGTGTACGATGCCCTGACTTCCCTGAGGCCCTACAAACCCGCCTGGACCCACGAAGAAGCCCGGCAAGAAATCATCAACCTCAAAGGGATCCACTTCGACCCCCTGCTGGTTGACATCTTCCTGGAAGTACAGGATAAGTTCCTCACGGTAAAGAACGGATTTGCCGGGGAGACGGTTTGAAATCAGGTTTTTGCGCAATAGTCGGTCGGCCCAGCGCCGGAAAGTCCACCTTGGTGAATGCCCTCACCGGACAAAAAGTCAGCATAGTCAGTGCCAGCCCCCAGACCACCAGAAACAAGGTTCGGGGTATCATTAACCGGGAAGAAGGACAGATTGTTTTTCTCGACACCCCGGGCATCCACCTTTCAGAAAAAAAATTCAACAACCTCATGATGGAGAACGTGGCCTCCGCTCTTTCCGAGTCCGACCTTATCCTTTACGTGATAGACGTGACCCGAGCTCCTGGGAAAGAAGAAGAAGCCATCCGGGACCGACTCATAAAATACGACCAACCGGTGTTGGTCCTCCTGAATAAAATCGATGTGGAGCCCAACCTGCTCATGGAATTTCAAGAGTTTTTAAAACCCCTGAAAAGCCAAAAAGTGTTGGGTATTTCCGCCCTGAAGAAAAAAGGTTTGGAAGAGGTGGTGAGCACTTTGATCACCCTGGCACCCGAAGGTCCCCGGTTTTACCCTGAAGATTATTACACCGATCAGGAAATCCAGTTCCGAATATCCGAGATAATTCGGGAGCAAGCCTTAGAGTTTGCCCGCCAGGAACTCCCACACTCCATTTATGTGGAAATCGCCGACTTGGAAGAAACCGAAAGCGGAAAAAAACTCTGGATTCGGGCTTTCCTGAACGTGGAAAGGGACTCCCAAAAGGGAATTCTGGTGGGAAAAGACGGGTCCATCATCAAACAGATCCGGGTCAAATCCCAGGCCAACCTTCAGAAACTCTTCGACCAGAGAATACACCTGGACTTGAGGATAAAAGTAGATTCCAAATGGAAGACCGACGACCGGCTACTCCGAAAGATTATCTCCGAAGGTCAGGATTAAGATAATTTATTTTCCACTATTGTTTGTCGAAGGTGTCCATGAGTCTGTATAAATAGGACTGCCCTGGGGTTTGGCTAGCTTTCCCTCGCTAAGGCGAGAGTCGAGGGTGCCCCGGAGAGCATCTTTTCCGCCTCGCCCTGGAGGGTGCGGAGAATGTAGGTATAAATTTTTTCTTTTACCATACCCAGGCCCATGGGGTCAAACATCATGACTAAAACTTCTCCGCCGCCTTCCATGGGCCGTTTAAGGACCACGATGCCGGTAACCATGAGGCGCATACCCTTGAGCATGAGCTGGATATCTGGAATCCGCGAACCCTCCCGAAGGTCCTTGGCATTGGAAAACTTGATAGCCATCCCCACGCTAGAAATATTAACTATGGTACCCGAATAAAGATCACCGCTGATTTTCACATTAAATTCAGCGGTTCCCGGGGGACAGATCACCCGGATGTATTTTCTTCGCCCCCTGGCCTCGTTGGCTTCCAGGGTTTTCATGAGGATATTCTTACTTTGTTCCAGACCTAATTTCAGGGTGATAAAGCCACAGGCGAGTCCGAATTCCATGAGATATTTTTGGGCCAATTCCTTGTTATCGTTATAGGTGAGGATTCCCAAGCCCACGCCTTGGGTGGATTGGTCCCCTTGAATCTCCTTGATAACCTTTTCCCATTCCGGCTCCTTCAAGCCATCGTCAATGTTGATAAATAAAAGGGAACTAGGGTGATTATTGAGAATTCTGAAAAATTTTTGATGATCCTTGATGAGATAGACTTCAAATTCAGACTTGATAAGATCCATGAGCAGGTGTTCTTCAAAAACACTATGGGGATAAAGAAAAAATACTTTCCGTCCAAATTCGCCGGTATCCATAGGTATGAGTTTAACCACTTCCCGGGACCTGGGCAAGAAGAATTTCGAATTTATCCCGATTGTGCCATTCACACCCCTCGGGGAGGGAGGAGAAATGGTTCGAAACTGTTTTTTGATGAGGTTTTTTCTTGACAAGTACCCCCTGTGGATTAATCTAGAACCAGGTGATCACCCATGGATAAAAGTGAACAAATAATTCAAAATTTAAAAAATGAAAATGCTGAACTCCGCAGACTTCACGAAGATACCAAATCCCTGCTCAAGGCAGCCTTCGTGCAGTCCTCGGTTCCCATGGTTTTGGTAACAGCTCCTAAAAAAGTCATAACTATTCTCAATAGTGCGGCAGAAGATATACTTGGGATACAAGCTTCGGATTATTTGGGAAAATCTTTGGATGACATGTCCCAATCTTGGATCGATATATCCCCGGATGGAACACCTTTACACCGGAATGACTGGCCCTTATACCAAGCTTTATCAGGAATTACAAAAAAAAATATGGAATGGCACATTCTCCGCCACGATGGGAGCAAAAAATGTGTTCTCGCCAGTGGAGCTCCCATCTATAACCCAGAAGGTATCCTGATTGCGGCAATGGTAATTTTTCCTGATATCACGGATAGGAGAAGTGCTGAGGAAGAGGTGAAAGTTACCAGTGAGCTTCTAAAGCTTTTTATCGCCAATTCTCCCATTCACAGTTTTATCAAAGAGGTGAACCCTCAAAAGAGTTTGGTACTCCACGCCAGTGAAAATTACGTGGATATGATTGGTATTCCCGGCTCCCAAATGGTGGGAAAAACCATGGAACAACTTTTTCCTCCTGAATTTGCCGTAAAAATCACCGAGGATGATTGGAACGTGGTTTCCCAAGGGGATGTTTTACGATTAGACGAGAACCTGAATGATAGAAATTACATCACGATCAAATACCCCATTACCCTGGGGGAAAAAACACTCCTGGCGGGTTATACCATCGACATCACCCAGAGACAGAAAGCCGAAAATGCACTTGCGGAAGAGAAGGAAAGACTTTCTGTCACCCTAAGGTGTATTGGCGACGGGGTGATCACCACGGATACCCAAGGTCTTGTGGTGCTGATGAACAAGGTAGCCGAAGAACTTTGCGGTATGACCCAAAGGGAAGCACAAGGAAAGCCCCTTTCAGAGGTTTTTAAGATCATCAACGAAAATACCAGGGAGCCGGAGGAGAACCCGGCTTTTAAAGTTCTTTCCGAAGCCGAGGTGATAGAACCGGCAAATCCTGTGGTACTGCTTTCCCAGGATGGGTCGGAAAAATTAGTGACCGATTCCTTTGCTCCTATAAAAGATGTCCACGGGGCAATTTTGGGAGTAGTGATTGTTTTCCGGGATATCACAGAAAAACAAAAAATGTGGGATGCCATCCAGCGAACGGATAAATTAGGATCCCTGGCGGTCTTGGCAGGGGGGATAGCCCATGATTTCAACAATCTCCTGGGGGGAATTTTCGGGTATATTTCACTGGCTCAAGTCACAGCGGAAAAGGATCCCTACGTGACGGAGTACTTAAATAAAGCTGTAAGCGTCTTTGCCCGGGCAAAAGATCTTACCCAGCAGCTTCTCACTTTTTCCTCCGGGGGAGCTCCTAAAAAGACCCTGGGAAACCTGGGCACCTTATTAAAAAATACCGCTGCTTTTGCCCTTTCCGGTTCGAGCATCAGCCCGGATATCGTCCTGGAAGAAGATTTATGGCTCTGTGATTTTGATGAAAACCAAATGGGTCAGGTCTTTGATAATTTGATCATCAATGCACGGCAAGCCATGCCGTTAGGGGGAAAGATTCGAATTTCAGCCCAAAACAAAGTTTTAAAAGAAGGGGAAATTTACCCCTTAAAACCAGGGAATTATGTGCAAATCCTTATCAGTGACACGGGAATCGGCATTCCCAAAAATCTGCTGAAAAAAATATTCGACCCCTTCTTTACCACTAAACTCAAAGGACACGGTTTAGGCCTGGCTACTTGTAATTCCATTGTACAAAAACACTCTGGTACAATTACTGTGGAATCAGACCCGGGAAAGGGATGTGTATTTTCCATTTTCTTACCTGCCTCCCCTTCTACGGTTCCTTCAGAACCTCCGCCTCAAGAATTTCAACACTGGGGTGAGGGCACTATTTTGGTCATGGACGATGAGGATTTCATGAGGGATATCCTGAAGAAGATGCTTCAGTCCATGGGGTACACCGTGGTTACAGTGAGGAATGGAACTGAGGCTGTGAAGATGGTCTCCCAGGAATCCGGGATCAATTCCATGAAAGCGGCTATTTTAGACCTGACCGTTCCTGGGGAAATGGGAGGTCAGCAGGCCGCTGATTTGATCAAAAGTATTCGGCCAACTTTGCCCCTTTTTGCTGCCAGCGGATTTTCCGAAGATCCGATTATGTCTAACCCGAAGGATTATGGATTTACCGACAGTATTCGTAAGCCGTTTCAATTGTGGGAGCTGGCACAACTTTTAGCTAGAAATATTTAACAGATCCTCAATTGATCCTCTTTTAATACTCAACGCAGGGAGGGTTCAAGGGGGGTCAGGATCCATCGGTCCTGATTCCATTGAGCCCAGGGGCAA
>CAZUXL010000145.1:0-6823 GCA_964624355.1 uncultured Spirochaetales bacterium
ACGAAAAGAAACTTGGATGCTTCCTTTGTCCCTGTCGGGAGTCCTCCGGCAAAAAAGAAAGGGACAGGGATATTGTTTGCCCCTGTGCCTATGCCCAAGAGGACATCCAAGAATTCGGCCATTGTTATTGTGCTTTATTTCTTGCTCCAGAATTCGCTGCCACCAAAAAAGAACCTCAATCCATACCGGAAAGACGGAATCAGTAATATCATTTACCAGGGAGAATAAAAAAAAGGGTGACTTTCGTCACCCTTTTTTATCCCCTGAAGGTTTTTAGTTCACGGCTACAGGCTTAATATTCCAAATTTCTTTGGCATATTCATGGATTGTCCGGTCTGAAGAAAACTTGCCTGAATTGGCAATGTTTATTAGACTCATCTGTGTCCATTTCTTCTGATCCCGATAGGCAGCATCGATCTTAGCTTGAGCTTCGATGTAGGAAGGCAGATCTTTCAGTACAAAGTATTGGTCAGGAGAGTTTCCTTCCACTCCGTACATGAGAGAATCATAAATTTCCTTAAAAATATCAAAATGCTCGTAGTTGAAGGTACCATCAATTAATTGATTGACCACCCGCTTGATTTCTGGATGTTCATCACACACATCCCAAGGATTGTAGCTTTGATTTGTGGTCAATGTGGCCACTTCATCCGCTTCCAGTCCGAAAATAAAGCAGTTTTCAGTTCCCGCTTCTTCGGCGATTTCCACGTTGGCCCCGTCCAAAGTTCCCACAGTCAAAGCCCCGTTCATCATGAACTTCATGTTACCAGTTCCGGAAGCCTCTTTCCCGGCGGTGGAAATCTGTTCAGAAATATCAGAAGCAGGTATAAGTTGCTCGGCGATGCTCACCCGGTAATTTTCCACGAAAACCACTTTGAGTTTTTTGGAAACCTGGGGATCATTGTTCACCTTATCGCCCACGGTATTAATGAGTTTTATTATGGACTTTGCCCGGCGGTATCCACTGGCTGCTTTGGCTCCAAATATGAAGGTTCGGGGAACCATGTCATAACCTGGGTTATCCTTCAATTTATTGTAAAGATAAATGATATGAAGAACATTCAACAGCTGACGTTTGTACTCATGAAGACGCTTGATCTGGACGTCGAAAAGAGAATCAGGGCTGATTTCCACGCCTTGATTCTCTTTCAGCCATTTGGCGAAGGTCACTTTGTTAGCTTTTTTAATCTCTTGTAGAGATTTCAAAACAGCATCATCTTTCACTGATTTTTCTAGTTTCTTCAGCTCAGATAGGTCTTTAGGCCACTTGGGTCCGACTTTTTCTGTCAATAGTTTAGAAAGTCCAGGATTAGACTTGAGGAGGAATCTTCGCTGGGTAACACCGTTGGTTTTGTTGTTGAATTTTTCTGGGTAGAGTTCGTACCAGTCTCTAAGTTCAGTGTCCTTGAGGATCTCTGTGTGGAGCGCCGCAACGCCGTTTACACTGTGACCACCCACAATTGCCAACCAAGCCATTCGAATAACACCGTCACCGATAATAGCCATCTCTTTGTGTTTTTTATTGTCGGTGGGATATTTCTTGCGAAGACCGTCCAAAAACCTTCGGTTGATCTCTTCGGTGATCATATAAACCCGGGGGAGAAGGGAGGAGAATAGTCCGATTGGCCATTTTTCCAAAGCCTCAGCGAGGATTGTATGATTGGTATAGGCACAGGTGGCTTGAGTGATAGCCCAGGCATCATCCCAGTTCATCTTTTCCCAATCCATCAGAATTCGCATGAGTTCAGGAATAGCCACAACTGGATGGGTATCATTTAGCTGAATGGCCACAAATTCGGGGAACTTCTTAAAGTTATCTCCGTGGGTTTTTTTAAAATCCCTGACGATATCTTGCAGAGAGGCGGAAACAAAGAAGTATTGTTGGCGAAGTCGAAGAGCCTTACCTTGAGGACCAGAGTCGTTGGGATAGAGGACCCGGGAAATATCTTCAGCCACGTTAGCTTTCTCCACCGCCCTGGTGTAGTGCATGTCGTTGAATAGTTGAAGATCGAATCCTTCTGGGGAAGAGGCTTCCCAGAGGCGAAGGGTGTTAACGGTTTTTGTATCATATCCCACGATGGGTGTATCGTAGGGAGTGGCACGGATGACTTCTGCGTTAATGCGTTTGAAATGCTCCCGGCCGGTTTCGTCTTTTTCCACGGTCACATGACCGCCGAATTTCACATCCACGACCTTATCAGAGCGTTTGATACTCCAGGGATCACGGTTTTCCAACCACTCATCGGGGTATTCCATTTGGTAGCCTTTCTCAATTTTCTGAGAAAACATACCGTATTTATAGCGGATACCGTAACCATGGCCAGGAAGATCCAAGGAGGCTAGGGAATCCAGGAAACAGGCCGCTAGCCGTCCAAGACCACCATTACCCAGACCTGCATCGGTTTCTTGATCTTCCACTTGGTTGAGATCCACGCCGATTTCTTTCAGGTAATCCCTCACATCATCTTCAACCAAAAGGTTGACCATGTTATTTCCCATGGCCCGTCCCATTAGGAACTCAGCAGAGAGATAATAAGCTTTCTTGGATTTCTCCTGAGCCTTACGGGCATCAAGCCAGTTGTTCAGAATATAATCCATCAAAATGTCGGAAACAATGAAGTAGAGGTCCTGTTTGGTGGCCTCTTCCAGACTTTTTCCATAATATCTTTTCAGACGGTTGTCCAGACTTAACTTAAAACGAGCCTTGTCGATTTTCATTAATCGCTCCTAGAGTAGGTTCTTATTGGCCACAGATTAGATTTCATAGGGAATTGTGTCAAGAACTACCGTTTATACAAAACTTGTTTCAAACTCCCAATCCCCCTAGCCTGAGTCCGACAAAAAATAATATTTGGATAATTAAATATCCTACTGCCAAGTATCCTGTAGTTTTTGGTTTAATCACCACCCATAATCCCGCTCCCAAAGCGGCAATCAACCCCCAAGCCGCATAATTCTGAAGGGGAATGATGTTTTCAGCCCAGTCCCAGTAGTCCAAACCCATGGCTAAAGGTTCCATTATAAAATCAAATCCCACAGAAATGATGGCGGTGGATAATATGATAAACCATGTTTTTTTTTGAATCCCCCCTAATGGAAGATGACTGCTGAGTTCTATAGCCCCTAGCACCACCAAGGTCCAGTTGAACCCGATGACCAGGGGAACCTGGAAAACTTGCCATCCCAGTACCGGACCATAAGCATAGGATCCGAAGATTGCCCCGGTGGCTACCCCTAGAGCTTCTAAGGAAAAAGTTAATAGGTAGGTCAAACCCAACCAGAAAATGAATTGTCTCCCACCGGTTTGAAGGTAAGGAATTGAAATTAGTATGCCAAAAACTCCCAAAAATCCTGGGGTCATCCATAACATAAGTTCTCTGGTGGGAAAAAAAAGATGACCTAATAAGCCCACTAGATAGAAGATAGAAAGGAGAATTAATCGAAGGTGATCTTTTTGGATCCAAGGACGAAGATCGGTCATTTAACACTCCTTCTGCAATTTTTCATACTTGGAAATGAGTTGAGAAGTGATGCGGGCAGAAAGAAGTACCAAGGGCATTCCACCACCTGGATGAGCGGAACCACCCACAAAATACAAACCTTTATGGCGTTTTGACCTGTTGGGATGACGATTGAAAGCTGCATTCCAGGAGTTGGAGGATAAACCGTAAAGACTGCCAAAGGTGCTTCCTGTGCCGTTTTGAATATCCTCAGGGGAGAGAGTACCTTCAGAAATAATGGCGGATTCCAGATCCTCCCCTAAGGTCTTTTTCAATCGTTGGATAATTGACTTTTTCAGTTCTTCACCCAGAACCTTCCAGTTTTGTTGACCATGGGGAGGTGTATTCACAAGGACGAACCAATTCTCCCCACCAGGGGGCGCGTCGGAGGGAGTAATTTTCGAGGTAATATTGATATACACCGTGGGATCCTCTGGAATAATTTTTTCCTTGAAAATCTGGGTAAATTCTTTTTCATAATCCTGGGAAAAGAAAATATTATGAAGTCCTAAATTGGAAAAGGATTTATTCATCCCCCAGTAATAAACAAAACCCGAGGAAGAGGATTCTAAGGTTTTATATTTTTTAGACCAGGGGGCATCCTCATCCCCCAGAAGTTTATAGGTGGTGATCACATCGGCATTGGAAACCACCAGATCGAAGCTTGTTTCTAGCCCCTGAACCACCAATCCCTGGACAACACCCTTTGAAGAAACAATGCGGTCTACTGGGGTATTAAAGTGATATTTCACCCCCATTTCCAGACCTAATTTATACAAACCTTGGGCTAAAGCGTGGATACCTTCTTTTACCCCCCACCCGCCCCCATGGGATTCCACCCAAGGAATGATGTCCAGTGTCGCCGGGGCTTGATAGGGGTCGGAGCCGTTGTATGTGGCATATCGATCAAAAAGTTGTACCATTCGGGGGTCCGAAAAGGCCCGGGAATGGGCTTGGTGGAGAGTACGAAAAGCATCAATGAAAGGTAGTCCTAATATGCTTTTTAGGCCTTCCTTGGAGGTGAAAGTGGAGACTTCCTGCAAACTTTTTTCCAAAAATATAGTTCCGGCAATTCCATGGAGTTTTTTGCATCTTGCAAAAAAATTTTTCAATTCTGTTTCGCTGGCCCAACCGGCTTGGGAGAATTTATGGATAAAGGCTTCTGTTGTTCCGGGGGTGGAGATATGTGAACCATCGTCAAACCAGTAATGACACAGGGGATCCAATGGTATGGGAGTAAAATAGTTTTCCATTTTACCACCGCAAAACTCAAAAAGTTCCTGGAACACCTCCAGCATGGTTAAAAGACTGGGACCAGAATCAAATCTGAAATCCCCCTGGGGGTGCTGATAATTTTTACCCCCAGGCCCATCCCTCAGATCAAAAACTTCCACAGACCAGCCCATTTTCCCTAACCGGGCAGCGGTTGCAAGACCACCCATTCCCCCACCGACGACGGCAACTTTATTCATCCTAGGCAGCCAAACGAAACCAAGATTTAGCCAAAAGATAAACAATTAAAATAAGTCCCAAATGACTCAGATTATAGAGAAAATCCTCCAAAGGAATGGAGAAAAGCCGTATATTCCAATAGGATTGAGGATTGTAAAAAATGGTAGGGAGGGAGGTGTAAATCCCGTCTACCAGGAGAAATCCCAAAGTACTAAACCCTATAAAAAACAAGAAGTCAAAAGATCCCAGGAGCTCTGGAAAAAATATTCCTTGAAGCTGAAAAAATAATGCTACAGAAACCAAGGCTAAAAAGCTGTAGCCTTTTTTTCGATAAATAAAAGCCAACCCAAGGATAATGATGGAAATTATTTGTGATATCATCCCTATCCAAGGGAATACTATAAAACTCCCAAAATAAGCCCTTCCCACCTCATAAAGAAAAAGACAGCTATAGGGAATAAAAAAGAAAAAAAGATATTCCCCTAAGGGGAGATGAAAAAATCTCCAGGTTCCCACAAAATCGTCGTTGAATTTCCAATGCCCTTTTATAACCACCAGGGCATCCCAGATCAAGTATAAAAGTCCCACTAAGGTGGTGGAAATTAAATAAGGTATAAAAAACTGATAGAACCCGACCTTTTCGTCAAAGCTCAAGATAAGTGGGACTAAAACCGCCAGGGATGGAATGAGAACATAGGCCCATTTTTTCATTTTATTTCTCCGGTTGATAAAACTGGTTAAAAAAGAAGGTTAGGAGAATTCTTAATTTCCCCGGCTTTACCTTTTTTTTATAGACGATAAAGGGATCCTTCATAATTTTCCTAGCTGTCCAGTTATACATATCACTGGCGGTTTTCACAGGAACTAATAGGTTCTTGGGAAGGTATTGATATCCTTTTTCTGCTTCTTTTTGCCATTTGAGATAAATTTCTGCTTGTTGTCTTAAAAATGAAATAAATTCTTTTGGATGGTTTCTAGTTTCTTCATAATTCAAACTTTTTAGAGAGGTGTTAACTAAAGGGAGGTAACGACGGCCAAACCCCGTATCCTCTGCCAAATCCCGGATAAAATTTATATATTGCATGGACCGTCCCATCATAACGGCGGAATTTTGTGCCGCTGAGGGAAGTCCCAAAATCGCACACATATAAAGCCCGATCACCTCCGCAGAACCATAAATATATTCCAACGTTTCATCCAAGTTCTGATATTCTTTTTTAATCAAATCCAATTCCATGGAATGGAGAAAGGCCTTAGTCCATGCAGGGTCAAAATTTTTACGGTGAGACAAATCTACAAAAGAATCGATAAGGGGATCCTGGGCAGGAGTACCTGAAAGAGCAACCTGGTACTTTCTAGAAAAGGTATAAAAACCTTCCGCATCTTGGGGTACGGAATCGACCAGGTTATCTGCTACCCGGACAAATCCATAGAGTATAAAAACATCGGATCGGATTTCCGAAGGGAAAAAACGACTGGAGTTAAAATAAGTTTTAGAACCTTTTTTAAAGGTTTCGTAATGGAGTTTACTTACTTCCATTCCTTCTCCAGTTCCTCAGCTAAAATTTGTGAGGATATTAAACACATGGGAACCCCGACACCAGGATGGGTGTATTGTCCTGTATAGTAAAGGTTTTTTACTTTTTTTGATTTATGAGCGGGACGAAAAACCGCCGTTTGGAACAGGGTATGGGCCATCCCCAAAGCGGTTCCCTGGAATGCGTGGTAATCCTTTTCAAAATCCCTCTTGGAATAAATCCGCTGAACCTGAATATTTTTTTTAATCTCTTCTCCTGTAACCTTTTCCACGTGGTTAAGGGCCATTTCCATATATTCCAACCGTTTTTCCTCCGTATCATTTAACCCCGGTG
>CAZUXL010000146.1:0-6819 GCA_964624355.1 uncultured Spirochaetales bacterium
GGACCAGCCTTAGTATGGGATTGGGGAATGGTGGCTTTTTCTGCTGTGGGTGCCTTTGGATCTAATACGGATAGCGGGGGACAGACGAGTCCCTTCGGTTATTTAGGAGCAGCCTTGGATTTAAAATTGCTTATTTTTTGGGCGGAAGCAGGCCTTGCTTACGGATGGTTTTCCAATGGTCAGGGGATCATGCCTTTGATTCAATTGGGGCTTGTTTTCTGAGGGTTCAAGACTGAGGCATCTCTTTCCAAATACTTTTTAAGGTCCTTTCGGAGTTTGGGGGTTTCCTGAAGATGTTTCCAAAAGCAGCAGGCCATTACGGGTTTTGTTTTTCCCTTCAGATCGATTTTTTCAAAGTTAATTTTTTTCATGGGAAAATGATCCATGGCGGTAAAAACTTCCTCACTCACTAAAAGACCACCCGTTTCAGCCATGGACTCCAGGCGTTGGGCGGTATTCACCACATCTCCAATCAGGGTGTAATCGTACCGGGTATGACCTCCGACGGAGCCTCGGATTAACCGGCCATAGTGGATTCCGATCCGGAGTTCTAAGGGGGGGGCTCCCCGGATACTTCGTTGCTCATTCATGCTTTGCATTCCTGTCTGGATTTTAACCGCAGCCCCCAGGGCACAGGCGGGATCAGGAAAGACTGCTAAAAAAGCATCACCAATAAATTTATCCAGATCTCCCCCGTATTCATAAATAGTCCGGCTGGAAAGGTCGAACACCAGGTTCAACAGGGAGATCACTTCCCGGGGAGGTAGGACTTCTGAAAGGGTGGTAAAAGACTTCAGATCCGCAAATATAACCGCCAAAGATTGTTCTTCCTCGGGGATTTCAAAATCTTGCCGGGATGCCAAATCCTCAGTCCGACTGAAGACGGTTTGGGGAAGGTACTTTTGTAAAATATCCAGTTGAATAGCTCTGGTAATGTTTTCTTCGGTGACGACCCGGAGCCTCTCACTAATCCCGTCGATTTTAAGTTTGTACCTCAGGGATGAATGGCATTCCATGATAAATTCATCCTGATCCCCGTGGTATTCCAATAAGTTATCCACTCCCAGGTTGAAATAAAGTTTCCTCTGATCCGAGTCGTTTTTTTCCACCATTAGAAGGATGGGAAGGGTCTGAAAGACTTCGTCAATCCTAAGTTCTTGGATGAAATTGGCCATCCCCTCCACTTCATCTTCTATAATAAGCAACAAGATGGGATCGTAGGAGTAAAAGTGATTGAGAGCTTCAGCTGTTGTTTTACAAAGGCCGAACGCAATGGTGCATTCGGTCATAAGGAATAATTGTCCTGCAACAAACTCCGGATCGAAGGTATATCTTTCGCCAATATAGATTATTTTGTAATTCATGAGTCGTCCTGTGGCGAAAATATCCAAGTCTAAGGGAAACACCCCTCTGTTTAGTCTCTGTTGAAACCTCACCCCAGTCAAGGAAAATATCTTAATCGGGGATCCAGGGGCCTACAATTCCAAGGCGAACTATTTTAGTTTGTACCGCGATTAATAAAAGATACCGAAGGATTAGATGAAAACTCAAGATCTGCATTTATTGCCACAAAACCTGTTCCCAATAGGGTAAATTCAATCCATTCATTCACGCCCCCTTTTTTATCCGAATCCTTGCTGGTTTTATTAAAATGTATAAAATTAATCCCGAGGTGAAAAGTATGACAGAACAAAACCAGGGTTTTGCCACCATTGACGAGTATATTGGCACCTTTGCCCCCGAGATCCAAAATTTACTTCAGTCCATCAGAAAGGTCATTTCCGAAGCTGCTCCGGGGGCTACTGAAAAAATATCCTACCAAATGCCCACCTTTTTTCTGAAAGGAAATCTGGTTCACTTTGCCGCGTTTAAAAACCATATCGGTTTTTACCCAACCCCCACTGGTGTGGCATCCTTTCAAGAAGATTTCAAAAATTATAAAACCTCGAAGGGGGGCATTCAATTCCCTTTGGATAAACCTATTCCCTTGGATCTGATCCGAAGAATCGTGGAGTTTCGGGTTAGGGAAAACTCCCTCAAAAAAATGAAATGAACTTTGGCTGTCGCCGTGGAGTTTTCCAGCGGGTGTTTACCCGGAATTAATTTCTGAGTATTATTCTCAGGCAATGATACCTATAGAACGAAAGCCCGATTGGCTCAAAATTAAGCTCCCCCAAGGGGATGATTTTCAGAATATCAAGCTGAAACTGAAAGAACGGGGCCTCCATACCGTGTGCGTAGAGGCTAACTGTCCCAATCTGGGGGAATGTTGGGATGCCCGAACCGCCACCATTATGATCCTCGGGGACACCTGTACCCGGGGCTGTCGGTTCTGCCACGTGAAAACTGGGAATCCCCGGGGTCTGGTGAATGCTTTGGAAATTAATAATACCGCGGAAATGGTAGGTCTAATGAACCTCCGGTATGTGGTTTTGACCTCCGTAGATCGGGATGATTTACCAGATCACGGAGCTGGGCATTTTGCTGCGGTGATCGATAAAATCCGCGACATTCATCCGGACACCCGAGTTGAGGCCTTGGTGCCGGATTTTGATGCGGTCCCGGAGCGGATGGATATTTTAGCCGGGAGTAAACCTTTTGTGGTGGCTCAAAACATGGAAACCGTGAAGCGCCTCACCCATAAGGTCCGGGATATCCGAGCGGGGTACGAAAAAACCTTGAAGTGTCTGGAATACTATAAAAGCATTCACCAGATGAGAACGAAAACCAGCTTAATGGTGGGTTTGGGGGAAACTTTGGAAGAAATTTCCCAAACCTTGGACGACTTGCGAGCAGTAGGAACGGACCTGATTACCTTTGGTCAGTACCTCCAACCCACGAAGAAACATCTTCCCGTAGAAAGATATTATTCTCCCGAAGAATTTAAGGGGTTAAAAAAACTCGCTTATAAAAAAGGGTTCAAATTCGCCGCCTCGGGGCCTTTGGTGCGATCTTCCTACAAAGCTGCGGATTATTTGGACTTCACCGAAGGAAAAATGAGTGCGGATATGTTAGAGTATTCCTTATGATTTATTACACAAAAACCAACGAGTGGATCGCCGTGGATGGAAAAACTGCCCGAATCGGATTAACGAAGGCCGCACAAGAGCATCTGGGAGACGTGACCTTTGCGGAACTTCCCACGGTGGGAAAATCCTTGGCTAAGGATGAGATCCTGGCAACGATCGAATCAGTCAAAGCTGTGATCGAACTCTATGCCCCGGTATCCGGGAAAGTCACCGCCATCCACGAAGCCCTGAGAGACAAACCAGAAATCCTGGGGGAGTCTGAAGAATCTCAAGCCTGGGTAGCGGAGATGGACCTCCTGGATCTTTCTCAATTGGACCAACTTTTGGATGAGAAGGGATACGAGGCCTTCCTCACACAGAAATAATGCCTAGAACCTGGCGGTTTCTTCTCAGTCCTCCTGCTTCTGGACCTAGGAATATGGCCATCGATGAGGCCTTGGTTCAGTCTGTTCAAGCGGGGGGACTGCCTATTTTCCGACTTTATTCCTGGGATCCCCATACTCTTTCTTTGGGTCGTTTTCAAAAAGCCTCGGAGGACTTGGATCCTGAAGGTTTAGTTCACACCCAAATGCCCGTGGTCCGAAGAATGACCGGCGGGGGAGCCCTTTATCACGGGGAAGATTTCACCTACAGTCTTGCTTGTACCCAGGAAGATTTGGGAGAATTGAACGTTAAACAATCCTTCCGGCTCCTGTGCACTTTTTTAGTGGAAACCTGGCGTGGAATGGGCTGGGATGCGGGTTTTGCCTTGGATTTGGATCCGCAAGCCTTGGATTTGGGAGTCAAAACCCCGGTTTGCTTCGCTGGTCGGGAGGAGTATGACATTCTAGTCCGTTCGTCAAAGACACAATTCTTTCAAAAGCTCGGCGGAAACGCCCAAAAGCGGCTGCGACAAGTGATCTTCCAACACGGTTCGGTGCCCATAAGGCAAGATTGGGAAAGATTGAGGCCATGTCTGACTCCAAAGGCCAGACCCTTGGAGTTACCCTCCACAGATTTGGCGTCCTTGGGCTGGCAGGGGTCATCCAGTGACGTTTTTACCCAATTTAAACAGAATTTTTTTAAAGCATTAAACCGAAATTATGTACCCTGGGAACCGGGGGAGGGTTTTATACATGAGGTCCACAGATTAGAAACCCATAAATACCGGGATCACCCATGGACTTTTGAAGGAAAGGAAAATAATGATTAGGATTAAACGGGGATGGAAGCTCCCAAAAATGAGCTTTTTCTGGGTGGGATTACTTCTTCCCTGGATGGTCAGCGCTCAAAACTCCGGGGAATTTTGGTTGGAGAATTTTCAAAAAGCCCCCGCAGCCCAAGTTTTGGAATCCGCCCTTCCTTGGGACTCCCAGAAGGGGGAGCAAGCTGCGGTTCTCTTTCACCAGGGGGTTTTTGACTACCAGCAGGATGGTTCGCTGAAAAGTGTTACTAGGATTGTTTATAAGGTGATGAATCCTGAGGGGGTAAAAAACTGGTCCAGCATCCAGGTATCTTACAGTCCCTGGCACGAGGATAAACCCCAGATCCGTGTGAGAATCACGAACCCCGATGGAGTTCAGTCTGAGATAAAAACCGCTGATCTTATAGAGGTTTCCGGACAATCGGACAGTAAAAATATATATTCCGACTCAAAAATACTCAAAGGCCCCTTTCCCCAGGTGAAAGAAGGTTCGGTCATCGAACAGGAAATAATTTCCCTCAGCCGGCCCCTTTTGCCCGGCGCAGGACTAATGAGGTATTGGTCCTTCAGCGGCAATCTTCCTGAGGCTTACAACACCCTTAAAATTAATCTACCCGATTCCCAAACATTGAATTTTGTGACCCATGAGCTGGGAGATTTAAAACCCCAGATAACCTCGTCGTTGGGGGTAAAATCCTATGTATTCACCAAATCCAATATTCTTCCCTTCAACCTGACAGAAACAAACCTTCCTACGGAGGACTTAAAATGGCCTGGGGTGGTTTTCACCACCGCTAAGGACTGGAAGACCTTATCAGAACTTTATAGTAAGAGTGTGGAGTCCCAACTGACCAACCAGAGTCTTTCCATCCCTCCTGGACTGCTGGATGAAAAAACCACCCCCTGGGAAAAAGCCCGGAAGTATCTCCATTGGATCGATGGGAAAGTAAGGTACACCGGTCTTGAACTGGGGATCAATTCCATAGTTCCGGTTCCCCCGCAAACGGTACTGGACAGGGGTTACGGAGATTGTAAGGATAAAGCCCTCCTTTTAGTGACCCTTTTACGCCGGTCTGGGGTGGATGCTTATCTGGCTTTGTTAAAAACCGGCCCTGGTCAGGATGTGGATCCCGGCGTTCCGGGAATGGATCACTTTAACCACGCCATTGTTTACGTGGACGTGGCCGAACCATTCTTCGTGGATCCCACGGTGGAATATAACCGGGAGGGTCGTCTGCCCTATTGGGATCAGAATCGTTGGGCATTAGTGGCGAAACCGGGGATGATGGCTCCGGTAAGAACTCCCACGGCCCTTTCGAAGGAAAATCTGGCTCAAATTTCCAGGATTATTCATCTCGCCGACGAAGGGAGTGGGGAGGTGGAAGAAAAAACCACCTATTTTGGGGATTATGAAATATTCTACCGCAACCGTTGGGCTGGGGAAACTCCAGAAAAACAAAAGAAAAGATTGGCGGAATATGGAACATCGGTTCTCCGGGGAGTGACTTCTGAAAGTAAAGTCACTCCTTCAGAGGATTTGACTGAGGCCTTTGTATCCCATGTAAAGGTGAAAGAATCGTCCCTGGCTCTCACAGATCAGACTACTGCTACTTGGGACTTAAACTGGGGTGAAATAAAATCCTGGATACCCGAGGTGTTTTTTAATGATACAACCAGCTTACGGAACAAGAGTTTTCAATTAGCCCTCCCCTTTAGGGCCGAATGGGTTCACATTATTCATCCCCCCAAGGGCTTTGAACTTCGGGGGCAACCTAGTGCTTTCAACCAAACCTGGGGACCCTTTACCCTAAATTCCCAAGTAAAAGCTCTCCCTGAGGGCGCCTTGTCTCTGTCCCTTCAGCTCGATACTGGAAAGGCCTTAGAAACCCCTCAGGAGTTCGAACAGGCCCGCTCGGGAATGGGGGAATTTTTTAAAAACCCTCCTCCAGTGAAGGTTATTTTTGAGCACCGGGCGGAACTTCTTTTCAAGGCAGGGAATTACAAGGAGGGCTTCGACGCTTTCAAATCCCTCATCACCGAAGAACCTCAAAAAGCTATTCACCACATCCGGCTTTCCACAGCCTTATTGAACCTCGGGTTGGGGGATCAGGCCCATCTCAGCGCCCAGAAAGCCGTGGAGTTAGAGCCTACCAATGACAAAGCCTGGTCGAATCTAGGGTGGACCTTGGAGTTCAATTCCCTGGGAAGGCGGTTCGGTAAAGGTTGGGATCGGGAGAATTCTGTCGCTGCTTTTAAAAAAGCCTTGGAATTGAAGCCCGATGGGTGGTATCACCGGGCAAACTTGGCCATTCTTTTGGAAGTGGACCCCAACGGTTTCCGTTTTGGTCGAGATGAGGATTTACTGGCGGCACGTAAAGAGTACGAATCCCTGGGGAATTTTTTAGAAAATGGTGAACTCAGGGGGAACTTTCTTAACGTTCTTTTTTTACTGGGGGATTATAAAGCACTGGAACAAGGGGCTGTTTCGGGGACTCGGGACTTAAAAAATCTTTACCTTTTTCTGGCTAAAACAGCGGTCGCCAATGTGGCCGAAGGCATAAAAGTCTTGGAACCCCAACTTTCCGCCGCGGATCGGAGCCGGATACT
>CAZUXL010000147.1:0-6629 GCA_964624355.1 uncultured Spirochaetales bacterium
TTTTAAATTTCCACAATCTGAGTATCATAGGCTAGTTCCACGTTCTTTCCTGTTAGTTGTGAACAATATTTCCCCAGTTCTATTCCCATTTCATAGGATATTTCGTCGGGCTCTTCAATGTGTGAAAGTAGAAATCTTGCAGAGGAAAGGCGGCCCACGTAGTCTAAGGTTTCACCCAGGGTTTGTTCATCCTCCAAAAGAGGGTGATTTTCATCCATATTTCTTTTTTTGGTGATCGGATTCACATCCATTATCCCCAAAGGTAAATAAACCAGATCAAATTTAGTATTCAAAACCTGGTCACTGGGTTCCCAAAATTTTAATTCGTCCATAATAATGAGGATCCGTTTTCCCTGACCGGCTATTTCATAACCGAAAGAGTAGTCTTGATTCATTTGGACTGGCTTTATGGTATATTCCTTCAAGTAAAACTCTTGAGAATTACCTATCACCTTCAATGATATGAGCTGAGAATAGGAAAGAAATTCCAAATGCCCTTTGATACCCAGAAACTGTTCGAAGGTTTCAGCAACTTTCTCGGTGAGGTAGACTGCTGTATTTTTATTATTTGGCGGGAGACCGATCCAATCTTTATTCGCCTCAAAAATCCGTTTGCCTGAAGTATGATCGGGGTGCCAATGGGAATAGGTGCAGCTTGTAATGGAGGGAACCGAGGAACGATTCAGCTGCTGGAAAATTTCCTCAGGAGTATCAATCAACAGATCAGGTCCGTGAATAAAAACACTCGGACCAAATCGGGAATCCCGCGGTCCCCCCTCTCGCGCCGCAACGCAAACCGAGCATTTACAAAAGGGTTTGGGCGTGGTAACAGCCCCACCGGAACCAAGAACTTCAAGTTTCATTCTTACCTCTTTTTACTCAAAGGGATATTAATATTCTTCCCCTGGCTTGTAAATAGAAACCAATCTTGACCGCTCCCTTGAATTTTATTCGAAATTTTTATATATATGACTGGCTTGATAAGCATTCCCGGAGGAAAATTGACCGCTTCTAAAACCTTTTATATTGAGAACCTAGGCTGTTTCCGCAACCAAGTGGACGCGGAGTACATTATTGCCAGCATGGAAAATGCGGGATATACCCACTTGGATACCCCTGAAGGAGCTTCCGCCATTGTGGTAAACTCCTGTGGTTTTATAGAAAGCGCCAAAGAAGAGTCCCTAAACACTTTTTTTGAACTCAGGGATGCCTACCCTGAGGCCAAACTTATTCTAGCCGGTTGTTTAGCCCAGAGATACGGGGAGGATTTGAAAAATGACCTTCCTGAGGCCGACGGTATCTTCGGAAACAGAGCACCGGACCTTCTCCCCCAGATCATGAGCCGGATCGAAGAAGGGGAAAAGGTCACTTGGTTCCCGGAAGAATACGCCCAAGCCCCCCGACGGAAAAAATTCTTATCCCACAAGAAATCCGTTTTTGTGAAAATCGCCGAAGGGTGTATACACCATTGTACTTTCTGCGCCATTCCCAAGATCCGCGGTTCCCTGGTATCCCGAACCTTCGAGGAAGTGGTCACAGAAATTCACGATCTCATCGATCAGGGCTTTTTTGAAATCAACCTTATTGCCCAGGACCTGGCCAGCTTCGGTCTGGATCGGGGACAAACCAGTGAACTGGTTCCCCTGCTCACCGAGGTATTAAAAAAACCGGGGAACTATTGGATACGTCCTTTTTACATCCATCCCGACACCTTCCCCCATGGGCTGATTGAACTTATGCAATCCGACAGCCGGTTGTTACCTTATTTTGATTTACCCTTCCAGCACTCCAACGGCGCTGTTTTGAAAAAAATGGCCCGACACGGGGACCAGGAAACCTATTTGGCCTTGATTGCAAAAATCCGCCAAGCCCTCCCCCATGCGGTGATCCGATCCACCTTCCTGGTGGGATTTCCCGGCGAAGGCAATGTGGAATTTCAAGATCTCTTGAAGTTTCAAGCCGCAGCACAAATTGACTGGTTGGGAATTTTCACCTACAGCCGGGAAGATGGAACCTCCAGTTTCAGACTTCAAACCGATATGGCCTATGAAAAATCCCAAAAAGAAGCGACTAAAAGAAAGGTAATACTAGAACACCGACAAAATGAAATCACCGCTAAAGCCCTGGACCGCCAAGTAGGAACCATCGTGGAAGTCCTCGTGGAAGAAAAAGTGGCTGACTCGGACCTTTACCTGGGAAGAAGTTACCTCCAGGCCTCGGAAGTGGACGGTTTGATCGTCCTCCATGGTCGTAACCTGGGGCCAGGGGATGTGGTAAAAGCAGAAATTTTTAAACGCAATGGAGTAGATTTAGAAGCACGACAACTTTAATTTCCGTGTTATAGTTGATGGGTGAAGAAAACACTCCAGAAAATAAAATCCATCCCCTCTATTCCTTGGACATGGTATGGGAATCTATTTAAAAGCTCTTTCTACCCCCCCAGTAGTTTTTTCCTGTTAAAAATTCTACTGGGACTAAGAAAAAGCCCGGGATTTTCTCTGTCTCGGTTTTTAAAGGCAAATAGAGTTCTTATGGGTAATAGCCCCTTGGTTTTCCACCGGGGGCGATTAACCACGGGTCTTTCCGCTCCGCCTATTCCCAGCAGGGCCATGAAAAGTTTTTTTTCGGCCTTCCCAGATAAGACCAATCCCTGGAAGGATTTCTCCCAGGCTCACCGGAGCGCTCCTGTGGTTTTTTCCCTGGCCCTTACCCAGGACTGCGGCTTTCACTGCACCTATTGTAGTGCCGCATCCCGGCGTCCAGGAATTCCCTTGACCACCCCCCAGTGGAAACAGGTGATAGCAGAAGCACAGGAAATGGGAACCGCGATCCTTCAATTCACCGGCGGTGAGCCCCTACTTCATCCCGACCTGGTAGAAATCATAGCCTCCGCCGATTCCAGGTCCATGGTAAATCTCTTCACCTCCGGCCAAGGTCTGACCCTGGCCAAGGCTAAATTATTGGCCAAGGCCGGTCTATTCGGCATTTCCATCAGTCTAGATTCCCCCGACCCTCAAATCCACGATGGGCGCCGGGGCGTCAACGGAGCCTATAAAATTGCCCTGGAGGCCATGAAAAACGCCTCCCAAGCGGGCCTGTTTGTGGCCTCGACCATGGTCATTCCCGATCAGCTCCCCACCTTGGAGTCCTTCATCGCCCATGGTAAACTCCTTAAAGCCTTAGGTGTGAAAGAGCTGATGGTGACGAAAGAAATCGCCTGCGGCCGCGGGGTCAACCGTTTGGACGGCACCAGCGATTTACTACCTTTTATCCACCAAGCTCGAAAATATTTGAAAATGATTATCACTCTCCCCGACGAATTGAAAGGACCGGGAGGAATGGGCTGCCTGGCAGGAGGAATTTATGCCTACGTTTCCCCCACAGGAGACCTCTTCCCCTGCGATTTCCTTCCGGTCACCTACGGTCACGTGGTTCAAGGTTCCCTCAAAATCCTTTGGGAGTCCATGCGGGATGAAATTGGCCTACCCCGGCCATTTTGCATGGCCGACCAGTTCCGTCCTGGAGCGGGATTGTCGGCCCAGGAGCTCCCGGTGGATCGGGCAGTCTTGGCGGCTAAACTGGCTAAAACCACAGCCATGGATTTTCCAGGTTTCTATCGAATACTTCAAGGAAGATAAAATGTTCATAAAAAATTTAGCCATGGTGTGGCAGATGCTCTGGGTTCCCGGAACTCGAAAGGCCCTGAAGGAATATGCGGCTCTTTTCAAAAAAGATCCCAATTATAGTTTATGGCGGTTGGTAAAGGCCATGAATCTCATCATCCGAAAAAATAAAATAACCCGGTTCGGAGACGACTTTCTTTTTGCATTCATCATTCCCCCCATCTCCTCCCCGGCTTTTAGAAACTTTCTTGCATCTGCCCGTGACCAGGATAAAATCTTTTCCAGTCTGGCGGAGCAGAAAAAAAACGCTCCCATGACCTTCAGTTTAGCCCTCACGGACCGGTGTATTTGTCAATGCTGGTATTGCTCCAATGGGGATGAAAAAAAGCCGGAACTTACCACAGATCAGTGGAAAAGTTTGATCAGCCAGATTCAAAAAATGGGAACTTCGGTGATCAGTTTTACCGGAGGAGAGCCCCTTCTCAGGGATGATATAGAGGACTTGGTACGGTCTGTGGATGAGAGGTCCCAATGTTTTATTTACACCAGCGGCTGGGGACTTACTTTGGAAAAGGCTGAGAACCTCAAGGCTTGTGGACTTTACGGGGTATCCGTGAGTTTGGATTCTGCAGAACCAGAGGTTCATATAAAACACAGGGGCCATCCTGAAAGTTTTGAATTCGCCTGTGAAGCCATAAAAAATGCCAGCTTGGCAGGACTGTATCCCATAGTTACCGCCGTTTTAGACCGACAACAATTGAATAAGCCCTCAGTTTTAGCTCTGGCCCAGATGGTGGAAACCTTGGGAGCCCAGGAGCTGAGCCTTATGGAACCCATTCCTGTGGGCCGCGCCGCCCAGGACCAAGATTCCCGGCTTTTCTCCGCAGAAGACAGAAAACTCTTAGTGGACCTGCAGGATTGGGCGAACAAAAAACTCAAACTCAAAGTCAATACTGAAATACTTTTTTACTCCGACCATCTCTTCGGCTGCGCCGCAGGGGTTCAGCATTCCTACCTATCCTCCAGCGGAGAACTCTATCCCTGCGACTTTTTCCAAATATCCTTCGGCAACGCAAGTAAACTGCCTTTAGCTCCCCTCTGGAGAAAAATGAATGCGGCCATGGACCAAGATGTGACTTTATGCCTCTCCGGGGGTACCTGCGACACCCAGAAAACAGGGGGTCATCATCACAATGTGAATGCCTGCCTCACCTCGGGAAGTTGTCTAGACCTGCCAGAGGGCACGGATAAGTCCGAGTGCATCACCCACTGCTTAGACAAATTTCATCAGAATGAGCCGAAATTTTTTAAGACCCTGACGGGGTCAAAAAAAGTCAAAGCTGAGGTTTAAGCAGATGATCCTTCTCCATCCAGGGTTGACCGAACCGGTGGAGATTTCGGCCGTAGACCCGGTAGGCGTAGTTGGCTGCCACGGAATAGGATAAAAAACTTCGGCTTTTTGCCAGCCGTTGGGCAATGGCAGACCAATGATAAGATTTTTTCCAAATCCACTGGTGCCCCTTTTCTAACTCTTGAATACTCATCCCCCGGGGCTGGAAGACCACATGCTGGGCGTCGTAAAGGGACCAATCCCGGGTTAGAATCCGCCCCGCTTTTTCCAAGGACGCAAAATAGGGGGTTCCTGGAAAGGGGGTACACACTGTAAAACGCGGCAGGTCGATGGCCGCTTCCATAACAAAGTCCAAAGTCCTTTGAAAACTATCAGGCCCCTCGCCGTCCAGTCCATGGACGAAACACCCCATGATAGCGATCCCCCGGTGGTGGAGTTCCCGAACCAATTCATGGTACCGGTCCACTTTATTAAAAGCTTTACTGGTGTTCTGCACAGCCTTTTGACTCAGACTTTCAAAGCCGATGAGCAGACCTTTGCAACCGCTGTCATACATGGCATCCATGAGCTCCGGATGGTCCACCAGCCGGGTGGTCGCCAGTCCCGTCCAAGTCTTCTTCAAAGGAATCATAGCCCGGTAGAGTTCCGTGGCGTAAGCGACGTTTTCAATGGGGCTGGGATCCACAAAGGTCATGTACCTGCCTTCCATGGTTTTGATATCTGCTACCACATCCCCTATAGGCCGCGCCTGATAACCCTTACACGCCACCGGGGTCACACAGAAGTCGCAGGAGTTCGGGCAGCCGAAAACCGCCTGAGTAGAATTTACTGTGATGAAACCCTGGTGTTTAATGTACCGCCGTTCGGGGGCTTTAAACTTACTGAAATTAATAACTTCAGCAGACCGATAAAGGGATTTTGCTTTCCCCGCAGCAAAATCCATAAGGAACTCAGGCCACGTCTCAAAAGCCTGCCCTGTGATCACCGTATCGGCGTGCACCATGGCTTCTTTGGGCATAAGGGTAGAATGCACTCCCCCCATGACCACGGGGATTCCCCGGGAGCGAAAATGATCGGCGTAAGCATAGGCTCTGCGGGAGGCCCCGGTGATCGCCGTAATCCCTACCAGGTCCGCTTGGATTTTTTCCACATCGATGATTTCATTCCCTTCGTCAAAAAGTTCTACCTGAGCCTGGAGCTGGGGTGGCACTAAGGAAGCTAAAGTGGCCAGGGTCATGGGGGAATAACGGATAAATCGGGAAAAGGCCCCTGTTCCCCTACGGTATATGCCGGCTCTGGGCAATATAAGCACAATTTTCATGGGATCCTTTCCTTTTTTAATTGACAGTTTTTAAATGAGAATCCTGGTAACTGAAAGCAATTTTCCGGTACAGAAGATTTGAGGATAAAGTAAGAATGCTAGGTGATGAAGCCATAAGCCTTTTAAAGATGGATCCACCGCCGTAAGTATGGCGAAAAGCATCCCCCAAACCTTTATATAGCTGATCCGGGGACATTCTTGCCGGCTTAAAAACCACGTGTTCGGTGTCATAATGTTCCCAGTTTTTACTAATGAGCCTTTTTTGTTCTACCATCTGCTGGTAAAAATCTGTTCCGGGTAAGGGCGTAGCGATGCCGTACTTCACCACGTCAAT
>CAZUXL010000148.1:0-6616 GCA_964624355.1 uncultured Spirochaetales bacterium
AGCGCATCCAGGCTAATTTCTGGATGGCTTAGGAAACTCAAGGATTCTGGACACTAACGAAAAAATAGGCTGACCCTAAGGTCAGCCTCAACAGGATTTAAAAACAAAGATTAAAGAAATCTCTATCCGATCGCTTCTTTGCCCCTTTCGCCTGTTCTGATTCTAATGCAATCCTGAAGTTCTTGAATCCAAATTTTGCCGTCTCCGATTTTTCCGGATCTGGCTCCTTTTATGATGGCGTTTACAGCGGGTTCTACAAAATCTTCGTTGACCAGGATTTCAATCCTGACTTTTTTCAAAAGATTAATTTCTTCCACCGCACCACGGTAGTTTTCGGTGTATCCCATCTGTTGACCGGCACCAATCACATTGGAGACGGTCATTTTTCCGATTTTAGCTTCCAGTAGAGCGTTTTTAACGTCCGTAAGCTTTTCTGGTTGTATTACAGCTATGACTAGTTTCATTTTTCTCTCCTTCTTACTTTGTCAAGAAGCCCTGAAAATCAGGATAGGCTTCGATTCCATGCTCGCCCACATCAAGTCCAGACAGCTCTTCTTCCCTGGAAACCCGGATACCCATGGTGATTTTAATGATAAACCAAACCAAGAGCGAAAGCCCGAAGGTGAAAGCACCCACTAAAGCTATCCCAGTAATCTGAGCCACCAAAAGGGCGGTTGATCCATCGATAAACAGACCGTTTCCAGTGGCGGCACCGGTTATTCCTGTGACCGCAAAGAGTCCCACGGCCAGGGTTCCCCACACACCGTTCACCAAGTGAACAGACAGGGCTCCCACTGGATCGTCCAGCTTCAAGAAGTCAAAGGACCAAACAGCCAGAACCACTAAGATACCAGCGATGAAACCGATGATCGCCGCAGCTTCAATGGTGACAAAAGCACAACCTGCGGTTATGGCCACCAGACCGGCCAGTGCACCGTTGATGATCATGGTTAGATCAGGTTTCTTTTGGAAAATCCATGACATGATGGTGGATGAAATAATTGCAAATGCAGCGGCTGTATTGGTGGTTACAGCAATATGAGCAATCGCACTACCATCTCCTACGCCCATGGTGGATCCGGGGTTAAAGCCGAACCAACCGAACCAAAGGACCAGTCCTCCCATGGTAACCATGGCCAAGTTATGCCCAGGAATGGGACTCACGGAACCATTGGACTTGTATTTTCCCAAACGAGGACCAAGGACGATCACACCAGCCAAGGCAGCCCATCCACCCACAGAGTGAACCACTGTGGAACCGGCAAAGTCCCAGAATCCCCAAGAAGCTAAGAATCCACCACCCCAGATCCAGTGGCCGGTAACGGGATAAAGCAATCCCACAAGGACCAAGGAGAAGGCAATAAAGGACTGGAACTTGATTCTTTCAGCTACAGCGCCGGAAACAATGGTGGCGGCGGTGGCAGCAAAGACTAACTGGAAGAAAAACTTTGCAAACAAGGGGACATTAGCCCAGCTCAAGGAGGCGTAAGCCCCATCCACGCCGTTTCCTCCGATGAAAAATAGACCTTCAAGTCCTATGAAGGTGTTACCATTGGCGAACATAAGTCCGAAGCCCACTATCCAGTAAGCCACAGATGCTAATGCGAAAACAATGAAGTTCTTAGTTAAGATATTCACAGTGTTTTTGGCTCTGGCCAATCCAGATTCCACCATGGCAAAACCAAGGTTCATAAAGAAAACGAGGAAACCAGCGATCATCACCCAAATGGTATCCACACCCATGGATAAGGTCGCTGCCTTAGCTGTCAATTCTTCCAGTGCCGTGGTGTCGGCAACTGGGGCGGTTTCAGTAACGACGGCTTCGGCCGGCGCTGCTGCCTCTTGTGAGAATCCGGGGACTCCAGTAAGAATTAGAAATCCCAGGAGGATTCCTGTAGTCAATTTTTTGAACATTTGAAACAACCTCCATTAGTTTGTGTACGCTGAATTCAATGCAAATAACATGCCAAAATGAAAAAATGCTCGTAAACACGGTTAAATTGGAACTAATTAATGTATGCGAGGATGATATTTATCAAAAAAGTAGAAAAATTGTAAATTCATCGGTAAATTTTCTACATTATTGAAGTATTAAAATCAATGAGCTACAATATTGTATATTAATGATTCGCCTTAGTGGGGAACCTAAGCATATTCCTAGGATTACCGCAATTTTGTATTAAAATCATGATAATTCCGACAATTTTAGTTATATTTAAAAGGCGGTAAGGCTGTCATTTAGCGACATAAAAAGATGCACTCCGCAGCTCTTTATATGGGGGGGTAATGGATACACTCAAGATCCTACTTCTGGAAGATTCACAAACGGATGTTCAGCTTTTGAGACGCTTCTTAAAAAACGATGGTTGGACCACAGAAATGCAGGTGGTGGACAACCGAAAGGATTGGACGGAATCCCTGGATAATTCCTGGGATGTGTGTCTTTCCGACCACAGCATTCCCGGCTTTTCAGCTATAGAAGCTCTTAATATGGTTCAAAAGAAGACTCCCGATTTACCTTTCATCCTGATTTCGGGACAAATTGGAGAAGAGCGGGCAGTGGATCTGTTGAAGGCTGGTGCCACGGACTTTGTGTCTAAAAATAATATCAGCCGCCTAGGTCCGGTTTTGCGCCGGATTATGGAGGAGAAAAAACTAAAGTATCGTCAGGAGGAGATTTTAGGCCAGAAAGAGCGGGCTGAAAAACAATTTCGGAACTATTTTCAACATAGTCTGGCCGCCTTGATGATGTTTAGGCAAGATGGCCAAATCATAGATAGTAACCCCACATTTAGAACAATTTTTCAGCTAAAACAAGGAGTGGATCCCAATTTTTGGAGCCTTTTTTCATCGGAGGAAACGATGAGAGAACTTCGAAATCAATTGGAGTTGTATCCTCATTTCGGACCTCGGGTCTATAAATTCCAAAGGACTGACGGAGGCTCGGTCTATCTTCTTTGCACCTTTCACTGGTTGGAATCCCAGACCCATCGCCTCCTCGGCGCCAACTTTCTTGACTATACCAAGCTCCATTTGATGGAAGAAAAAATGCTAAGAGCCAGTAAAATGGAAAGCCTGGGTGTTTTTGCCGGAGGAATGGCCCATGATTTCAACAATCTGTTGACTATAATAAGTGGACAGACCTCCATGATTGAGTTGGAGAATCCGGACCTCCCGCAACTCCAAACCCGATTGGCAGAAATTCAAAAGGCATCACAAAGAGGGGCGGATTTGGTGAGGCATCTACTTCTTTTCGTGAGCCAGAAACCAACACGACAAGAACCGCTTTCCATCGTCGCCTTACTTTCCGAAACCGTCGCCATGATTCGGGAGGTATTTCCAGAAAACATTCAAGTGAAAGAAATATATTCCCCTGACCTCCCTTTAATCTCTGGAGATAAGGGTCAATTAGGACAAGTCTTTGTCAATTTACTGCTCAATGCCAAAGATGCCATGCCCGGGGGCGGCACCATTACGATGCGGGCTTGGAATGAACAGAAGGTGGGTAATACGGACTCCCCTGGTTCCAGCCTTGTGGTCGAACTGGCCGATTCAGGAACGGGGATGCCCAAGGAGGTTCAGGCCCGGATTTTTGATCCCTTTTTTACCACCAAAGATCCTGGGCGGGGTACTGGATTGGGTCTTGCTGTGGTTTCGGGGATTTTATCTGCTCATCAGATCCAAATTGATTTGGTTTCCGAGGTGGGGCGGGGAACGATATTTCACCTAACCATTCCCGTACCCCAAGCAGTGGAGAATACGGTCGGCCGATTTGGGCCGAAAGTTACTAATTCCACAAAGATGTTTCTGGATATAAACATACTCTTTGTGGACAACGAGCCGTCTATCTTAACCGTGGGAGAAGCGCTGCTGAAGTCTAAGGTTCGACGGGTTATTTTGGCGGATAATGGTTGGGATGCCCTAAAAGCCTTGGACGAAAAAGGCTGCGAAATATCCTTGGTCATTTCTGATTTTGGCATGCCGGGGATGGATGGGAAGGAGTTGGCGGAGAGAATTATGCTCCAGCACCCGGGGATTCCCATCATCATGACCACTGGATATTTTCAAGATGAATTGAACAATACCCTACTCAAGGCCGGGGTAGCCAGGGTGATGCAAAAGCCCTTTGATTGGGATGAATTGTGGCAAGCTGTGACAGAAGTGGTTGTAAACCTTGGGAACGGATCATGACAAGTGATTCCTTGCTCTCCCCTTTCGATTCAGCCCTCTTCCAGGCCAGCCCCAATGCCATGATTCTCACGGATTGGGTCGGTCGCATTCGCCAGGCTAATCCCCAAGCAGTAATATTGCTTGGACTTTCAGAACAAGCGCTCTGTAAAAAAACCGTTGAGGATTTTGTTCCAAATCGAGTGAAGCGGAATCATGCCCAGCATCGCAAGGATTTTTTGCAGGACCCCCGGCCTCGTGCCATGGGAACCGGTAGGTACCTGGAAGCCCGTAGGGCCGATGGAAATCTGATACCTGTGGAAATCAGCCTGTGTCCACTACATCTGGACGGTCAAACTTTTGTGGTGGCGACCCTGGTGGACATTACCCTTCAGCGGGAGCAAGAAGAAGAGCTCCAAGGTTTTCGGACCTCCCTGGAACGGTTGGTGGCGGAAAAAACTGCGGAATTGGAGATGGCTAAAAACGATCTAGAGACCTTTGTTTACTCCGTATCCCACGATCTTCGAGCACCCCTGCGGGCTATAAACGGCTTTGCTCAAGCCCTGCAGGAGGACTATGGCGAAACTCTGAGCGAGACGGGCCAATTTTATTGGCAGCAGGTTTTAGGAGCCAGTAAAAGGATGGCCGACCTTATCGACGGTCTATTGACCCTGTCCCGAATCTGGCGCCAACCAGTGGTTTTGGCACCTGTGGACATTTCCATTTTAGCCGTAAGGATTCTGGAGGAGTTGCAGGCCGGCCAACAAGAACGTCGGGTCAAGTGGATTGTTCAACCCAATATGGTGTTACTGGGAGACGAAAAACTTCTGGGCATCGCATTGCTTAACCTTTTGGAGAACGCCTGGAAATATACTTCGCGAAAAGATGTCGCCGAGATTTCGGTCTCCCTCCAGCATTTAGAGGAACGGAAATGGATCACAATCAGCGACAATGGGGCGGGATTCAATGCTAATTACCAGTCCAATCTTTTCAAGCCCTTTCAGCGCCTGCACAGAGAGGACGAGTTTCCCGGCCTTGGCATTGGTTTGGCCACAGTGAAGAAGATTTGTGACCTCTTGGGATATGAAATTGAGGCTAGCGGACAGGAAAATAAAGGGGCGGAATTCCGTTTTTCGCCCACGAGGGAGGCCGTTTAGGTGTTCAGACCTGTATTCATTGTTGAAGACAATGCGCAGGACGAGTATTTGATAGTCCGCAGCCTCAAAAAAGCGGGATTGGCAAATCCCTTGGTCCTGGCTCGTGACGGTGAACAGGCCTCAAATTTGCTCTTTGATGAACAGGGGCGGGCCAGAGAGCCTTTGCCTATCCTCATCATGTTGGACCTGAAACTCCCTCGATTGACCGGTCTAGAGGTCCTACAGAGAATTCGTCATCATCCTCAGACAAAACTAATTCCTGTGGTGATATTCACCTCTTCGGATCAACAAGTCGATAAACTCCGGTGTTACGAGGAGGGAGCTAATAGTTTCGTTCAAAAACCCATTCAGTTTGCAGACTTTGCAGAAAAGGTGGCACGGATAGGTTTGTATTGGGTGGCTACCAATAGTGTGCCCTCGGAATGAGTTGTATCCCGATGTTTAAAACTATGGGTATTGAATGCAAGGACGAAGGCATCGGGCTTCACTTCATTTCGGGAATACCTGTCTATATAAGCCAGGTCGGTACTCTTAGTTCCCTGAGAATTTGTTGAGAAGTATGAAATATACTAATTAAAGTAGAGGAGACGAAATGCAATTTTTGGTTAATGCGAGTTTCCTTTTGCTCAGTCTGTGGTCCCTAGTGGATTATGGACGACGCCGGGGGAGTTTGCGAAGGGATGTTGCGCTTCTGTTTGGGGCTCTGGGACTCCTGGGGTTACAAAACATTCTATTACAAGAATTGGGGCTGAACTGGCGGGGCCTTAAGGAGTTGGGGACTTTCACTTTGCTACTGCAACCCGTCTTGCTCCTCCAAGTCACAGCCCATCTTAAACCCTTGAGACTAGGCTTGCGGTGGGGTGCCTGGGTGGCTTGGCTGGGTGCTTTACTGTCACTCCTACTAGTCCCGAATCCATTGCCGACATTCCTATTACTGGCGGTGGTGGGATATTTCATCACTCTCAATATACTGGCAGCTTTGCGGTTTTTTTGGGGGGGGCAGCGTGCAGGTTTCAGCAGACAGCGTCTGGCTTGGGCGAGCATGGGCTCAATATTGTTTGCGCTGGCCCTTGCCCTGGCGGGAACCCTCAGCATTTGGACCTCAGCCCCATCGATACTTCTACCCATCGCACAGGCCATGGTTCTTGGATCCAGCTTCAGTTTTTATATTGCATTCTTACCTCCTCGGTTTCTCATACGTATCTGGCAAAACCAACTTCTTCGCGTGTATTTGCTACGTCTAGCCGAAGAAACCGGTCCTTTAGAAATCCGGAATTATTGGCGCCTTTTGA
>CAZUXL010000149.1:0-6612 GCA_964624355.1 uncultured Spirochaetales bacterium
ATGAGGAGCGAAGGAAGCGGGCCACGCCCCCAGAATCCACCGCAGTAGCTTAGGTTAAGGTCTTAAGAGATATGATTCCTGGGGAGGGGAGAAGTCTATGTTAAATAATATTTCTGTGGTGGATGACTTTGTAAATACAGCAACGGTCATCAAAGTTATCGGGGTCGGCGGCGGCGGTTCGAATGCCATCAACCGGATGATCGAATGCGGTGTCCGGGACGTGCATTTTATGGCCGCCAATACGGACCACCAGGCCTTAAGCCGGTCCAAGGCTGAGGTGAAAATTCCTTTGGGTCGCAACCGAACAAAAGGTCTGGGAGCCGGGGGTAAACCCGAGGTGGGCGCCGCCGCTGCTGAGGAAGATGTGGATGCCCTTCGGGCTTACCTTACCGGGGCTGACATGGTTTTTGTCACCGCGGGAATGGGGGGGGGAACCGGAACCGGAGCCGCTCCGGTGATCGCCAGGATAGCCAAGGAAGTGGGCGCCCTGACCGTAGCCGTGGTCACCAGGCCCTTTTCCTACGAAGGGGCTCAGAAATTAAAGCAAGCCAACGAGGGAATTGAAAAGCTTGCAAAAGCCGTGGACACCTTGATCGTCATTCCCAACGATAAAATTCTAAGTAATATGGAAGCTAGAGCACCTATTCGGGAAGCCCTCATCCGGGCCGACGACGTTCTTCGCATGGGGGTTCAGGGGATAGCGGACATCATTACCACCCCCGGGGAAATCAACATCGATTTTGCAGACGTGAAAGCGATTATGGAAGGCCGGGGTGCTGCCCTCATGGGTATTGGACGGGGACACGGGGAAAATCGGGCTGTGGACGCGGTGACAGCGGCGATTAATAACCCCTTCCTGGATGGAATATGTATCGAAGGCGCCAAGGGAATTCTGGTGAATATCCTGGTGGGTCCCGATGGAGCCATGGATGAGATCTCCGAAATCATGGGGATCCTGACACAAAACGCCGACGAGGACTGCAATATCATCCACGGGTTTGCTTACCAGGAAGATATGAAGGACGAGATCCAAGTGACGGTGATCGCCACGGGATTTATGACTTCCGCCACCCAAACACCGGTGGAGACCCTCACTGCGGAGCCGGAAGTAAAGGAATCCCACAAAAAAGGACACTCGGAATACCTTTCCTTTGGGGAATTCAACAACGTGGTTGCGGGCACCAAAGCCCCGGCGAACAACTTTCTGGGAACCCGGTCGGGGGAAGATAATTTGGAAGTCCCCACCTACCTGCGCCAGCGATTGAAAGGAATGACTAAGTAATGGAACTCTGGGTGCTGCCCGCCTACGAATCCTACCTCCATCTCCATCTCGGTCTGGGTAAAAGGACCGTGGAGGAATACCTTCGGGAGGCTGGATTCTTAGCGGATCATGGAAAGGTCCAGAATTGGAGCTGGGATACCCTGAGCTTCACGGACCTGGTGAGTTATATCGCTCACCGGGCCGATGGACTTTCTCTTCGATCGGTGGCAAAAATCCAATCCGCCCTCAGAAGCCTTTTTCAGTTTCTCACGGTGGAAGGGGTGCGTAAAGACGACCCCATGGAAAAAATGGAAAGTCCCAGGATTCGCCCGTCTTCACCCGAGGTTATGGAACCTGCCCAGGTGGATGAACTTTTAGCCCAAATCGGAACCGGCAGTCCCGAGGGCACCAGGGACCGGGCGCTTTTCGAGCTGATTTATTCCGCAGGACTTCGGGTGAGCGAGGCTTCCGGACTATTATTGGGCCAGGTCTTTTTGGAAGAGGGGCTGATCCGTGTGGTGGGTAAGGGGGATAAAGAACGGCTCATTCCCCTGGGGGGTGCTGCTCGAAAATGGCTGATCACCTATTTGGAAGATGCCAGGCCCCAGTTGGCCCAGGGGACGGGGGTTCAAAATGTCTTTCTCAATTACCGGGGAGAAAGCCTCAGCCGCAAGGGCATGTGGAAGAATTTTAAAATCTTCATGGAAAAAGCGGGATTGCAGGGAAAAATTCATACTCTCAGACATTCCTTCGCCTCCCATCTTTTAGAGGGGGGGGCGGATTTGCGGACCGTCCAGGCCCTTTTAGGTCACACCAGCATCAATACCACACAGATTTATACCCATGTGAACAGGGAAGACCTACTTTCCTTGCATCATCTCTACCATCCCCGGTCTCAAGTGAAGCAGAAGGGGGACCTGAAGCCGTCCTATAGGGGGGAGATCCAATGAAAAAATTAATTGTTCTGATGATAGTTGCGGGTATGATGGGGTGTTCCCCTCCAGGGTCCCTTCGGGCTTTGTTGGAACTGGAATCCTGGAAAGGGGAAGTTCCCGGTCCCGAACGAGAACAGCAGCTGGAAGCGGAAATCCAAGCGGTTCAAAGTGATTTAGACCAAATCGTGGCCAAGACCCAGTACAAGGGAACCCTGCTCAAAGCAGCTGCCTTAAGTTTTCTAGACTCCCGGATGTATGGTCCAGCCCTGGATTATCTTATCCAGGCTTTGGCCATTCAGCCAGAAAGTCCGGCACTGAACTACTACGCGGGGGTGGCTCAATCAAATCTGGCCAAAATTGATCCTGATCCGGAACAAATCGTGGCTAAGTTGGAGCGGGCTGCCACCTATCACAAAAAGGCCATAGAACTGGATGATGCTTATATGGAGTCTTACTTTGCCCTGGCAGTGATTTACGGATTGGAATTGAATCAACCGGAATTGGGACTCCAATGGGTGGATGGGTACTTGGCTCAGCAAAAAGGGGTGGTCCGGGGGGAAAAGGGTTCGGGTAATACCTACCGACCGCAGCGGCTCAAGGCTACTTTATTAGTCGCCCTGAACCGGAGAGCCGAAGCCATTGTGGTCTATCAAGATATCCTCCAAAATTCCCGCAACGCCGAGGACCAGTCCCTAGCCCAGGAAAAACTCCAGGAGCTGAAAAACTGATGGACAGCGGATTTCTGATACAATTCCAGGGGGGGCTCACCCTGCAAGAGAAAACTCTTCTCTCCCAGATCTTTCCCCAGACTCAGGAACTCCTAAAAATCACCCCACAGGACCAGGAAGAAATCCTGGGACGCAGGCTCCAAAGATCCACCTGGAACCTCAGGGATCGATGGTCTGAGGCCGCCCGCTCTTGGGAATATTTGGAAAAAAATTCCATAAAAACCCTGAAGTGGGAGGACCTATCCTATCCCGCCCAACTGAAAGAAATCTACGACCCTCCCTTTAGAATTTATTACCGGGGTGAACGGCCAGCCTGGGATGCTCCACTTTTAGGCCTAGTCGGAACCCGCCAGCCCACGGAAAAAGCAAAAAAATTAGCCTTTGAATTGGGAAAACAATCAGGAGAAGCCGGGATTTGGACTGTTTCAGGCCTCGCCCGGGGCATCGATGAAGCGGTACACCGGGGTACTTTGGAAGGCGGGGGGAAGACCCTAGCGGTTTTAGCCTGTGGTTTAGACCAGGTTTATCCCAAGTCCAATTCCGCTCTGGCAAGACGAATCCTGGAAGATCGGGGGTGTTTGCTCAGTGAGTATCCGCCTCTGACCCCACCATATAAATATCATTTCCCCCAGAGAAATCGGATTATTTCCGGACTCAGCCGTGGGGTTGTTCTGGTTCAAGCTCCGGTGAAATCCGGGGCATTAATTACCACCTCCTTGGCTCTGGAACAAGGGCGGGATGTGTTTGTTTGTCCCGAGGGATTTCATCCTTTGGTGGGATCCGGGGGGGAACGTCTGGAGCAGGATGGGGCTGTGAGTATCCATTCGGTCCGGCAGATTTTGGATAATTGGGACCGCCTGGAAACTCGGGAAAAAATTTCACCCTACGGAGGCCGGCAATGGACAGCTTGATGCCGGAGTACCTGACCTATCTGGAGACTTCTCGGGGCTTGTCGGTACACACCTTAATCGCTGTAAAGCAGGATTTGGAAAAATGGCAGGAGTTCCTTTCCTCGGAAGAGGTGGAAATATTGGGAGCTCTGGGATCCCAGGCTTCTGGATTTTTAGCCTTTCACAAAAAACGGGGGCTCTCTCCTTTGACGGTTAACCGGATCGCCTCTTCCCTGAGAGGATTTTATAGATATTTAGTCCGGACTTCCCGGACAGAGGTGAATCCTTTCTCACAGATAAGGAATTTAAAATCAGGGCGAAGGCTTCCCAGCCTTTTGCAGCCCCGGGATTTGGGTATTCTTCTCACTCCGGGAAAAGATGAGTTTCGGGATTGCCGGGACCGTTTGATCTTTGAAGTGCTCTACGCCACCGGCTGCCGGGCTGCAGAGCTTCTTTCCCTGAATCTCTCCCAGATGTCCAGTGACAGTCTGCGGATCATGGGAAAAGGAAAAAAAGAAAGGCTTATCTTTTTAAATGATGAAGCCAGGTTAGCCTTTGAAGAATACAAAATCCACCGGGAAAAACGGGTGGACCAATCCCAGGACGATGCCCTGAAAGCCTTACTGTTAAATCATAGGGGGCGGCGCTTGGGAACCATGGGGTTGGCTCTGGTTCTCCGCAGGCATTTGAAACAGTCGGGGATCTATCAAAAGATCACCCCCCACACCTTCAGGCACACATTTGCCACCCACCTGCTCAATGAAGGTATGGATATCCGGCATTTACAGGAACTTCTTGGGCATGCCCAGTTGTCGACCACACAAATTTATACCCATCTTAGTTTGGACAAACTTAGGTCTACCTTAGAGCAGGCCCATCCCCACGGAGGAAAAAAAGAATGAGCGAAACGGTTTTACACGGAACCACAATTTTAGCAGTGAAAAAAAACGGAGTCACCGCCTTTGCCGGAGACGGTCAGGTAACACTGGGAGCCACGGTTTTGAAGGGGAATGCCCGTAAGGTCCGGCGAATTTTCGGGGGTCAGGTTCTGGTGGGATTCGCCGGGGCTACGGCGGATGCCTTTACCCTCTTGGAAAGATTTGAAGCAAAGCTCAACCAGTTCAATGGGGATGTGAAACGCTCCAGTGTGGAACTGGCCAAGGATTGGCGCACGGATAAAATCCTCAGGAAACTGGAAGCCATGATGCTGGTGGCGGATAAAAATAACCTTTTTGTTTTGAGCGGTACTGGGGATGTGGTGGAACCGGAGGATGGGGCCATTGCCATTGGATCTGGGGGATTTTACGCCCAAGCAGCGGCTCTAGCCTACTTGGACGCCAGCACCTTGAGCGCAGGGGAAATCGCCCTGAAATCCTTGAAGATAGCGGGAAAAATTTGTATTTACACCAACGATAACATTGTTTTGGAGGAATTGTCTTGAAACTGGATATGGAAAAACTCACCCCTCGGCAAATCGTAGAGGAGCTGGACAAATACATCATCGGGCAAAATGAAGCCAAGAGGGCTGTGGCCATAGCCCTGCGAAATCGCACCCGGAGGCAGAAACTTTCCCAGGAACTCCGGGAAGAAATTTATCCAAAAAATATTATTATGATCGGCCCCACCGGGGTGGGTAAAACAGAAATTGCCCGTAGGCTTTCCAAACTCACCGGTGCTCCTTTTATTAAGGTGGAAGCGACGAAGTACACCGAGGTGGGCTATGTGGGCCGGGATGTGGAATCCATGATCCGGGATTTGATGAATGTGGGAATTTCCATGGTCCGCTCCGAGCTCAAAGAAGGCCGGGAAGCGGAAGCGGAAACCCGGGTGGAAGAAATTATTCTCGAACTTCTCCTTCCCGGAAGTAAAAAAATGGGAACCGATCCTGTGACCGGGGAACAGGTGTTTGAAGTAGCGTCCTCCGAAGCCCGGGAGAAATTCCGGGAGAAACTGCGCAGGGGTGAGATGGATGATAAAAAAGTGGAGATCACCCTGAGCGGGAAGAGCTCCGCTCCCTCCATTGAAGTTTTCTCTGGTCAAAATTTCGAAGAGATCGATATGAACCTGGGAGCCCTGGGGAATATTTTCGGTCAGAAAAAAAAGAAAAAAATGGTCAGCATCAAACAGGCTCGGGAACTTCTTTTGGTGGAAGAACTGGAGAAGCTGGTGGACCAGGATACGGTGGTGGATCTCGCCAGAGACCGGGTTCAGAATATGGGAATTATATTCATCGACGAAATTGATAAAATCGCCAGCCGGTCCTCAGGTGGGAGCGGGGCGGATGTGAGCCGGGAAGGGGTCCAGAGGGATATTCTCCCCATTGTGGAAGGATCCAAGGTGAACACCAAGTTTGGAACCATTGACACCTCCCATATCCTGTTTATCGCGGCCGGAGCCTTTCATATGTCCAAACCCAGCGACCTCATCCCCGAACTCCAAGGCCGGTTTCCCATTCGGGTCACCCTGGAAGCCCTCACTGCCGAGGACTTTAAACGGATTCTCACCACGCCGAAAAATAGTCTGACAGTGCAGTACAAGGCTCTGTTGGAAACCGAAGGTGTCCATGTGGAATTTACCCCCGAGGCCATAGTGCGTCTGGCGGAAGTCGCCTGGCAGGTGAACTCCACCACAGAAAATATCGGTGCCAGAAGGCTTTCCACCGTCATGGAACTGGTTTTAGATGAACTTTCTTTTGCCGCTCCCGAGTTGGGAGGACAAAGTGTGACCATCACTCCCGCCTACATCAATGACAGACTAAAAAAAGTGGAAGAAGATCAGGATTTGGCTCGGTATATATT
>CAZUXL010000150.1:0-6492 GCA_964624355.1 uncultured Spirochaetales bacterium
AGATTTGGAAATAAGATCGTCTAATGAAAACAGATATGATAAAGAAGTATGAACTCCCTGTTCTGCGGGTGTCATTGGCTCTGTTGATAGAACTGCGGTGGGAGCCAAGTGACCTATACTGAAATCCGTGACCAAGATCACTTGTTCCTGGGAGAATGTAGGGATGAAAGAAAGACGGCAGTATTGCGAAGCGCTAAAGTCAGATGCTGTTCGAATGGTGACTCAGGAAGGCTTATCCTATTCTGAGGCAGGTCAGAAACTCGGGATACCCAAAGGGACAATAGGAAGCTGGATGGCTCATTATCGTGAGGAAGGCAGTACTTCCATTTCTGGTGCGCCCACTCTGGCAGAAATTTTGGCAGAAAATATCCAGCTACGAAAGGAGCTGGCGGAAGTCAAAATGGAGCGAGAAATCCTAAAAAAAGCGACCGCATACTTCGCCAAGGAGACTCTTCCCGGTATGCGGTCATGAAAGAATTGAGTCTCGAATATCCAAAAAAGATTTTAGCCGAAGTCATTGGAATATCTCGCAGTGGATTTTACGCACGAATTTCTCGACCAATAAGTGAGCGAAAGAAACGAGATCAAATTTTGAAACCTCAGATCACAAAAGCTCATAATGCTGGACGCCAAACTTATGGATCCACAAGAATCCAACAGGAGTTGGCGGATCAAGATATCATGGTCGGCAGGGACCGTATTCATAGGCTAAGAAAGGAATTAGGCCTCAAATGCATCCAAAATAAGAAATTCAAGGCCACAACAAATTCTGATCATGATTTACCGGTGGCACCGAATCTTTTAGATCAAAAATTTGAGATATCTGAACCTGGAAGGGTCTATGGTACTGATATTACCTACATCCCCACGGATGAAGGCTGGCTCTATCTAGCTGGGGTAAAAGATTTTGGGTCTAAAGAAATAATAGGTTATGCCATGAATGAACGGATGACGAAAGATTTAGTAAAGGTTGCCTTGATTAAAGCTCTGCGTTATCGGCGTCCATCAGTGGACTGTATTCATCACTCCGACCGAGGGAGCCAGTATTGTGCCCATAGTTACCAGGACCTAATTAAAAAATCGGGAATGAAACCCTCAATGTCACGGAAAGGGAACTGTTATGATAATGCTCCGACAGAAAGTTTTTGGGGATCATTGAAACGCGAAATGGTTAATCATCGAAAGTTCAAAACAAGGAACGAAGCCAAAATCGCGATTCAAGAATGGATTGAAATTTTCTACAATCGTATCAGGCGACACTCAAGTTTAGGTGGAATTTCACCAACCCGTTGGGCTGCAAAATATTACTAAAAAAGGAAATCAACATAAGTCATCCTGTCCACTATTGACAGTAAGGGTCACTTGGCAGGCTGTGGGGATGAGGAGACAATCTGGAATTCCGGAATCCCGTATCCAACTCATGCACTCCCATCAGATATGGAAAGGCCTGGGGCGCGAAGTGACGGGATGCTTAGCCGAACCTATGGATTTCACGGATCGCAACCATATAAGCTTTAGTCTGAATTTCGACTGTGGAAAACTCTGGCACAACTCTGGGGATACGGCCAAAACCGCCCTTTTAGTCCATGAGGCAGACCTAAAACCAGAAATCATGGCCATATGCATCAATGGGGGGTACCATAACCTGAGCCATTGGGAAGCGGCGGAGAATGCCACCCTAGTAAAGCCGAAAATCGCCATACCCGCTCACGATGATATATTCCCCCACAACCTCCAAAGTCTCCACATGTTCCGCAAAAGTCTATTTTAGGTGGCCATGGATGTGAAATACCACCGGATGGGTTATTACGAACCATATTTTTTCTAAATCTAACTAAGTTTAACTTTAAAGAACTAACACTTACCTCAAATAACTAAAGCAATGGTTGGTATTTGTTTAAAAAAGCACTCCAATAAACAGCTGTTTTGTATGTTGAAACCGATGAACCAGGTACTTTTATGGTGGTGAGAGCCTTGCAAGCGTTAAATAAATTGCCTCCGATCACTGGAGGAGCCAACGCTTTAACGGTCACTGTTGTCAAATCCCAACATCCTAGGAAAACACTTGACCCCATTTTATTCACTGTTCCAGGAAGTACTACCTCAGTCAGTGAGGAACAATACATAAATACTGAGCTTCCAAGACTTGTTAAACCTTCGGGAAGAGTTAAAGAAATTAAGTTAGCACAACCTTGGAATGCATTAGATTCAATTTTTTTGATATTCGCCGGTATCACCAAGTTAGAAAAAGAGCTACACCCCATAAAGGTTGACTGCTGAATAGCCGTCACTCCGGTGGGTATTGTCACGCTTCCCAATTTGCTACAGCCATAGAAGGCGTAAGCCCCTATGCTGGTTACCCCGGAGGGGATGCTCACATTTATCAAATTCCCGCACCCCTGCAGGACATTGGCTCCAAGGGTCTTCACTGTTGCCGGTATTGTCAGGCTCTCCAGAGAGGTACAGAAGGCAAAGGTACGGTCCTTGATGGCCAAATTTCCTTCTGGGATGACCAGGGATATAAGACTGCTGCATCCCTCAAAGGCGCTCATACCGATATCTACGGCTCCAGGGGGGAGGATGATGCCCGTCAAGGAGGCACAGCCTTTAAACACCTCATCCCCAAGACTGCTGACACCCTGGCCCAGATTGACGGTGGTGAGCTTCCCGCACCCAAAGAAGGACTGTGATCCCAGGGTCTTTACGGTTGACGGAATGGTTGCGCTTAAAAGCGAGGTGCACCCGTAAAAGGCTATACTCCCAATGCTTACGACCCCTTCCGGGATATTTATCCCGGTCAGACTCTTACAGCCGTAGAAAGCCCCGGGGTCAAGGGCTGTGAGGCTACGGGGGAGGGTCACGCTCACCAAAAAGCCGCAGTCCCGGAAAGCTGTTCCTATGCTTCGGACCGAATTGGGGATGACTACACCTGTAATACTGTTGCGGCTATTATAGAAGGCTCCGTTGACTATCTTCGTCACAGGCTTTCCCTGCCACTCGGCAGGTATAACAATATTCCCGTACACGGACGCCGTAGGAGCCACCACTGCATACTCCATCCCATTGTTGATCAATGAAAAATTCAAATCCTGGGTTTGCATCTCCCATTTTGCATAGAGGACTGTATTAGCAGTCACCCTGTTTTGGGTAAAATCCCAGGGCAGAGTTAAACCGGGGTCCGCATACCACCCTAAGAAGTTATACCCCTCCCGAACCGGGGGAGCCGGGGCTTTGATTAATGTATTTCCGTTGACTTTATATCCCGTTACAGGGCTGCCGCCTTGGCTAAAAAAATCCACTGTATAGCTGCTATAAACCGCATCTACAGGCAAAGCCTGGATTTTTCCCGAGTAGGTGTTCCAATTCACTGCGTTTTTATAAAGGGTTACAGAAGCCGATGGAACCTGTATCCTCACCAACTGGTTGCAAAAATTAAATACTGCCCCGTTATTAATTGGCGGAACCAGTCCGTAATCGTTCACCTCGATCAGGGCTGTGCACCCCTGGAAGGCGCTGGATTCCAGAAGGGTTACACTTCCCGGAATCGATACTTTCTCCAAACCTATACAATTTTGAAACGCCATATTTCCAATACTGGTTATACTTTCTGGTATCACCAAGTTAGTAAGCGAACTGCAGCCCATAAAAGCTGCTTTATTGATCCTGGTCACTCCGGTGGGTATTGTCACACTTCCCAATTTACCGCAGCCATAAAAGGCGTAAGCCCCTATGCTGGTTACCCCGGAGGGGATGCTCACATTTATCAAATTCCCGCACCCCTGCAGGACATTGGCTCCAAGGGTCTTCACTGTTGCCGGTATTGTCAGGCTCTCCAGAGAGGTACAGAAGGCAAAGGTACGGTCCTTGATGGCCAAATTTCCTTCTGGGATGACCAGGGATATAAGACTGCTGCATCCCTCAAAGGCGCTCATACCGATATCTACGGCTCCAGGGGGGAGGATGATGCCCGTCAAGGAGGCACAGCCTTTAAACACCTCATCCCCAAGACTGCTGACACCCTGGCCCAGATTGACGGTGGTGAGCTTCCCGCACCCAAAGAAGGACTGTGATCCCAGGGTCTTTACGGTTGACGGAATGGTTGCGCTTAAAAGCGAGGTGCACCCGTAAAAGGCTATACTCCCAATGCTTACGACCCCTTCCGGGATATTTATCCCGGTCAGACTCTTACAGCCGTAGAAAGCCCCGGGGTCAAGGGCTGTGAGGCTACGGGGGAGGGTCACGCTCACCAAAAAGCCGCAGTCCCGGAAAGCTGTTCCTATGCTTCGGACCGAATTGGGGATGACTACACCTGTAATACTGTTGCGGCTATTATAGAAGGCTCCGTTGACTATCTTCGTCACAGGCTTTCCCTGCCACTCGGCAGGTATAACAATATTCCCGTACACGGACGCCGTAGGAGCCACCACTGCATACTCCATCCCATTGTTGATCAATGAAAAATTCAAATCCTGATTTGACACAGCCCATTTTGCATAGAGAGTTATAGGTGATAAAACTTTATTCGAATAAAAATCCCAAAATTTTGTACCCTCAACATCCCCGTACCAACCCAAGAGGGTGTAACCTGCACGGATTGGATCAGCCGGGGGAGTGATCAAAGAATTTTCACTAACAATTTGTGAACCTAAATAACTTCCACCCTGGCTTTCAAATTTTATATTAAACGTAAGCGACCTGGCTGTTGCCTGATCATTAAATGTTACTGTAGCTGTAGGGGATTCGCAGCTATTGATTAAAAGAAAAGCTAGTCCTAATAGATAATAGGATGTTTTTTTAAAAGTATCTAACATTCTTACCATTTTCTGATTACCTCGAAAAAAACAGAAACTTTCACAGACCAATAAACTTTTTCACCCTTAAGGAAGAAGAAAAAATCTTACTAATGACCTATATCTTGAGCTGCCTCTTTAAGGCACCTCAAGATTCAAATAGAATTGATTGTAATACTAAAAATCCCATTTTTCAAGTCTGGGCGCCTCTAAAAAACCACCCTGAATCCCAAAAGGTCCCATTTTGGTTCCCATAATTTGTCTACCAGTCTTTTTGGAGATGAATTTCTCTCCCTGAACTTATTTTTGCCCCTTTTGGAGCCACCTACCCGATCATCGGGCAGACCTCTCCCGACAGAGGAATTCATAGCGCATCAGATTGTAGGTCAGATTCATCATTCCTGCGGCGAAGGAAATCCGGATTAAACCCTTGACCCTAAGATACATTCCGTTCATGGAGTTTTCCATGAATCCAAAAACGTGTTCCACTCGGGATCGAACTTTGGAAAGAAGTCTGTTTTTTTCTTCCTCTTCTTCGGTCAAAGGCTTATTTCTAGCGCCCTTTTTCATGATCCGACTTTTCATTTTATTAGCATTCAAAAAGATGTTATTGTTGTCTGAGGTGTAGCCCTTATCTCCGTAGATTTCTTGCCCTGTGTCATTCTTCAGGTCCATCAGATGAGGGAGAACTGGAGAATCATGTACCGAGGCATCGGTTACTTTATGTCCGGTTATCAATTTGGATTTGGAACCGACCTTCACGTGGTCCTTATATCCAAAGTAGGACTTTCCGTGTTTTTTTGTCCATTTAGCCTGGGAATCCATTTGCCTCTCTCGATGTTGTTCTTTCAAGGTTTTAGCTGGTGCAGAAACCTTTTCTTCAGTTTTTTCTAAGGCTTCTGGTGCTTTTTCTGATTCTTCTTGTTCTTTTTGTAGTCTGGTCGCCTCTTTTTCCTCGTGGGTGTAATGGGCTATGGGAACTTCAATAAAACTGGCATCCACTATAATTCCCTCTTTTACAATCTTACCCTGGTCCAGAAGGTAGGCCTCAAAGGCTCGGAATAAATGGATGTCAGCATTCTTTTTGGCGAGTTCGTTTTTGTAATACCAAATCATCTTTTCATCGGGAACTGATGACTCGGGCTTTAGATCCAGAAAGTCTTTGAAACTGTTTTGGTCAAGAATCTGATACTCCATCTGCTCATCGCTAAGGTTCTAGATCCGTTGAAGAATTATGATTTTTAGCATCGTTAGAAACGGAAAGGCAGGACGTCCGCCAAGTGCTTTCGGAGCTTTATCTTTGAAGGCCTTTTTCAAAATTGGGAGAAAAATTCCCACGGAGTATTCTTCTTCAAGGCTGACAGCGAGTCTTTTATAGTCTTCCTTTTTCCCTCGTTCTTTTTAAATCCTCGCCAGTGTAAAAAGGTTCATATCCCACTCCTGAATGAATTTTACATGTGTTGGGATCTTTTGGGAATTCCAGGCGAATTGATTTTTTTCAGCGGGGAAGGCGAGGCGCTCGAAACTGAGCCGTACTTCATGTACGGTGAAGATTTCGAGACTCTACAGAGCCGATGCCGCTGGAGAAAAGATCGAGTCTGGTTCTGGGTGGGTTTTTAGAGGCGCCCTACACTTTGTATAAAATAAAATAATAAACTTTAGTGCAATAATTTTTAGACTCATTCTATACAAATAACTATTT
>CAZUXL010000151.1:0-6419 GCA_964624355.1 uncultured Spirochaetales bacterium
CCCATGCTCATTTTGGAAAGATGGAGCTGGTCCAGGTGTTTGGGCATCATCATCCCGAACATTCGGCCCATGAGGTCTTTTTTTATCCCCCGGGGTTTCTTCCTTTTTTTCAGGATATTGAGTCCCCAGAAGGTGAAGAACAGAGTCGTGGTCTTTCCCGCACTGGCGGATCCGTTGGCGATCACCAGGGAGGCTAGAGCCTTGTCCATGGCATCGGAGAAGACCACCAAGGTCGTATCCCGGCGAAGCGGTCCGGTGGTGGGTGTGGCGTGGGCCACACTCAGGGCTTTCTCCACCACAGCGGTGACCCGACCCTTTTCTTCCTTGAGATCCACCAGGGTGTTTCCCGTCATGCGGCACCAGGACCCCACATCCTTGAAGAATCCGGGATCAGTGGCGGTGATGGTGAACCTTTGTCCTGGGGAGGACTTATCCATTTCTTTCTTCAATTTCATCACCGGACCGGGGCACTGGAGACCACAGGCATCCACTTCCAGGGTTTTCACAGAAATCTTGGAAGCGTTGGTCCAGCTGCTTCCCCCTTCCACGTTGGCCTGGTAGATCTGGGAGTCCCGTCCGATAAAGTCCCCGGAGAAAATGTCCTCATTGGACTGCTTGTCCACGGCGTGCATGTAGGTTTTATATCCTCCGGAGAGGTTCCACACATCGGTAAAGCCATTTTGCCTTAGGATCTGTTCCGCCATGTAGGCCCGCAGTCCTACGCCGCAGAACACCACCACTTTTTTAGTCCGGGGGACCTCGTTTAGGCGCTCTCGGAGCTCATGCTGGGGTATGTGAATGGCACCCTCTAGGGTTCCCATGGCGAATTCATCCTGGGTCCGGACGTCGATTAAACAGGTATGGTGGGGATCGGCGGCCTTGAGTTCGTCCCAGCGGATATGGCGGGTGCGGCCTTCCAGGATGTTTTGGGCCACAAATCCGAGGATATTCACCGGATCCTTGGCGCTGGAATAGGGGGGGGCGTAGGCCTGTTCGAATTCCGTCAGGTCGTGGACGGTTCCCCCCATACGGATGAGGGCTGCAATCACATCGATCCGCTTGTCCACTCCCTCGTACCCCACGATCTGGGCCCCAAAGAGCAGACCGGTTTCCGGGGCGAAGACGAGCTTCAGGGTCATGGCCATGGCACCGGGGTAGTAACCCGCATGGCTGGATCCGTGGGTGACGCAGGTCAAAAAGGGAATCCCTTCCTTGTGGAGCATTTTTTCCGAAGCTCCCGTGGAACCCACAGTGAGGTCAAATACTTTAGCCACGGCGGTGCCGATGGCCCCTTTATAGACGCTTTTATTCCCAAAAACCAGGTTGTCGGCGCAGATTCGCCCCTGTTTGTTTGCCGGTCCCGCCAGGTAAGTGATCACAGGCTTTTTGGTAATGGGGTGGATGAACTCGATGGCATCGCCCACGGCGTAGATGAAGGGGTCCGATGTCTGAAGATACTCGTTGACCTTGATACCTTTGGTCTGACCCACCTCGATTCCAGCGGCCATGGCCAAACCAGAATCGGGACGGACCCCTATGGATAAGATGACCATATCCGCTTCCAGGGTTCGCCCCGTATTGAGTTTCATCTGGACTTTGTCATTTAACGTGGAGAAGGATTGAACCCCGTCTTGGAGGTAACATTCCACACCCTTCATCTTAAAATGCTGGTGAACCTCCGCGGCCATTTCGTAATCCAGCATGACCATGACCTGGGCGGCCATTTCCACGATGGAGACCTGGATACCCTTATGGTGGAGGTTTTCTGCCATCTCCAGACCTATGAAGCCTCCACCGACAACAATGGCCCGTTTAGGTTGTTTGCGGTCCATGAAATCCTTGATGGCATCGGTATCTTTCACATTCCGGACGGTGAAGATCCTTTCGGACTGGATGCCTGTAATGGGAGGTTTTACCGGCTCGGCTCCGGGGGATAGGACCAACTTATCGTAGGATTCACTGTAGGTCTTCCCTGTTTGCAGGTTTTGAACCGTCACGGTTTTAGCAGCCCGGTCGATGGACTGTACTTCAGAAAAGTTTCTCACTTCCACGTTCAGGGTTTCTTTGAATTTTTCCGGGGTTTGGACGAAGAGTTTGTCCCTTTCGGAAATGACCCCTCCCAGGTAGTAGGGAAGACCGCAGTTGGCGTAGGAGATGTATTCTCCCCGTTCAAACATGATGATCTGGGCGTTCTCATCGATTCTTCGCAACCGGGCTGCGGTGGTGGCACCTCCGGCGACTCCGCCGACGATCAGGTACTTAGCCATGGTTCAACCTCCTTGATGACAGTCATGGGAAAAAGTTTGGGTTCCAGGTATTTGAGACGCTGGGCTAATTCAGTTCCAACGGGTGTTAGTGAGAGGATGTTTTTACGCCGATCTGTGGGATCGGGGGTGGATTGGACAATGCTCTTCTCCAGAAGGGAGGAAACCAGTCGGCTGGTCCGGGTGGCGCCCAGATGGAGTTCAATCCCCAGGTCCAGCTGGTTTCGGTCCTGGTTCTGGAGGGAGCACAGAGCCATGGCTTCGTTCACACTGAGGCCAGTTTCTTTCTTAACCCGGGCTTCTATTTCGTAGACGGCTACCAAAAGGGGTTTTAGGTCGCATAAGCGGTGGAATGTTAAATTCATTGTTGGGGGTAATTATTGCCCCCCGCAATGAATTTTGTCAAGCCCCTTCTGGCGAATAATCCCCCGCCCCCAGGGGTGACGGGGGTTAAAGATTAAAATCCAGGCATATCGTAGAGTCCGCCAGCGTTGGTAACGTTGGCGTAACCTGCGGTTTTCAAGATTCTCGCGGCGAAGGCGCTTCGAGCACCCGAGGCGCAGTAGACGATGATGGGGGCGGATTTGTCTCCAAAATCCCCGAGGCGGTTTTGTACCTGGTCCACAGGGATGTTAATGGCGCCCTTGAAGTGCTCATCACCGTACTCGTCGGGAGACCGCACATCCACCACCTTTGCCCCTGCTTTGATAAGATCATTTATTCCAGCCATATATTTCTCCTTGTTCTGGTTTATTTTTTTCGTAATAATTCAGGGTTATCTCAGACTTGAAAATCCCAGCCCGAGGTCCATTTGGCCGCATAGTAGCCGCCGGTGATGTTTTTAACATCTTTCCACCCCTCGGCTTTGAGGGTTTGTAGGGTGGTGTGGCCCAAAAATCCGTCTTTACTCAGAATCACCAGGGGTTTATCCCGAGGGATCTCTTCAAGCCGGTCCCGAACTTCGTCCGCTGGAATGTGAACCACTCCTGCTACGGGGGCCTTTCCCTGCTCTCCCATGGTTCTCACATCCAGGATAAGGGCGCGGCCGGTTTGGACCTCTGTGAGCGCCTGGGCGGGGGTTAGATTGGGACTGTACCCGCTGACATGGTTCATTCCCACGAAACTGGCCATGTTAATGGGATCATTGGCACCGTTGTAGGGCGGTGCGTAGGCCAGGTCCAATTCTGAGAGGTCTTCCAGGGTGAATTTGCCATGGAGGGCGGTGGCCACCACGTCGATACGCTTTTCCACATCGGCCTTGCCGAAGGCCATGGCCCCGAGAATTCGAGAGGTTTTCATATCGTAGACCAGCTTAAAAGAAATCATGGTTCCACCGGGGTAATAGGAAACGTGGTTATCTTTGAAGGTGTAGGCCACACCCACGTCAAATCCCGCTTCCCGGGCGGCTTTCTCACTCAAACCCGTACCGGCGGCGGTGTGATCAAAGATTTTCACCACAGAGGTGCCCAAAGCTCCCCGGTAGGGCACTTTGTCCCCTGTTACATTGCTGCCCACGATCCGACCTTGACGGTTGGCAGGACCAGCCAGGGGTATCCGTACCTTTCGGCCGCTGATCTTGTTTACCAATTCAATCATGTCCCCTGCGGCGTAAATGTAGGGATCGCTGGTCTGAAGGTAATCGTTGACTAAAAGTCCTCCGCTGGTACCAATCTCCAAACCGGCACCCTTAGCCAGGGTAAGCTCGGGACGCACACCAATGGAAAGGAGGACCATGTCGGTCTCCACAGTGGAACCATCGGAGAGGATCACGGAATTTTCCTTGATCTCACTCAGACCGACTCCCGTTTTAACGGTGACGCCCCCTTCTTCCAGGGTACTTTTCACCATGGCTCCGAACTCCTGGTCCATGAGGATCATCACCTGGGGTGCCAATTCCACTAAGGTCACTTCCAGTCCCCGGTGTTTCAGGGCTTCGGCCATTTCTAAGCCGATGAATCCACCACCAGCAACTAAAGCACGGCGAGGTTTTTTATCTTCGATGAATTTATGGATGCGGTCCATGTCTGGAATGGTCCAAAGTTTGAATACATGATCCAAGGTGACGCCGGGTAGGGGCGGAATGAGAGGTGAGCCACCCTGGGCGAGGATCAGCTTGTCGTAAGCCACCACTGATTCCCCTTGGGGTGTTTTTACCAGGACAGTTTTGCCCACCCGGTCGATGCCCACGGCTTCGGTATGGACCCGAACATCCACCCGATACCGGCTAAAAAAGCCCTCGGGGGTCTGGAGCAGGAGGTTGGAACGGCGTTTAATGTCCCCACCGATGAAGTAAGGCAGCCCGCAGTTGGCGAAGCTCACATAGGGACCCTTCTCCAGAAGGATGATTTCTGCTTTTTCCTTCAGGCGTCGGATCCGGGCGGCAGCAGTGGCACCACCAGCGACACCGCCTATAATCACGTAGGTTTCAGATTTGTTTTCGTTCATAAATACAATATATATGAAATATTATATGTTGTCAATTGTGAATTTGAAGGATATAAAAAAAGGGCGACCCTTACGGATCACCCTTTTGCAGTTGCCATCGACCAGAATTGAACTGGTGACACATGGATTTTCAGTCCATTGCTCTACCAACTGAGCTACAATGGCTCAACGATTAAAGGTTATATAATAAACAAAACTTTATGTCAAGTTTTTCGTGTCAAGAACTCATAAAAATATATTGGGCGAGGAGAAGTCCCGAAGTAGGAACAGGTAGTTTGACCTGGGAAGGGGCTTCCACTATTATGAGTTCATGGATCCTGTAAAAAGAGGCTTGGCCGCGTATAAAAAAGTTGCATCTCCCCCGAAGGATCTGGAGGCCACATCCGAACCGGAAGAGTCCAAAGATATGAATGCAATCCTTAAACCTGAATCCACCTCAACACCGAGCTTGAAAAATCCCGGATTACCCCAGGTTAGTCGCCCCTCCTTTCCTCAATTTTCATCCTTTCAACCGACCAAAGTAAAAGTAACCCCCGAAAAGGAACCTACCGTTTCACCGCCGATACCCGGTCTATTAAAAACTACGGTGGAAACCCAGAATAAGGTCTCTGGCACACCTTCGGGGAAATCCCTGGGAAAATCCCCCTTAAAGGAAAAGAGTCTCCGAAAAGTAGCCAAATTTCTCATTCTTTTAGGAAAAGAGGAGGCCGCCAAGGTTATCCGTCATCTCTCCGAGGAGGAGGTGGAGGACATCACCCGGGAGATCGCCACGGTGAAGACCATCGATCCCGTGGAAGCGGAAAAAATCCTTCAGGATTTTGGGTACATGGCGGCCAAAGGGACTGGCAACGTGGCCGGTGGTCCCGGCATGGCTCGCAGTATTTTGGAAAAAGCCCTGGGGGTGGATAAAGCCCAGGCGATCCTGAAGAAATCTGCTCCGGACCAGGCCGCGGTGCCCTTTGCTTTTTTAGATGATTTGGAACCGGAAATAATCCTGATCCTTCTAAAAGAGGAATCCATACCCGTTCTTTCCATCGTATTACCCCATTTGAAACCCCAAAAAGCGGCAGTGATCATGAAAATACTGCCCTTGGATATGCAAATGAACCTGGTTCGCCGATTAGCCAAGCTGGAAAGGGTGTCCAAAGAGATTCTGGAAAGCATCGAAGCGAAACTTCGGGACAAGGTGAGAGCACTGGGAACCCCCCAGGAAACGGAAAAAGTAAATGGCCGGCAACAACTTTCCGAGATCTTGAAGCACATGGGCTTCGAGAGCAAGGCCATTTTAGACGCGGTGGCCCAAGTGGATCCCCAAGGAGCAGAGCAGATTCGCAGTACTCTCTTCGGTCCCGAAACCCTGGGAAAAATCCGGGGGATGGATCTGGAAAAGTGGCTCCGTGATTTTGAGGATGGGGAATTAGCCTCAATTCTTCTGTCTTTGGATCCCCTGGCGGCCCAAAAAATCCGTACACAGATTTCCAGCCGCAGGCTTTTAATGGTGGAACAGGAGATTTTAATCCTGCAGCCCCTTACAAAGAAGGAAATCCAAAGGGTCCTGAAGGAATTTTTTGAAAAATTAAGGACCGGAATCGAGGCCGGAGATCTCAGATTGGAAGATGGGGAAGAGTATGTCTGAATTCTGTGATATCCTTTCCCTGCGGAGAACAAAATGTATTCAGTCTTTATAGCTTATTTATTGTGGTTTATCGG
>CAZUXL010000152.1:0-6299 GCA_964624355.1 uncultured Spirochaetales bacterium
CCGCTGTCCCCGGCCGATGGGGATCATGGCGTCGATGGCCTTGATCCCGGTTTGCAGGGGTTGGTCCACGGACTGCCGGGTGATGACCCCGGGGGCAATTTTTTCCACGGGGGCTGTCCCAGAGGCCAGAATGGGGCCTTTCCCGTCGATGGGATCCCCCAAAGGATTCACCACCCGTCCCAATAGTCCTTCCCCCACGGGTACGGAAAATATCTTCCCGGTGGTTTTTATTTTATCCCCGGCGCTGACGCTTTGGGCATCTCCCAGGAGGATGGCTCCCACAGAGTCCCTCTCCAGATTCAAAGCCAGAGCTTTGACCCCGCCGGAAAGTTCCAGGAGTTCCCCGAGCATGACCTGGGAAAGGCCGTCGGCTTTGATGATTCCATCGGAGAGACTGATGACAGTCCCTTCATTGTGGATTTCCGGGGCCAAGTCTGCCCCCACGATCCTTCGGAGGATCTGATCCTTGATTTCACTGGCGCTGAGTTGCATCTTCGATCTCCCGATACCATAAATTATCTTGTAGTTTCTCCAGGGAACCCAGAACGGTGGCGTCCCAGACCCTGTCCCCGACTCGGGCGGTGTAACCACCCAAAAGTAGAGGGTCAATCCCCGTTCGGGGATGTAGGCGGCAGTGGAATTTAGTTTCTAAATAGGCTGTTAAGGCTGAAAGTTCCGTATCCACCAAAGTATAAGGTAAGGAAAGTTCTAAAACCCGGGTTCCCAGGCGTTCCTCTTCCATTTCCCGCCACAGCTCAGGGAATTCACCCATAATCTCCAGTTGTTTTTGATCCCGGAGAACCAAAATAAGTTCCAGGGGTTCCTCCCAGATCAGGTCTCCGGTAACTTTCAGCACCAGATCCTTGACTTGAGCCTCCGGTGCCCATCGCTTTAATGCTTTTAGAAAAGCCGGAGAGGAGGCCAGGACTCCCATCACCCCCAGGGCTCTGCCCCAATCCTCCCACCGGCCTGATTTATGGGCCAGGTCGGCGGCGCTACGGACGTAGGGACGAGCCTGGGTTTTGAGAACAGCCATCTTAATTATTCCCTTCCACAGCCCGGTGAATCAGATCCCTGTGGGTGGCTTCGTTCACTTCTTTTTGGAGAATGAGACGGGCTGTGGTGAGGGAAATCTGTGAGACTTCCCTCATGAGCTGCTCCCGGACCTGGTGTACTTCCACAGCCAATTCTTCCCGGCCACGACTGAGGATTGCCCCAGCCTCTTTATGGGCCTTTTCTTCCGCTTCCTTTAGAATTTTTTGGGATTGGTCCTCGGTTTTTCTGAGAATGCCCGTGGCCTTTTCCCGGGCGGACAAAATTATGTCCCCCGCTTCTTTTTGAGCTCCGGACAGAACTTCTTGGGATTTTTTTGCCGCCGCCAGACCTTCTTCTATCCGGGTCTGCCGGTCACGGAGGATCCGTAAAAAGGGAGGCCAGATAAACTTCATGGTGAACCAGATGAAAACCCCAAAGGTGAACATCTGGACGAGAAGGGTGGCGTTAAGATTCATAAGCGGTTACAATCCTGCCGCTTTTAAGAAGGGTTCGGCTGCCTCTTTCACCGGTGCCAGGAAGGGATTGGCAAAGGTGAAGAACAAGGCCATTCCCACTCCGATCATGGTCACAGCATCCAATAGACCGGCGATGATAAACATTTTTACCTGAAGGTCCGCACCAGCTTCCGGTTGACGGGCTGTGGCGTCGATAAGTTTACCACCCAAGTAGGCAAACCCGAAGGCTGTCCCCAAGGCTCCCAAAGCTAAAACCGTTACAACCCCAATCAGGGTTGCCATCTGAATATTTCCTATGAGCTGAACAAGCTCCAGGGCCATCGCATTATTTTCCATATTCCTCTCCTAAATTATTTGACGCTTTCAATGTTCCTCAGCCGCAGAAAGGCTGAAATAAATGACAGTTAAAACCATAAAAACAAAAGCCTGAAGCAAGACCACCAAGATGTGAAAAACGGCCCAGGGAAATCCCAGAAAGGGAGCGATAGCCGACGGGGCCAAGGCGATCAGGATGAAAATCAGCTCCCCGGCGTACATATTCCCGAAGAGCCGGAGGCTTAAGGAAATGATCCTCGCCCCGTTTTCCACAAAGTGCATCACCAAGTTGAAGGGCATAAGAGCCAATCCAAATGGGTGGGTGAGGATATCTTTTAAGGTTCCCACAGGTCCCTTGTGTTTCAAACTTATGACATAGAGAAGCAAAATGACCGAGAGAGCCATTCCCACGGTGGTATTCAGGTCCGCCGAAGGTACCACCCGCATCCTTTCCACCCCAAACAAAGATGCTACACCGGGCAGCAAATCCACGGGCAAGAGATCCATGACGTTAAAAAGCACCACCCAGCAAAAAATCGTCAGGGCTAGGGGGGCGACCATTCGACTGGGCCCCTGATAGCTGGACTTGACCTGGTTATCGATAAACTCCACCAGGAATTCCAGAAAATTCTGAAACCCCCGGGGCGGCTGATCCTTCATAAAACGACTGAAAATAAAGAAAACCCCAATGAATATGAGACCCAATACCCAGGAGACCAGGATCGTATCTAGATTGAAGGTCCAAAACCCTGATCCCACCTGCCAATGCTGTAGATGGTGGAGGATATAATCAGAACCCCCTCCCTGGTGTACCGGTTCGCTCACGGGTTACTCCGGGGGGATCGAAGAATCAGAGGCGAAATCCCCTGGGCTAAGGCACCGCTACAATACCCCAATACTAATGCTAAGGCGGGCAATCCCGAGAACAGGAACCCCAGGGTCAAGATGCCAGCCCCTATACCCAGTTTAGCCGCTTCCGCTACACCCATCCGAAGAAATATCCTCTTTTCACTGATAAAGCTGGCCTTGCTCAAGAGCATCCAGGAAATCCAAGATGATATTAATGCCGTTAACCCACCAAAACCCAATCCAGAGGCAAAGACAGGTCCTAGAAAGAAGAAACCGCCCAGGGCTGTGAGCAGTATGAATACAGCCTGGAAGACCAGAGTTTTTTTTGCCAAGTGAAAGAGGGCTCTCATATTCCATGGTCTCCTTAATTTAATATGACAATACTAGTAAGGATTGCATCTGTCAAGAATTATTTGACAGTCTATTCAATAATAGTTCTAATTCATGAGAAAATCCAACACTTGTGTTCAATTAAACTTGACAGAATTACTAATGATAACTAAGGTTGATAATTATGATGAGGAAAATCATTCAGATTTTGGTTCTTACCGTTCTGGGTTCCACCCTGGGTTTTGCCCAGTCCAGTCTTCCGGCTCCCCTGGGAACTTACGCCCAGGGAATTGACGGGCTGACCCTGCTTTTGTTGGGAATAAGTGCTTTTTTTGTACTTTTAATCACGGTTCTCCTGGTGAGCTTTATGATCCGTTTCAGAGCCAGGAAAAAAGACGGGGAAGGTGAAAAGATCCACGGAAACACGAAACTTGAGGTTTTATGGACGGTGATCCCCTTCATTCTCATGGTGATTCTGGGAATCCTGGCTTGGGGCCCCATGGCTGAGCAGTTGGCTCCCCCTAAAGATGCCCTGGTGATCAAGATCACTGGCTACGCCTTCGACTGGGATTTTGAATACTTCCAAACCGTCTCCAATAGTGCTGGCACCACGGAAGAAACCTTTGATTTCATCTGCGGTGATCCAAAGAATTTCATAAAAGTCCGGAGTTTGGGAGTGAAAACGACCCATATTCTGCGTCTGCCGGTGAATAAACCGGTCAGATTTATAATCACCGCCACAGACGTGCTCCACAGCTGGTGGATCCCGGAAATGCGGTTCAAACGGGATGCGGTCCCCAACTACTTTTCCGACGGATGGATGAAACCCGACCGCATCGGCACCTTCATCGCCAAGTGCGCCGAACTCTGCGGATCGGATCATGCCCTCATGCAGGCGAGAGTAGAGGTCATCCCCCTTCAAGATTTTGAGCTCTGGCTGACGTCTGAGCAATTAAAACAAGCGGCGGCTGCCCCGGCCCCAAGGAGTTAAACTTGACTGAAACCACGTTGCAAGAAAAAAATCCACTTCTGGAGCTTTGGAAGGGGGTAGCCGATTGGCTGTTGACCACGGATCATAAAAAAATCGGGACCATGTACATTTTCACCGCCTTTTTCTTCTTTTTTATCGGGGGATCCTTAGCGGGGCTGATCCGAACCCAACTGTTGGAATCCAACTCCCAGTTTATGGACGGAACCATGTTCAACGGGGTGGTGAGCATGCACGGCACCATCATGGTTTTTCTCTGGGTGATGCCGGTGATGGCGGGGTTCATCAACCTGGTGATGCCCTTGCAGATCGGCGCCAAGGATATGGCTTTTCCCCGGCTAAACTCCTTGGGCTTCTGGCTCTTTGTGGCCGGGGGCATCATTCTCCTGAGCACCTTTTTCCTTGGTATGCCCCGAGCCGGTTGGACGGGATACGTGCCTTTGAGTCTTTCCAAGGCAGATTTGGGCATGGATATTTGGATCCTGGGGCTGGAAGTTTTGGGGATATCCTCCTTGATAGGTGCCCTTAATTTTGTGGTGACCATCGTTAAACTCCGGGCTCCGGGGATGGGTTATTTCCGTATGCCCCTGTTCGTCTGGTCTTCCCTGGTCACCGGCTGGCTGATTATCCTGGCCATGCCCGCCTTAACCATAGGGCTAGCCGCTGTTCTGCTGGAGCGCCATTTCCCCGTGACCTTTTTTAATTCCCTCATCGGCGGGGATCCCCTCTTGTACCAACACCTGTTTTGGTTTTTCGGCCATCCGGAAGTTTACATCCTGATCATGCCCGCCTTCGGCATCGTCTCTGAGGTGATTCCCGTTTTTTCCCGGAAGCCCATTTTCGGCTATAAAGTCATGGCTTGGTCCATGATCGCCATCGCTTTTGTCAGTATGGTGGTCTGGGTTCACCATATGTTTGCCTCCGGAATGGATCCCGTGGCCACTATTCCCTTCATGATCCTGACTATGATTGTGGGAGTTCCCACAGGGATAAAAATGTTTAACTGGGTCGCCACCCTGTGGAAGGGAAGCATAACCTTTTCCCCAGCCATGATCTTTGCCCTGGGGTTTATTTTTACCTTCACCGTGGGCGGCGTCACCGGTGTGATGCTGGCGGTGATTCCCTTTGATCTCCAGGTCACCGACACCTATTTCGTGGTGGGCCACATGCACATGGTTCTCTTCGGCGGCTCGGTCATGGCCATTTACGCGGGTATTTACCACTGGTGGCCCATAATCACGGGGAAGATCATGGGGGGGGCTCTAGCCCACCTCCACTTCTGGTTTACCCTGGTCGGTTCCTTGGTATCCTTTATTCCCATGCACTGGCTGGGGTACTTCGGTATGCCCCGGCGGGTGGTCACCTACGCCAGCAACCCCGAATACGTGTCGGACAATATCACCGCCAGCATCGGTGGGGCCATCATGGGACTGGGCTTTGCCTTCCTTTTGGCCAATATGCTTTGGAGCCACTTTAAAGGAAAGCCATCGGGCTCCAACCCCTGGAATTCCAAAAGTTTAGAATGGCATCCCTCTTCCACCACGCCCCTCGTCACCGAGGGTCCTTACAACTATGGGATCGAGGAGAAAAATCATGTCTGATACCCTGCATCACGTTCCACAAAACTCCCCCTGGCCCCTGTCTGTGGCCTCGGGAATTCTCATGGCTGGTTTTGGAACCCTCCCCCTGCTCTACGGTCTCCCTGTGGGGTGGATCATGCTCATCATGGGGGCCTTTCTCTTTTTCTTAGGCTTGGGTGGATGGATGGTAAGCCAAGCCAAAGAGCAGATCGCCCAAGTAGCCGGTACCGCCCACCACGAAGCCCCAGGGGCCAGTAAGTGGTTCGTGGCCTTCCTCATCGTTTCGGAAGTTTTTCTTTTTGGGGCCCTCTTTGCCGCTTATTTCTTCCTCCACGATAGGGATGTGCTCAAAACCCAGAGTTTCCTACATTTTTTTACCCATCAAGGGGAAATTCTCCATGTGGTAGGTCCCGTGGTTTACTTGAATACCATTCTTTTAGTCAGCTCCAGTTTTACCCTGCATTTTGCCGAACACCTGCTGAAGCATGGAAAACTCCTGGGATTCCGCATACTCTTAGGGGTAACGGTGGTTTTAGGACTGCTCTTCATGGGCGGCCAGGTGGTGGAGTACATCAATTTCATCCAAGAAGGCATAACCTGGGATAAAGGTCCGTACCTGACCCTGTTTTTTACCATCACCGCCATCCACGGCCTCCACGTCACTGCCGGGGCTTTGATCCTGGGGAGTATGTTCGCCGGGAGTTTCTTCGGCCAGTTCAGCCCCCA
>CAZUXL010000153.1:0-608 GCA_964624355.1 uncultured Spirochaetales bacterium
AGGCCTCCGGGGTGAACATGATCGACCACGCGGTGCGGATCTGGAACGGGGAGGATTTGAAAAAACAGGGACTCGTCGGGGCTGGTGGGGTGGGCTGGGGGGAGAGGTAGGTCCTGATAAAGTACGGATTTCAGGTAAATGCCAATTCCTATCCGTCACGATTTTTAGTGAAAAAGCCTTTCAGTGAAAAATGGCTAGGACACAACAGTTTTTTCTTCGTATTTTACATTTGATTGCCTTCATCCGAGGGAGCATGGATGTAGGGAAATCTATGGTTGATGTTTAATAGTAGGATTGAAAAGTTATTTTGAAAGGAAAAAAATGACTGAGACTGTTTCTATTTAAAAAATCTAAACGTTAATGATAGGTTTTATATTTCCAAAAAGCCCCCGGGTTGACAGGTTGAATCCCGTCACCCGGGGTTTTTTTGATCAGTTCTTCTTGAAAACGGTTACTGAAGTACCCTCTGAAACCGCATCGGTCTTGCTGACCGTTCCATTGATGTCAAAAATCTTGGTCCAGGTTCCCGCAGGGAGAGGCACGTTGAAATTGTTGCCGTTATTAAAGACCACCACCACTTCCGGGCCATTCCCTGTATTGTTGTCGTT
>CAZUXL010000153.1:618-1248 GCA_964624355.1 uncultured Spirochaetales bacterium
CGGATAGCACCACATTGGCAGGAAGGGTCGGTACGTTCACAGTGTTTATGGAAGCGGCGTTATTCGCTCCGGCGTTCAATTTAGTGATCATGCGGTTCTTGACTTCATCCCAGGAGGTTAACAGGAGACCGGGTAAGGATTTTCGTAAAGCAATGGCATTCTTATAGAAGCTGAAAACTGAAGAATTGGTCACTTTGTCAGCCCAGCGGTACATGTTGTAATTGTCCGGGGCATTATAGGAGTTATGGGCGTAGGTCCAATCGTTGTTGTACACCTTTGACCGAAGGAATTCGTCACCACCGTGGATGAAGGGTATCCCCTGGCTAGTCAAAATCATGGACATGGCAAACTTATCCACTCTTCCGGCGTAACCCCCGGATCCTCCGGTCAGCGAAGAGAAGAGGATCTTATCCCAGAGGTCGTAGTTATCGTGGGCGGAAATATAGTTGATCGACTGTTCCGGGTCGTAGGCGAACATGGAATCCCAATCGTTCGGGAGAATTGAGGTACTCTTGACCGCGGTCAAAGATCCTCTCATTCCTGAAGCGATGGCTCCCCACCAGGAGGTGGCGCCGTTGGCCATGTAAGCCAAGATGGACCCGTCGTTATTGCCTTTGATGTCTTCCCGGT
>CAZUXL010000153.1:1258-6242 GCA_964624355.1 uncultured Spirochaetales bacterium
CCTGAGGAAATGGCCGGGACTTTACCCATGCGGACCTTGAGGGCGTCGTCGGGGTCTGTGGCGTAACCGTTCCAGGGTTCTCCGTAGATTAATAGATTCCGGGTGGGATATTTATTGTTCATATATTCCCCCCACTGTTTTACTTCGTTGTACCGGAAGATGCCTACCAAATCGAACCGGAAACCGTCGATGTTATAGTCTGCCACCCATTGATCCAGGGAGTCTCGGATCATGCGGCTTACCATGGGAACTCCGTCGTTAATGGAGTTTCCGCAGCCGGAAAGGTCCACTGCGGTATAGTATTGGCCCGTAATTCCCTGGAGAACGCCTTTGTCCACTGTATGGTTGTAAACTACATCCATGATGACCCGGATTCCGTTCTTGTGAAATTCGTTTACCATGTCCTTAAATTCTTTGATTCGTCCTTCCGGGGTTGCTGCCTGGGTGTATTGTTCTTCAGGAACGTTGTAGTTCACGGGATCGTAACCCCAGTTGTACATGCCTGACCCGAAGTCGTAAACCGGCATGAGTTGAACGTGGGTCACTCCTAATTCTTTCAAATGGTCGATGCCGGTCTTTTGCCCAGAGTAGGTGGTTCCTGTCTGAACCATACCGGCAAATTTCCCCCGTTTTGCGGCGTCGATTCCGGAGTTGGCATCAATGGTGAAGTCCCTCACATGAACTTCGTAAACGATGGAATCTTCCCTGTTGGTCAAAGCAGGAGTGCTAGCCCAGGAACCGCCTGTGGGTAATATGGCACCCATATCCACAACCACTCCTTGGGTTGTTCCCGCGGTCACCATGAGGGCGTAAGGGTCCCTCACCGGGGCCCCGTTTACGTAAAACTGGTAAGTCTGATTTTTCTTATCTCCGGAAACCGTGGCTTCGTAGACACTGGTGTAACCGGCAAAATCAGCCACTTGGGTACAGGGGTAACTCACCCCGGAAACGGTGACGCTGACGTTAGAACTGGAGGGGGACCAAAGGCGGAATTTCGTAGCAGATGGAGTGTAAAGGGCACCAAGGGTATCTGGGAAGGTCACAGCTGCTGCTTTGGTGAAGGTGTAAGAGGTGGTAGAGGTTCCATTGGCCACGGTGAGTATTTTACTCTGACCCAGGGTCCAATCGGAGCCCACGGTAATAGTAGCCCCGGAATTAAAAGCTATGGAAGCACCGGTATCCCACTTATAGGTACCTGAAGCAGGATTTGCTGCATTTAGGGTGATTACCTGGGTAGTGGGGAAGCTCCCACCGGCGGGGCTGGCGGATGCGGAGGGGGAGGGGGCGTAGGCACTCCAAACTCCTGCATTGTAACGCCAGTTACCAGTGGTCCGGGTGAGATCGGCGGATTGTCCCGTTCCGTTATTTGAAAAGATAAGATTGATGGAAGAGGCGCTGGGAAAACTATAGGTTTTAAGACCGCTGGCGGTATCGGTCCCCATGACCACACCGGGCCAAGTTCCGTTTACCGGGGAATTAGCCGGGACGGAATTCCAGAAATAAATATGGGTATAACCGGAGGTAAAAACGGTAATTCCATTCGCCGGGGGGTTGGATTTGGTATAAACGTAGGTGTTGGTGGCGGTGCCGTTGGTAAGAACCAGGGTATGGGACTGTCCCACCGTGAGATTCGCTCCATTGATGTTAATGATTTGACCGTGGGTGTAGGCGGTGGAAGCCCCGGCATCGATTTTGTAGGTCCCGGTTCCGGGGTTAGTTGCGCTCAACGTGACCGGAAGGGTGGTGGTATAAAAGGAGGTGGTCCCGGGGCTGGCTGTGGCCGTGGGGGCTGGGGAAAAGGCAGTCCAGACACCGGCAGTATACTTCCAAGACCCGGTGGACCGGTTTAGGTCCGGGGTCTGACCGGCTCCATTATTGGAGAAAATGATGTTAATCCCGGTGGCAGCGGGAAAACTATAGGTCTTGAGTCCTGAAACCGGGTCCGTACCCATGGCCACACCGGGCCAAGCGGTATTGGCGGGAGAGTTCGCCGGGGTAGAGGTCCACCAATATACGTGGGTGTAGCCTGAGGTATAAACGGTGATGCCGGTCACCGCCCGGGTAGAAACGGCATCCCCCGCTGGCTTAAGGGTCACGGATACGGGACTTTGACAAGCGGCGAGGGAAAAAAGAATCCCGAAGACCGCTAAGGTAATAATTGAAAGTATGAAACTTTTCAATTGTTTTACAATACTCATCATTGCTCTCCTTCTGTTTTTGAAATGAACTGTTTTAATCTCAGCAAACGCTTTCCGCGATTCTAAAATTTTAATTTTCATATCACTTGATTTAACTGTATACCCGTAGTAGTCGATTTGTAAACAAAAAATGTTCAATTCAGTAATATTTCTAAATTGGTGGATTTTTTATGTGTATTATGAAAAAGAACGCCCTGACACGGTGATCTCGACGAGGAGGGGATCTGGCAGAAATACGGGGAGGAAATCATCGGGGCTCATATCGACGCCATTCCTTTGGCGGAGGATCGGGGACTTTTCCAGGCTAAAATGAACGAAATCGGCCTGTTAAGTGCTAAATCCGTCCAGTTGGGAAGTTACGAAGAAGCCCTTTCCCAGTCCAACGGGTTTCCCCTGATTCTCCGACCTTCCTTCACCCTCGGGGGGAGGGGGGGCGACGTCGCTCGGAACGCCCAGGAGTTTAGCCACTTTTGGAAAAAGCTCTGGCTATTTCTCCGGTCCCTACCTGCCTGGTGGAAGAGGATTTCATGGGATGGAAAGAGTTTGAAAGGGAGGAAAGGCGGGACAAGAACCACAACGCCCTCGTGGTCTGTCCCATCGAAAACATCGACCCCATTGAAACTCTGTCGGACCGGGAATACCAAATATGAGAACCGCTACCATCGACGTCCTGAGGGCTGTGGGGTACACCCTGGATGAGATTCTCAACGAGATCACGGGGAAAACCGTGGCTTGTTTCGAGCCGGGTTTGGACTAATGCGCCGTGAAAGGGATCAAGTACCTGCGCCGGAAGGAATACATAAGCAGGCCCATACCGAATACCTACGGACCGTTGAATTATTAAATCACCCTCGCTACAGTCGGGACAGGTTTAGGATGGGTGATGAGACCCTGCCGCTTGGGCGGCATCTGGTCGACTCTGGGATCCGCTTCATTCCAGCATAGAAAGGATGCCACCGAAAATGAAAGAGATAGAATTCTCTAGGCAATGATTATTCATTACCATTAATACACCGGGAACCAAGAATTATCAGTCCAATAAAAATTTATCCGGGAGGAGCTTTTTTTTTGTAATCGGATCATTAGTATTTATCCACTTCTTCATTTTCCCCTTCTAATAAATGATTTGTATTTATATATTCGATTATCTCCATCAATAACTCATTCCCCATGTATTCTTTAATATATGATTGATTTGTCCCATGGTTAAATTCTGTTAATGAACATGTGATTCCTGTCCCACCAAACCGATCCGGTTCACAAAATGTTATTTGAGGTTGGGATAAAATAATTTTATTACCGCCATTATACCATTTCTCTTCTTTGTGCTGGTTTATACTTTTTTTTAAATCATTGAGTACATGATTATTGAATTCTTTTTTTAATATTACATCAAATTTTCCGGATAAAATCTCACTATAAGTTACTTTCTCACTGCAATAAGTATAAATATTAGAAACTATTTCAAAAAAAACATTGCCCTCATAAATAGTCACTTCATAATTACCGGCGCGCCAGACTTTCATAATATTTTCCTAAATTAGTCCTCAAGAGCGAACCATTCCGTTATTTGTAAGTCATCAAGAGTTGCCCTAAAACCACAAACCTGACATTTCAAAGTGGAAAATTCATAAACAGCACATTCGCAAACTATATCAATTGCCCCGCAGTTTGAACTTGGCCTCCTCGTCAACCTCTCCTATATTTGTGTATCCTTTGTACTTCATAGATTTGACAGCACCTTTGTCGGTCTCTTTCTTTTCTATTTGCTCTTAAGTATAATAACAGAGATTCAACGTCAGCCCACAGATTCGTCGCTTTCACAGGAGCGGTGAAGATGGTGTTCTAGGTGAGGTTTTTTGGTTTTTTTGAGCCGGGCAAATGGTTTTCGAAAAAATGACTGTACTACAGTTTATTTGGTTTAAACATCAGTGAACAAGCCGTGCCGCAGAAAAGGAGTGAACACTTTCTGCGGCTGCGGAAACTAATTAATTGCCGATGGAGTCAAGAAAGCTGGCTTCATGAGCTTTGTCCAAAGAATCTATCCGGACAGTAAACTCCACTACGGACGGCTTCCCTGCTGACACCAAGGCAATGCCGACCTTGAACGATTTACCCACCACATTTCTTTTGCGAAGTTCCAGATCCCGGGCTTTGTCGGCCTCGGTGTACCCATCGCTCAGAGCGTTGGGCAGGTCCGGACCGAAGAAGAGGGACATATTGAGAATCTCGGAATATTTCTCGATCCACTTGGAATCTTCCCAATGGGCAGGGCGGACAACCCAAGTTATACCATCCCGCGGTATCAAACTGAAGGTCCCATTTCCACCTGCCGGCAGCACTACCGGAGTTTCGACCGCTGGAATCTGCTCCATAGAGTAGTAGTTATTATGAATGATCCCTCGGCGGACTCCGGCAAACGAGGTTAGGTAAGACTTTGACCAATCGATAGTCAGCGGTCTGCCGGACTTATTGATGATTTTGAAGTCAACTCCAGTGGGGATATAGTCCGGGGGGATGATCAAACTGATGTCCGCCAGCTCATTTTTGACCTGAAGAACCTCAGATTTGCTCGGAGCCTGGAGGGAATACTTCATGGGGTATTTGTCGCCAACGGAACCCAAAATGCCGCTGAGGGCAGCGCTCATATCGTCGTCGGGAGCTGGCCTGGCAGCCGCTGCGGGCGAAGCCGGTCTCGCTGAAGGGGTGGCCGCCTGAACTGGGGGATTCTCACCGTTAGTGGGAGCCGGCGCTGAGGAAGCCGCCGGGGACGGTGGTGGTGGCGG
>CAZUXL010000154.1:0-6234 GCA_964624355.1 uncultured Spirochaetales bacterium
CTTTCTTAATTCATCTTTCCACCCAGTTCTATAATCTTCGCTTTTGCTGAAGCAAAAAAGACTTTCAGTTGTTCCAATTGAGCGATCTCAAAAGAGACATACCCCTTGTCACTGATCTCAAAGAAGCCCTTCTTCTCCGATCCCGATGCGAAAAACCCAAAGTGAGGATCTCCTATACCCCGGTAGATTACTTCTGTATAGGGTGCATTACTGGTTATTTCCTTTGATTTTACAATCATGTAATCAAGGGCTTTGAGAGCACTCTCAACTTCCTTTGCATCCAGAACGCCACTTGTTTCTCCATTGTCATACTGGCTTCGGTAATAATTGGTGGTCATCCTCAGGGCAAAGGTTTTATCATTGGAGTTCACATTTGTCAGTACTGCTATTTCTCCCTGGATCTTGTTAAAACTTCCAAATTTTACAAACTCTTTGTGTATCAGAGTTCCCTTCTGAAGTAAAACCTGGTCGAATTGGGTAGAATTGGACTTTAGATCCTGAGCACCTAAACTCAATGCTAATACAGAAAACATGGCTACAGCAAAAATATTTTTCATAAAAATCTCCTTTGTATGAACTATTTTTACTGTAAACCACCCCTGTGCCAATTCCCGCACACTACCTAAAATGAAAAACCTGAAGACCAAGTGGGGCAGCTGCAACACCCAAGCCCGGCGTTTCTGGCTAAACCTGAAACTCATAAAAAAGCCCCCTGAGTGTCTGGAGTACATCCTGGTTCACGAGTTGGTCCATCTTTTGGAGCGAAATCACAACGATAACTTCCGGATTCTCATGGACACCCATCTTCCCGGATGGGAAACCTCCCGTAAGATTCTTAATAGTTTACCCTTGGGGCATGAGGATTGGGAGTTTTGAGGTAAAAAACACCAAAGAACAGAGAATTCTAGGCCTTAAGATGTTTGGCTCGGTTTCCACCCTTTCGATTAGATATCGTCTCTTCATTAACAAGTGGTTTTTTACTAATGCTATTATCTTCTAATAACTTAATTTGCATCGGTAAGATGGATATTAGGTGTCCCGGTTCAAAATGAGTATATAGATCTCTCATCTTGTCGGTTGTATGCTCGGTTATAGCCATAACTACAGCATCGGAGATATTCGAACCCCTGGCATTGGTTGTGAAACAATGTCTCCATGAGTGAAATCCCAAGTTTCTCTCTTGCCTCTTAGCCTCATCAATACCAATATTCTTCAATGCTTTGATAAATGCAATACAGGTGGAATGGTGGGAAATTGGTTTCTTCGGATTTCGACCCGGAAACAAAAACCCCGACTCTGGCATTATGGGTAGTACATGGTTCATAATTTCTTGAGCCAAGGGAACGACCCTGCCCTTTCCAGTTTTTGTTCCTACTTTAACACCCTCAATCCTACCGATGCTCTTTTCAATCCTCAACATCCAATAGGTCTTCCCATTGAAGACAAAGGTTTCAAAATCCTCTACTCGGATTGGGGCGATTTCATTCCATCGGGTTCCTAAAGCTGCGGAGAGTAGACTCATCACATGATATCTCCTAGGGTCATGGCTGGGATGCCCCTTAGCCTTGATTCCCCAGACCTTGGTAAAATCCTCTGGTTTGAGCAATTTAGTAATTTCTTCAGGTGTGAGTGTACCATGAGTCTTGTTTCGAGGGACAAGCGAAAGCATGCGCTTTACGGGGTTAGAAGATATCAAGCCATCCCGCCATGCCTGCTCTAGAACTCCAGAAACAGCGTTTACGCAGTGTTTTACCGTCTGTGAGGATAGATTAACCAGTAATCCATCTGCCCAAGAATCTAAGAGCCCTGGAGTTAGCTGATCCAAGGAATACTTTCCAAGGTGGGGCAGCGCCCATCGTATTATATTTCCATGCATGTTAGCCACATGCTCTTGGGTAAGGGCTTTTGGATCTCGTAGAACTCTAGCTCTAACATACCTGGATTTGTTCCAATCCCAAAAATCTTGAGCAGCCAGATGAAAAGTAGGACATTTCCGTATTAGGACTTCTAGATCAGCCCCAAACATATCGTTAGCCCGTTTTTCTGCTAGCAGACGTGATCTTTTCGTACCATCATCTTCCATTCCAAGTGCATGGTTTTTTCTTGTTGAGGTAAGGGGATCCCAATAAAGAACGTAAAAATAGGATTTACCGGACTTTTGGGACTTAGAAATGACATTCAATGCTGTACGTGGACGGGCCATGATTTCTCCTGACCATTCCGCAATCGTAACCGCAATTGCAACCGCAAAGGATGAAATTGTGCATTACAAGTAAATCCAATAAGACCTAAGTCCCTCTGCCAAGAAGAATTAAGTATTAAGCGCCTGATGGGAATCGAACCCACGTCTCAAGCTTGGGAAGCTTGGGTAATAGCCATTATACGACAGGCGCATTAATAAAAGAGATTATGCCGGGTTTAATCATCATTGTCAATTGAAAATCCTACCAGATATGGGGGATGAGGCGGAATCGAATCCTATTGCAGTATTCCTTATACCCTTTTAAAGATTCCCTAAGAAAAGACTCCTCCCCGCGAATTCTTAAAATAAGCACGGGGAGGATGAGCAAAGCTGGGAGGATTCCCCACCAAGATCCTAAGGCTAAGGGGGTGGCTAAATAGAGTAAAGTCGCTCCCGCATACATGGGATGGCGAATGATCCCATACGGACCTGTAGATATGACCCTTTGATCCTCTTGAAGCTCCACAATTCGTGAGGCGTATGCATTGTAACGAAACACATTGATAACTAGTAGATATCCCATCAATACCATGCCCAAGGCCAAAATAACCAAAGGCCAGGGTACATCAGACCATCCAAATCGGCGGTCCAAGCCAGGAATCAAATAGATGCCTACCATGGGAATACCCGAGAGCCATAGGACTTTTTTCTGGGAAGCCATTCTTTCTTTGTAAATCATCCGGTGCTTCAAAAGTTGGGGTGATTCTTTCAACAGGAAATTCAATATAAAAACCATGGGGATGAGGATGAGAATAATATAGGCATAAACTTCCCAGTACAAAAAAGTACCGGCTGCTCCCAAAATCAAGGCTCCCAATAGGAATATAAACAGACAAATTTTAACGACTGCAGACCAAAGAAGGGAAACACTTTCCGAAGGAGATAAAGATTGACCACTCATCACCCCCCTTAAGAAAGTGTACCCCCATTTATCCAATTTCCCCAAAGAGAGTCTAACCCCGATGAGGTACTTCGTTATCCTTGATCATATTTTTTTTAAGAAAGATTTCCAACCGTCCTTGGGTTACTTTATCAAAATGCACAAAACGGCATCCCACCCCAGCTGGATAATTGTCACTCCCCATAGTGGACCAATTCACTTGTAGAGATAAACTCAAGGGTCCTTTTCCGTCTCTGAGATCAAGTTTTGCCGGAAAGGGTTTATTCAATTCCCAACCTTGGGCCTCTGGAATAAAGCACCCAAACAGACTCAAATCGTAGGTTGTAACCTTTTGAATTCCTTGGGGAAAAGAAATCTCCACAGGGAGGGCGAGTTTTACCCGTTTATTCTGTTCCCACCATTTTAGATGGGATTCAAAAAATGGTGCCACTAGATCCCTTTGCAGGAGAAACAATACGGGAATAAAAAATACCAAATTGACCAAAGCAGCGGGAAGAAGCGGTGAGAATGTGGGCGGGAGAATCTCTTGGGCTCCAGTATAAAGGGTATAATTCCAGGCACTGGCAAACCAGGCTACGACTCCATAAAAAGCACAGGTCCAAAAGCCCCAAGGACGTACCACCCAAAGACCAACTGCCGTTACGATTCCCAAAACATAGGGAATCAACAGTGTAACGCCCCTGATCCCATCCCAAAACCCTCGTCCGAAATAGCCATAATTAACCAAAAAAAGTTCAACAAACCCCATAGGCTTAGGACTAAGGGAATCCATAATCCACCAACCCACCAGGTTCACAAGGGGGGCTACAAGAAAAATCCATGGTAAAAATGACAATTCCCAAGGTCTTTTGGCATAACCTTTCGGTTTAATTTGGTTCATGAGTACTCCTTTCAGGTGAAACTTGCTGTTCTGCCTACAATCATTATCCACCAACTTCTTCCAAGACACAACATTTATAAATAAAAAAGCCCAGGGGAATACCCTGGACTTACACCTTTCAGAAAATTAAATCTTTTTGATCCAGGTTTTGCAAATGCCTTTCTGATTCAAAAAGTGAATCTCATAATTACTAACTCCGTCTGGTTTGAAATAAATATCTTTATTTGGGTTTACATAACCATAATTCAAACTCGTGCGGCTTACCCCCATAGTCTCATCGTAGGCCACATCCCAGTAACCAAAAGAGTAATCCCAGGTTGCTGCTAGTAAATCAGCGTTGAATTTATAGACAACCCCAGTGGAGACCGCACCTGTGGCGGGAGTTAAGGTTGCAAAAAAATGCCCAGTCTCCCCACTCACTTCGGTCATGGCTAAACCATTTCCCCAACTATTAAAATTACCCCTAAGATACCAATTGGAAGAAGAACCAGTGTTATGGTAAGGCCAGAGCTCATAGCCCACTCCAGTGACGGTTAAATGAAAAGAAATTTTTTCCCCAGTGTAATTCTCCGAAGGTTTTCTCCACTGATAAAAGCCGTCGGTCTGGTCCGAGGCGTAAAGTTTGGAGGCTACCCAGTAACACCCATTGGAATAATATGTAGCATTCTCTTCACTGATAAAAATCCCGTCTTTATCAAAAAAAGCCGCTTTCAACCCGGCATTGGCCCGGTCTTTTGCCACGGCAAATACAGTGGTATTGGGGAGAGAATCGGTAAAATCTCCCCGGAGAGTAGCTATTGAGGAATTCTCCAAGGCAAAAATCCGGATTCCGTAGGCTTTGAGTCCCGTGAGAGTCAAGGTGGATCCACTCAGGGTGTTGTTGGCAGAGGCCCCCACAAGGGTACTGATTCCCGCACCCAGGGTTTGACCCGTCAAATCAGCACTCACGGAGGCATGATCAGACGGAGTCAAGTTCATCACCAAGAGGGTGGACTCGCTGGGAGTGCTTCGTAGTATGGCCAAATTCCCAGCTTCCGTGGGAATAATTTTAAAATCACCTCGGCGAAGGGATTCCCGGCTGGTCTTCAATGCGTTCAAGGTTTTCTGCCAGTTATAGGGAGAGTCGGGAGCGTCTTGGGCCGCACTCACCTTAGTCCAATCGAAATTGGTCCGCATATTCAAATCATCCCCGGTATTCTGACCTGTCATGGCAATTTCATTGCCGTAGTACAAAATAGGTGTTCCCCAGGCGGACATTTGTATGGTCTGAGCTAAGCGAATTCGCTGATTATTGTAAAAAGCACTGGCAGGGCGGGATTGGTAATTATCATGGTTACTCAAATAACTGAAGGTCCAGCCACCGGCGACCTCCGCTGGTTTCACAAAAGCGGAATAATAATCCCCGATAACTGTGGTTGCGTCGGTACCGTTCACAATGGAGGTAATACCGTACCCAAGATCTATATCCATGGTCCCTTGGAACCCATTTATCCCATCACTTTTCATGAATTTATTCAGACTCGTCCGATCGCTGGTCCAGTTTTCTGCCACCATGAACTTGGAAGCTCCGGCGGTGGTGTAAGGATCGAGGATTTCAGACCGTACTTTTTGGAAAAATTCGATGGTTTCCGGTTGGTCCACATTCGCACCGGTGGCTTCATTTTCAAACAGATACTTCACCGCATCCACCCGCATTCCATCAAAACCATAGTTCAGCCAGTAGGTCATCACATTGGCCATGGCAGTTTTTACTTCTTGACTACGGTAGTTCAGATCTGGCATTCCATCCCAGAAGACGCCGTAAAAATACTGTCCCGTTCCCCCGGCACGAAACCCAGATCCTGGACCACCGCCTCCCACATCACCCCATCCCTGGGTGGGAAGTGCCGTCTTCCAGACGAACCAATCCCGTTTTCCATTGAGGCTGCTTTTTGAGTCCACAAACCAAGGATGGAGGTTGGACACATGGTTGGGAACAAAGTCAAAAATCACCCGGATATTCAGCGAGTGGGCATTGCGCAGCAAGGTCTGAACATCCGAGAGGGTTCCCAAGCGGGGATCCACTGAGTAATGATCCATCACATCGTAGCCGTGAAGGTTTGCATTGGGACTATTACTTTTAAAAAAGGGAGAGATCCACAGGGAAGTGACCCCTAGATTCTTCAGATAGTCCAATTTTGCCGTGATTCCGGCGATATCTCCCAGTCCGTC
>CAZUXL010000155.1:0-6145 GCA_964624355.1 uncultured Spirochaetales bacterium
TAGGTATATATATACCTAGACTAAATTATCTTATTTTTTTTATTGACATCACAAGTTTCGTAAATTAGGGTTGTAATACATGAAGAAATGCTTCATGAAAAAGGAGTTCATATGAAGAAAAGCGTCATTTTTCTTTTAGTTGCATCTGTGATATTTATATCATTAAACAGCTGTGCAACCTCTGGCCTTCCTGGATTTGGATCTGAAATCGGAATTCAGGCCAACCCCATCCCCGGTGGAGAGGATATTCGCATACCTTACACCGACAATGTTAGTTACTTCGGATACGTCCAGCCCGGAGCAGCTCCTGATGCTGTATCGAATGGCAAAAAAATGTACTATGTATACGTTTGGATTCCCCTGGTCGCTCCTGAATTAGGAATGCGCATGGTTTCTCCTGTACCTGCAGGAATGGCACCCACGGAAACCGACTTTGTGGCGGCAGACTATGAAGCTGGAAAAACAGATACCACCAACTATTTCGATACCTGGATAACGCTTGACCGTGCGAACGAGGTGATCATGCCAGCAGACATTGCTACCAAAGCAGCAACTGCAACATGGACAAATTACGGAAGTAACGATGACAGTTCTGAATTGCCAGCCCAACCCTCCGGAAGCAAGTATAACTCTGTTCTGCGGGTGGTTAGCGAACCCTCTGATCCCTTGAAGGCACTGGTTCGTGGACTCTACAGAATTGGCTTCACCACCTATAAAGTTGGCGAAGTGCAGGGTACTTTCTTGGCTCAGATTGGTGCTCCTATTAAGATTCCAGGAGTACAAGTTTCTAAAACCCTCGAGGGATTGGCTAAAGTTGTAAAAGACTAATTTTCCTGAAACCGAAGTTCTTGAAAATTCCGATTGGGGTGCAGGTGTAAATCTGCACCCATTTTTTTAATCATTATTATCAATATTCATCTTTTTCTCGCTCTTCCCCATAAATTGGAAAATAAGAGGTTGATATTTAAAGCCTCTCCTTGACACCTCTTCCCCAGTTTAGTAGCCTTTCTTAAAATATTAAGGAGAAACCATGAACGTATTTGCTAAGTTTGCCCTGGCTCTTGCTGCGGTAGCCGTTCTTTTTGGATGTCAGCCCACCGAAGAGGCTGCAACTTCAGGTGCTATTAAAGCTGGATTTATCTATGTTGGACCCGTGGGTGACCTAGGATGGTCCAATGCTCACGATGTGGGACGACGATTTGTGGAGTCCAAGATTCCAGGAATTACATCCGTAGTGGTGGAAGCGGTTCCTGAAACCGATGCCGCCCGGGTCATCGACCGGTTGGTAAATGAAGAAAAATGCTCCATTATTTTTACCACTTCCTTCGGCTACATGGACGATACGGTCAAAGCCGCAGAAAAGTATCCCAACGTGACCTTTATGCACTGCTCAGGTTTCAAACAAGCTCCGAACCTGGGAACCTATTTCGCCGAGCTCTATGAAATGTACTATATAAATGGGCTGATGGCCGGAGCCCTGACCAAGACCGGTAAAGTTGGATACGTGGGAGCCTTTCCCATTTCTGAAGTTATTCGCCATATCGACGCCTATGCTCTGGGTGTGAAAGCCTCCAACCCCAATGCCAAAGTTTATGTCCGTTGGATCAACTCATGGTATGACCCTGCAAAAGCCCGGGAAGCGGCCTTGGCTCTGACAGCGGAAGGCGTGGATGCTTTGGCCTTCACCGAAGATAGCCCCTCGGTCATTGAAGTGGCCGCAGAAAAAACAAAATCTGGTACACCGGTTATGGCCTTCGGCCATTATAGCCCCATGCAATCCTTTGGAGAGGATGTGGTGGTTTCCGGTCAATTGGTGGACTGGGGTGTGATGTACGAGAAAATCTTTACCGATTTCAAGGCAAAAACCTGGACCAACTCCGACATTTTCTGGAAAGCTAAAGAAGGGGCGGCTAAACTTGGAGGTTCCTTTGCTGAACCTGTGAATAAAAAATTCATCGAGCCCCTGAAAGCGGTGATGATCCAGACTCCAGATCTGGGAAAAATTAACGCTTATGACCTGGTGTTAGCCCGGTACGAGGCGGTAAAAGCTGGTACTTTTGAACCCTTCACCGGGCCTATTACCGCCCAAGATGGATCGGTCAAATATGCTGCCGGAGCCTCTGCAACCACAGGGGAACTTCTGTCCATTACCTACTTTGTAGACAATGTGGTGGGAAGTATCCCTTCTAACTAAAGGGCACCCCTAAACTAATTTGGGTGCTGGATAACCGCCTACTCCAGCACCTGCTTTCTTAAACTGAGCTTTTTTTTGTTTTTTCTGATAATCTTAGACCCAATTAAGGGGACACCCATAGGGAGCCCCGATTAAGGGGTCATATATGCCTTTTTCCCATTTGGGACTCTGCCGAGAACTGGAATTGTCTTTTCTTTCCCTGGGTTACGAAAAACCCTTTCCTGTGCAGGAGGCGGCGATTCCCTTGGCCTTGGAAGGTCATGATTTAGTGGTCCAGGCTCAAACAGGTTCCGGAAAAACGGTGGCCTTCCTATCTCCCTTAATTCACAAATTATCCCAAACTAAAAAGACCACCTCTCTTAAAGGTCCCCGGGGTTTAGTTCTTGTACCTACCCGGGAACTGGCTGTTCAAGTGGGTGACCGGGCCATAGGCTTGGTTAAAGGCCTTCCGGTGATGGTAAAGATAAGAACGGTCTTCGGAGGAGTTTCCATCAACCCCCAGATGTTAGCCCTCAGAGGGGGAACGGATATTCTCGTGGCCACCCCAGGCCGGTTACTAGACCTCATCCGTCATAATGCCCTGGCTCTGGATGGTTTGGAATTTTTAGTGTTGGATGAAGCAGACAAGATGTTAGATCAAGGCTTTCAGCAGGAAATGGATGAGATTAGAAACCTGCTTCCGAGTAGGCGCCAGACATTGCTTTTTTCTGCCACGATGAACACCGCCATTCAATCGGTGGTCGATACTTTTCTGCGCAATCCCAAGAGCCTCAGGGTGGAACCACGGGAAGAGTTCCCGGTAGAGATCGCGGAGAAGGTCTATATTCTTCCCCAAGAGGATAAAGGACCTTTTTTGAGGGAACTCTTAACCAAGGAAAAATGGTCCCAAGTTCTCATTTTTGTAAACTCAGGGAAGCGGGCTGAAAATGTAATCCGGAAATTGAACAACAATGGAATACGGGCTTCAGCCCTCCATGGGGAAAAAAGTCAGGGGGCTAGAACAGAGGCCATGGATAATTTCCGTAAAGGATCCTTAAGAATCCTGGTGGCCACGGATATTCTGGCCCGAGGGATTGATGTGAATGGTTTACCCTGTGTGATCAATTATGAATTGCCCCGATCTGCTCGGGACTACATCCACCGGATAGGAAGAACCGGACGGGCTGGGATGCCAGGTATTGCCATTAGTCTGGTAAGTCCGGAGGAGGAAGCCCATCTATGGTTAGTGGAAAAAACCATAAAAAGAATACTAACCAAGACTCGGGTTACTTTGGAAAAATGATCTATTTTGGGTAGGATCCTGCCAAGGAAATCACCTCTGATGTACTTGCTTCCAAACCTGAGTTCCTGTAATATCCTCCCATGGAACGGAAACTATATTTTACCTATAACGAAATACATCAGACAGTAAAAGACGTGGCTGAAAAAATTCAAGCATCGGGATTCGTTCCCGATGTGACCGTGGCTATTGGAACCGGTGGATTTATACCTGCCCGCATTCTCAAGACCTTCCTAAAAAAACCCATCCTCACCGTGGGTTTGGCCTATTATGATGAAAATGACAAACCCACAGAACAACCTCAAAAAATCCAATGGATTGACCAGGTGGAGCGTAAACTCACGGGTAAAAAAGTACTTCTTATCGATGAAATAGACGATACCCGAGCCACTTTAGCCTATTGCCTAAAGGAACTGCTCACCCATAACCCTGCGGAGATTGCCGTGGCGGTGCTTCATAATAAGATTAAGCCAAAAAAAGCCAACTTCCCCAAAGAAATCACAAAGATATGGGCTGGATTGGATATTCCTGATCAATGGGTGGTCTATCCTTGGGATGCTTTGGATATTGAGGCCCATGACAATGCCTGGAAGGAAGAAAGTCAGTATTCGTGAGAATTGTGAAAAACGGATCTTACCTTTCTTCCCTACTGTAAGGTTCCCCTAAAGACGCCGGAGCTCCTAGATGTCTGTGATCCCGGCGCAGCCCATCGATGACCAACACCGTTAAGGTGGCCAGATAAGGAAGCATTTCCAAGAGACTGGAAGAGATCCCGAAGGGCTGTAGGGTGAATTGTAACACAAACAGAAGGCCGAACAGTCCTGCGGCCCATATGGCCCTCAGGGGATTCCACAGAGCCAGAATCGTCAGGGCTACCGCCACCCATCCCCGTCCGCCGGTGGTATTTTCAATCCATGAACTTCCCATGGATAGGGAAAGATACGCTCCCGCCAATCCCGCAGCCATTCCCCCAAATACCACGGCGCCGTAACGTAGGGTTTCCACAGGAAGCCCTTGGGCTTCCGCTGCTCTGGGGTTTTCCCCCACAGTGCGTATCCATAACCCTGGGGTGGTACGATGGAGAAAAAACCAAGTGGCGGCAGCGAGAACCAAAGAACCCCAGAAAAACAAGTCCAGGGAACCCAAAACAGGTCCTATAAAGGGAATTGGAGTTAAAAATCCCAGGGTAGGAACCCTATCGGGAAAGGGAAGTTTCAGACCCACAAACGATTTACCCCAAAATCCCGCCAACCCCACACCCACCATGGTAATCGCAAGACCGGAAACGGTTTGGTTAGCCTTGAAGCCAATGGTAGCGACCCCATGAACCAAGGCCAAAAGCCCGGAAGACCCCATGGCGGCCAAGATTCCCACCAAAAGAGACCCGGTGGAAAAACTCACGGCAAAAGCGATAAAAGCCCCCAAGGCCATCATGCCTTCTACCCCCAGATTGAGAATTCCCGAGCGCTCTGTGACGATCTCCCCAGTGGAAGCAAAAAGCAGAGGAACGGCATTGATCATGGCCCGTTGGAAAAAGGAAATGATTAAAAGCTCCATTATTTTTCTCCTCTGCCTTGAGGTCTATTCTGCATAAAAAATTCCCCCGCTATAAGAAAAAGCAGAAAGATTCCGTTGACCACTTGTACCGTGACGGCGGGAAGTTTTAGGGAGATTTGTATGGCGTCTCCTCCCACTAATATCCCGGCCATGAGAAAGGATGAAAGAAGAATGCCCAGGGGATTCAGCCGTGCCAGCCAAACCACGATAATGGCGGTAAATCCATAACCGGAGGAAAGGCTACCCGGATCCCCCAGATGATGATGAAGCCCCGCAAGCTCGCCCACCCCAGCCAATCCCGCCAAAGCACCGCTTATGGCCATGGAAATCACCGATACCTTGAGAAAATTAATGCCGGCGTACCGGGCAGCTTCCCGGTTTTCTCCGCTCACCCGAATTTCATAACCCAGCTTGGAATGTTTTAAAAGAAAAAAGACTCCAATGGCTGCCGCAATCCCCAGGGCCAGGGTAATCCAATGAATTCGGGTACCGGGAATGACCGGGAGGAAAGAAGCAGGGAGAAGATCGTCGGTATAGGGGTATCCCCGTTTTGATTTACCGGTCAGGGGCCCATTATTCACCAAAAATTCCACAATTTTTACGGCGATATAGTTGAGCATCAGGGTGGAAATGACTTCATTGACCCCAAGTTTGATCTTTAAAAGCGCGGGAATAATCCCCCAAAGACCGCCGGCTATGGCCCCTGTGAGAAACAAGGCTAGAATAAATACCGGTGCAGGTAAACCGGGGAATACAAATAATCCCATGGTTACCGCCGCCAAAGCCCCCATGAGGATTTGACTTTCAGCCCCGATATTCCAAAATTTTCCCCTATAGGGAATACTCAGACCTACGGCTGTTAGTAACAGGGGGGTGGCTTTAGTTAGAGTTTCCCCCAGACCGTAGAAACTCCCGAAACTCCCGGAAAAAATTTTGTAATAGGCAAAAAAAGGATTCACCCCACTGAAGGCAAAAAGAATCCCTACGGCCACAAGTCCGGCTCCCAGGGATCCGGCGGTCACCAGAGTTGAAGTGGGGGCTGTGGGATTTTCCCGGGGTTCCCAGCGAATCAAGGATGGACCCCCGCCATCATCAATCCCAAATCCGTCATGGTC
>CAZUXL010000156.1:0-6141 GCA_964624355.1 uncultured Spirochaetales bacterium
TCACTCCGATCCTGAACAGACAGAGATTTCAAATGAGGCATCAACTTGGCGGTAAGGGTGGCAATCGCCGCCCTAATTTCGGTGAGATCCGATTCTGGAATGACCACAGAGATCGCATTTGGTTGAGACATCTTAACTACTCCTTGTGTGTTAGATTCTCCCATTTTCAAGCATGGATTCTCGAGTTGTCAATAAAGTGATCGGAAATTTGTTGAATAATAGGGGCACTTTTTTCATTTAAGCGGAAATTTTTGCGGGTGTGCGGGATTTGACACAGGGGGGAAGTAGGATGGAAGGGTGCCTACGAAAGATTCCGTTTCTTTGTTATGGGGTAGGTGGTAGGATGGTTGAACAGCTATTTAGAGTTTTGACCCCTACTGTTAAAAGTTGGAGTAAGAGGAAACAGCTACAGGGTATATTTACGGTTTGACCGAAGTCCGTACATGATAATTAGGCCACTATTCCTGGACACTTTACTACTTACATTTGAGGAATTACCCCCATCTAAGCAACCAACAGCTACCTTGTAAGAATGAACGCTCCCCTTGTACAAAAAAAAGCTCCCCCCGAGGAACAAAAGAGTATCTGGAAAGATACTCATTCTCAAAACTAGAAAGCAACCCGGAAATTAGGCTTTTTTAATCCCTGTACGCCCGGGAAATCGGGTGGATAAATCTTCGTAAATAGTCCCAGCGTTGGGGGCTTTGGCCTTGGCTATCTCTTGACGTTGGGCGGGGGTAAGGTCGGAGAGGCTGGGTGCCTGAAAAGCAATCCGGCGGGCCATGGACAAAACGCCGGGGTCGGTTATGTTAGTTTTATTCAGAGCGTTTTCCATGTCTTTTATCTCTTTCCTGATAGTATAAGATTATCGGGGAAGGAAAGAAAGTAGCTTCGGGGGAAATTCTTTTTTGACGGCCCTAGAGGACGATAAAAAAAAGCCCCCCATGAGTGGGAGGCCTTACCTAAACTAAATCACGACTACTGTGAAACAATCCTGGAGGCATGCTCACTCCAACCTGGATCTGTTTTATAGGCATCCACGCTGCCGGCTGGGACTTTGATTGATGTTGAGGTGTTCCTAAACATGCCTGACCCATTAGTTGGAGGAGTAGTTGGGTTAACTAAAACAAATGTTAGGCCGGAACAATAAATAAATGCTTCCATTCCAATATATACAACCCCAGCAGGGATCGTGAGGTTAGTTAGATTGGCGCACTCCTGGAATGAAAAATTCCCGATAGAAGTTACGCCTGAAGGAATCGAGAGACTGGTTAGCCCAGTGCATTTATAGAATGCAATATTCCCAATAGAAGTCACTCCAGGAGGGAGCGTTAAGTTGGTTATTCCACTGCAATTATAGAAAGTCTCTTCACCGATAGAAGTCACCCCAGCAGGGAGGGTGAGACTGGTTAGCCCGGTACAATTTTTGAATGCAAAATTCCCGATGGAAATCACTCCTGAAGGGATCGAGAGGCTAGTTAACCCAATGCAACTATTGAAAGTACCAGCACTGATAGAAGTCACCCCAACAGGGATAGTGAGACTAGTTAGCCCGCTGCAACCAGAGAACGCCCCTTCACCGATAGAAGTCACTCCAGCAGGGAGGGTGAGACTGGTTAGCCCGCTGCAACCAAAGAAGGCAGCGTCCCCTATGGCTGTCACCTCATTAGGCATCGTGAGGTTGGTTAGCCCGCTGCAATTATAGAACGCATACTGGCTAATAGAAGTCACTCCTGAAGGGATGGTGAGGCCGGTTAGACCAGTGCAATTATAGAACGCAAAACTGCCAATATAAGTCACCCCGGCTGGGATCGTGAGACTTGTCAGTCCGCTACAACCATAGAACGCATAACCCTGGATAGAAGTCACCCCGGCAGGGATCGTGAGGCTTGTCAGTCCGCTGCAACCATGGAACGCATAATCCCCGATAGAAGTCACCCCGGCAGGGATCGTGAGGTTTGTCAGTCCGCTACAACCTTTGAACACATAAGAATTGATAGAAGTCACCCCAGCTGGGATAGTGATACTGCTTAGCCCAGTGCAACCAAGGAACGCATCATTTCCAATAGAAGTCACCCCGGAAGGGATGGTGAGGTTTGTTAGCCCTGTACAATTTTTAAAAGCATCCCAACCAATAGCAGAAACATTCTCTCCATTCCAGTAATCTGGAATGATTACTGCTCCATTTGTGTTGGCAGTTCCTTTTGTCACTGAATATCCAGAACTAACTTTGGAAAAAGATAATCCAGGAGTCGATATCACCCAATGGGCGTAGAGAGTTAAGTCTGTTGAAACAGTTGTAGAAGTGGTAAACTTAGTACCTTCTCCATTAGGCTCAGTCCACCACCCTTCAAGTGCCCATCCATTTTTTGTAGGTGGTGTGGTAAATGTAGTCAGGTTCACCGACGGAAAAGTTACGATTGAACTCGTTGGATTGGCTTCTACCTCAGCTCCTTGAGAATCATAGGTCACGACATATTTCTTCAATGTCCATCTGGCATACAAGATAGTCCTAGTCAACACCGTATCAGTGGTAAAGTTCCAGGCTGTCAGACAAGTGGCTTCCTTATACCATCCCTCAAAGGTAAAACCGGTTTTGGTGGGATCGGCGGGTTTCGTTATCAGGGATCCAAAGGCTAGATTTACCCCTTTAACAATGACGCCAACCTGGGTATCAAAAGTAACCTCATAGGTTTTTACGGTCCACTTGGCATACAAAGTAGTAGTGTTCAACAGAGTATCACTGGTAAAGTTCCAAGCTGTCAGACAAGGAGCTTCCTTGTACCATCCCCCAAAGAAATATCCGGTTTTGGTGGGATCTGTGGGTTTGGTGATCAAGGACCCGAAGGCAGGATTTATTCCATCAACTGCACTTCCCCCCTGGGAATCAAAAGTCACGGCATAGTTGTTTACAATCCACTTGGCATACAAGGTTGTGGCCGCCAATAAGGTGTCACTGGCAAAGTTCCAGGCAGTCAAGCAAGGAGCTTCTTTGTACCACCCCCCAAAGGTATATCCGGTTCTGGTTGGATCGGAAGGTTTAGTAATCAGGGACCCGAAGGTAGGATTTATTCCTACAACTGCGCTTCCCCCTTGGGAATCGAAAATCACATCCAAGGTAATCACCGTCCACTTGGCATAAAGGGTGATATTTTTTGAAACAGTCGTCACAGTCGTGAATTGGGTTCCTTGGCCTAGGGCCTTCGTCCACCAACCACCAAAGGTATACCCCGTTTTTATAGGATCCGTAGGAAACGTGCCGGTGGTCAATACAGGAGCCGTTAGGGTTATTGTAGCTGGATTAGCCGCAGTCGAGGCCTCCTGGCTATCAAACGTTACCGTATAAACGACCGGAGGGGTGTTAGGCTGTGCACAGGAAACTAAAAAAGTAACCGTAACAAGAAAGGATAAAACGATTTTATAGGCGATTTTGTTCATTCAATGATCCTTATTAAGAGAGGTCAACGATATCATGTAGAGCTCGAGGTTGCAATGAAATAACTTGTAGCCAAGTTTTGAGTCACTTATTCGATGGTTTTTAGACTTTTGGTCATGCATAAAGACGCCCATAGCGAAATTGACATATGTACAACGGACGTTCTGCATGTGTCTATAGATTAGGGAATATATATGAAATATGTTACTTTTTATCGGGTATCGACTGACGACCAAGTAAAAGGCGGCTTAGAATTGCTACCAGACCCTGAGAAGCCCAAAATTTCCATCCCCCCCCTTGGCGCCCTTGCGCCCTGGCGTGAAAAAAATCTTATTCTTACCAGATCGCTGGATAAATTCCGAAGAATTTGCACCAGAAGTCTTTAAGAACTATTCTAGGGGTATCCCATTGTTGGAGGTTCCTATGTTTGGATTCCGTTTTGTGAAGTTCGAGCCCGGCTCCCATGTGTTTGTGATTAAAAAAGGTAAAGTTGTAAAGGAGGGACAAGCCCTCTCCTTCTGGTACTATGCCCCTTCTACCTCCTTTATCCAGGTTCCCGCAGGGAGTAATCCTGTACCCTTCCTTTTTGAAGAAATGACCACGGATTTTCAAACCGTGACCATTCAAGGGGAACTGATCTACCACATCGCCGCCCCGGAGAAAATCAAACAGCATATCAATTTCAGTATTGACAGCCTCACTCTCCACTACCTCTCGGAAGAACCCAGCCAGCTCAGCCAAAGAATTGTAAACATTCTGAAAACCATCACCAAAAGAGAGGTGGAGAAGATCACTTTGAAAGCGGTGATCAAGGCTAGTGATCTGCTCCAGACCGCCATGACCGTGGCCATGGCCACAGATTCCTACTTGGCCAGTCTCGGACTTTCTGTAACCAATATCAGCATCTTGTCCATCGTCCCCAGTGCGGATACCAGCCGGGCTTTGGAAGCAGGAACCCGGGAAGTGATCCTGAAAGAGGCCGACGATGCCATCTACGTCCGGCGGAACGCTTCCGTGGAACAAGAAAGGACCATCAAGGAAAACGAGCTGAACACCGAGATCGCCATCGAGACGAAAAAGCGCCAAATCCGGGAAACCCAAGTGGAAGCCGAACGGTCCGTGAAGGAAAAAGAGAGGGTTTTAATCGCTGAAGAATCCGCCTTCCGCATTCAACAGGAAAAAGAAAAGAAAATGTTCGTGGAGCTCAACGCGGAAAATCTTCGCTTGGAATCCGACGCCCGGGCGTACTCCCTCCAGGTTCTCCTGAAGGTGTTTGAAGGAATGGATCCGGAAGTTCTGCGCACCCTGTCCCAGACCGGAATGAAGCCGGAACAGCTCATCGCTTCGGCCTTCGAAGGCTTGGCGAAGAATGCGGGGAAAATTGGAGAATTGAATGTTTCCCCGGACCTTCTCAATTCACTGCTGAATAGGAAATCCTAGGCGTGGATCTCTCCCGGAAAGCAGTCATCATCCAACGGCCCACCCGGCTGGCGCAGCTCATAGTGCGGTTCAATACCAAATCCCAGGCCAAGTTCTATATTGAACACCTGGGGGGAAACTTCGCCGACTACGAGACGGAGGACGACACCTACCGGCGGTCCCTGGACACGGTCTGCCAGGGTGCTGGAATGAACTGCCGGGTTCACCTGATCGACTGGAAACAGACCACCAACTACCTCTTCGGTCCCGACGACATCGTCCTGACGGTGGGGCAAGACGGACTGGTGGTAAATACGTTGAAATACTTAAAAAGGCAGCCCATTCTGGGGTTTAATTCCGATCCGGGACGGTGGGATGGGTCCCTGGCGCAATTTTCTCCCCAGGAAGCCCAGGCCATGGTGGAATCCACCTTGGAAGGTAAGGCCCAGGTAAAAGAAATTACCAGGGCACTGGTTAAACTCTCGGATCGTCAACAGCTGCTGGCGGTGAACGACTTTTTTCTGGGGGTTTCGGACCACGGGAGCGCCCGGTACATTATCCATAAAGGAAAACAACAGGAGCAGCAGTCCTCCAGCGGAGTCATCATTTCCACCCCCCTGGGCCGCTCCGGTTGGCTGAAAAGCGTGATCACCGGCGCCCAAGGTTTAGTGATGGGCCTGGGTGCCAAGGATCTGAAAATCGCCGCCAAGGGAGAAGGCTCCTGGGCGGATGAAAGCCTTCACTTCGCCGTGAGGGAGCCCTTCCCCAGCGTGAACACAGGGACGTCCCTGGTCTTTGGAAAAATCACCGGCACCCAGGGTCTGAGCATCGAATCTAAAATGGGAGAACGGGGAATCATCTTCTCCGATGGTATCCAATCCGACGCTCTCCAGTTCAATTACAATATCACTGCCACCTTTGGAGTCGCTCCTGAAAAAGGTGTGGTGGTGGTAAAAAGGAGTCCCCATGGGTGAAATAAAAACTAAACCCTTAGACAAAGATCCCTTGGAGTTCATCAATGAAATAGAAGATCCCACAAGACGGGAAGACTGTCTTGAACTATTAAAATTCTTTGAAACGGTGACCCAAAAAAAACCCCAGGTTTGGGGAAATGGGGTCGTGGGTTTCGGAACTTATCATTACAAATCTGAACGGAGTGCCCAGCAAGGCCAGTGGATGGCCACCGGTTTTTCTGCTCGAAAGCAAAATATTACAATTTACATCATGTCCGGTGTAAAAAATTACCCCAGTCTTTTGAGTGAATTGGGAAAGCACAAGCTTAGCGG
>CAZUXL010000157.1:0-1006 GCA_964624355.1 uncultured Spirochaetales bacterium
TGGCCACCATGATCGACGAAGTTCAGGTGGAAGGTACCTTTCCCGATGGAACAAAATTGGTGACCATTCATCATCCTGTTTGCACCGATTCCGGGGACAGTGACCTGGCCCTATACGGATCGGGTTTGGTTCGTACTCGGGGGCTTATCGCACCGGAAAAAACATTGATGCCTATTTACCATGAAGAGGAGCTCCTGGATCCTGGACAGACGATTCCTGGGAAGGAACCCATCATCCTCAACCAGGGAAGGCCCACGGTGGAAATAACTGTGGTGAACCACGGGGACCGTCCCGTCCAGGTGGGTTCCCATTATCCTTTTTTTGAAACAAACCCCGCCCTCCTGTATGACCGGAGTCTGGCCTTTGGGCGAAGACTGGATATTCCTGCGGGTACGGCAGTGCGGTTCGAACCCGGGGAGGGGAAAAAAGTTACCTTGGTGGACATCGCCGGCAAGGGATTGGTCTACGGGGGAAATAATCTCACCGATGGCAAGGTGGATAACGGGAGCCTGCAAGCAGCCCTCAAACGCAGTAGGGATCGGCATTTTTCCCATAGGGAGGCCCGGTAATGGCCCACAGCATCAGTCGAAAATCCTACAGCGCCATGTTTGGTCCCACCTTGGGGGACAAGATCCGGTTGGGGGATACCAACCTGGTGGTTCACGTGGAAAAGGACTACACCACCTACGGCGACGAGTGCAAATTCGGCGGGGGTAAGGTTCTGAGGGATGGGATGGGCCAGAGTGCGGGGGCATTGGATGGGGAATCCCTGGACCTGCTCATCACCAATGCCCTTATCATCAACCACGACGGAATCGTGAAAGCCGATGTGGGGATCAAGCACGGCCGGATCGTGGGCATCGGCAAGGCTGGTAATCCTGATATCATGGAGGGGGTCACACCTGGGATGGTCTTTGGAGTTAATACGGAGGTGATCGCCGGTGAAAAGCTGATTCTCACCGCCGGGGCCATCGACAGCCATATTCATTTCATCTGCCCCCAGCAG
>CAZUXL010000157.1:1016-5918 GCA_964624355.1 uncultured Spirochaetales bacterium
CCATGTGGGGAGGGGGGACAGGCCCCGCCACAGGGACCAACGCCACCACCTGCACCCCCGGGGCGACCCATATCGAGATGATGCTTCGCAGTACCGACGTGTATCCCTTGAACTTTGGCTTTTTAGGAAAGGGGAATTCCTCAAAACCCCAAGGCCTCGTGGAACAAATCCAGGCGGGGGCGGTGGGCTTGAAACTCCATGAAGACTGGGGGACGACCCCTGCGGCTATCGATACCTGCCTGAGCGTCGCCGAAGAGTACGATGTCCAGGTTTGCATTCACACCGACACCTTGAACGAGTCGGGGTTTGTGGAAAATACCCTGGCGGCCTTTAAGGGCCGGACCATCCACACCTACCACACCGAGGGCGCCGGGGGCGGCCACGCCCCTGATATCATGAAGCTCTGCGGAGAACCCCATGTGATTCCCTCCTCCACCAATCCGACCCGGCCTTATACCATCAATACCATCGATGAACATTTGGATATGCTCATGGTCTGCCATCACTTGGATAAAAATATTCCCGAGGACGTTTCCTTCGCTGAAAGCCGGATAAGGAAGGAAACCATTGCGGCGGAGGACATCCTCCATGATATGGGAGCCCTGTCTATTATTGCCTCGGATTCCCAGGCCATGGGACGGATCGGTGAGGTGATTTGCAGGACCTGGCAAACGGCCCACAAAATGAAAGAACAGAGGGGGCCATTACCCCAAGACCAAGAATTGGGGATGGGGACTGATAACTTCAGGGTGAGGCGGTACGTGGCAAAATATACCATCAACCCCGCCATAGCCCATGGTTTCAGCCATGAGGTGGGTTCGGTGGAACCGGGGAAACTTGCGGACCTGGTCCTCTGGCGTCCGGATTTTTTCGGAAGTAAACCTGAGATGATCATCAAGGGGGGCATCATCGTGCAAGCCCAGATGGGGGATGCCAACGCCTCCATTCCCACCCCCCAGCCTTACTATAATCAGAAGATGTTTGGGGCTTTCGGAACTGCCATGAAGAGCAATTCGGTGGTTTTTGTGAGTCAGGCATCCGTGGAACGGGTGGGGAAAATGGGACTGAATAAGAAAGCCCTGGGGGTTAAAAACACCAGAAACCTGGGGAAAAAGGACATGATCCTCAACGATGCCCTTCCAGTCATGGAGATTGATCCCGCCACTTATAAGGTGATGGCCGATGGAATAGTGCTCACCTGTGAACCGGCGCAAATTCTCCCCTTGGCCCAGCTCTATCAGCTTTTTTAGCAGCGCTTATGAACCATCATTTTTCCATGATGCAGTTTGCCGATTCAGCCTTTCCCTTGGGGGGATTCGCCTTTTCCAATGGGTTGGAATGGTTGGTGAAGCAGGGTTGGATAGAAGATCTGGAGGGATTTTATGATTACCTGCTGCAGATAGTTCACCAGGCCCAAAGTTTTGATATTCCCTTTCTGCTGGCTATGGCCAAGTCAGAAGCCGAAGTCCAGGCGGCTTCAAAACGATACGATCTCATGCTCCAAGTACCAGGCCTCCGAAAAGCCTCCATCGCCCAAGGCCGGGCACTTCTGAGGATGCTGCCCACGCTCCTGGGTCAGAGGGAAGGCCTGGGACTGGATGAAACGACCCATTTGGTTCTGGTTTTGGGGAGAACCTTGGCATCTCTGGAGTGGAGTGAACCCATGGCCGCGGAACTTTGGACTTACCTGATTATTCGGGACCAGACCAGCGCCGCCATCAGGCTCGGTATCCTGGGTCCCGGAGCGGCTATCCATATTCAGGGTCAAATCTTCACCGCTGCGACATGGTCCCCATTTCGAAGTCCCCCTTGGTCCCAGGCTTACCGGATGACCGCCTTAAACGATATGGCTGTGACCTCCCATGGTCAGCTTTATAGTAAATTATTTCAGAATTAAACAGGAGCAGCTTGTGAATCAAAAAGAACAAAAAAAGGGAAATGATAGACCCTTCATTCAGGACTTATTAAAGCATTTCCTGGAACCAGAGCCTGGCCACAAACACGAGATCCTGGAAAGTCCCGGAAGTTTTACAAAGCGGGACCCCATTTGGTCCCAGCGAAACTTTCAGGAGCGGGCTTTTACCCTGGGTATCGGCGGACCCGTGGGAAGCGGAAAAACGGCCTTGGTAAAAGCCCTGTGCGAAAAACTTCGGGACACCCTAAGTTTGGCGGTGGTGACCAACGATATTTTTACCCGGGAGGATGCGGAGTTTCTCCTGCGGAATCAGTGCTTGGAACCTCGGCGCATCCGGGCAGTGGAAACCGGCGGTTGTCCCCACGCGGCGATCCGGGAAGATATTTCCATGAATATCCATGCCCTGGAAGAACTCATGGCAGAAATGAAGAACCGGGTGGACCTCATGATCGTGGAAAGCGGAGGGGATAATCTCGCGGCGGATTACAGTAGGGAGCTGGCGGATTACACCATTTATGTCATCGATGTGGCTGGGGGCGACAAGGTTCCCCGGAAAGGGGGGCCTGGGATTACCCAGTCAGACCTGTTGGTTATAAATAAGACGGACATTGCAGCCTACGTGGGGGCAGACCTGGGGATTATGGACCGGGATGCTAAAAAAATGAGGGAAAACGGTCCTACGATCTTTGCCCAGGCGACGAATGATGTGGGGGTGGATGACATAATCCTTCATGTCTTAAAAGCCCGGTCCGCCGTCTGCCCTGGGCCCTTTTACGGGGTTTAAGGAGATAGATGATGTCTTTAGACGTTCTGATGTGGAGTGCTTTCATCTCTTCCATAGTGCACACGGCGACGGGACCGGATCATTATTTACCCTTTATCGCCCTGGGGAAAAGCCGGCAATGGACCTTAAAGCGCACTGTCCTTATTACCATGGTAGCTGGAGTGATCCACGTCCTGGGTACCATTGCCCTGGGGATGGTTTTTCTTTCCCTGGCCATGGAAACTAAAGTTTTGGAGTGGCTTACGGAATTTCGTGGTGGGTTCGCCGCTTGGTCCCTGTTGTGCTTTGGTCTTGGATATACCATTTGGGGTATCATCCACGGCGGGCATTATCATGGAAACCAAGCCAAGGGACACACCCATGGGGGAAAAGCCTTTACTCGGCGTCTCGCCAGATTTATTCAAAGCAGAGTTGACCCTGAAAAGTCCAACACGATTATTAGTGTGGTGGTATTTCTTATCTTTGCCTTTGGGCCTGTGGAACCCCTCATTCCCCTCCTGATGGTGCCCTCCTCGGCTTATGGACTGGGCGCGGCGTTTTTAGTGTCCTTAGTTTTCATGGCTGGAACCATTGCGACCATGTTAGTTCTGGTCTTGGGGAGCCTACATGGGCTCAAATTTGTCCCTCGGATATTTCAGAATCATGGGCATAGCCTTGCCGGAGCTACCTTAGCCCTCTCAGGTTTTGCCATGGTGCTGGGATGGTAGGGGTGGTTACAAACACCCTGGTTCTCGAAAAGGGGCGCTACGGCCATGGAGCTTCGACTTTGGTTTTTCACAGTCCCTTGCGAATTTTTGAGGTGGGACGATCAAAGGGGGATTCCCCGGCACATTTTATCCTTTCTACCTATGGGGGCGGGATGGTCCAGGGGGATAGAATTACTCTGGAACTCCGGGCAGGCCCTGGCAGCAAGGCTCTCATACATAGCCAGGCCAACACCCACGTACTCAAAAACGACACGGGAGCCGATACGATTTTTACCATAGATGCCACCTTGGAAGAGGGAGCAGAAATGATTGTTACCTTGGAGCCCACGGTCCTCCACCACCAGGGACGGTATCATCAGAAACAACATTGGAAGCTCCAAGCCGGTGCTCGACTGGTTCTATTGGATTGGGTTCAATCGGGCCGGAGTGAAAGCGGGGAGGCTTATGAATTTACTCATTATCACAATGAACTCACCCTCACGCTGGGGGATGAGGATGTACTGGTGGAAAATTTTATATTTGAACCCCATCGCCATGACCATGGAAACGCGGCCAGTCTTGGTGGTATGAACCATATGGCCACTGTCTATTTGGTCGGGGACTTTGGCCCCCAGGTGGAGGACCTTCTGAAACTCCCACAAACCGGGGAGGAAAAGCGGCGTTTCTGGCCCCTGGAACCCCGGAAAGAGACCCCCGCTCCCCGGGAACGAGAGCTAGAAACCAGCTTTTATAGGGTTGGTCCCTGCCTGGTAATACGCCTGCTCGGCACAACTCGCAGAGCTATAGATCCCACTCTAGTGAACATATTAAGAGAGGCCGAAGGACTGCTTGCAACGAATACGAATACCTCGGGGAAGTAGAAGTAGGGCAGGCCCCTGGTCAGGAAACTCTAGGGAATGGAATAAGGGAAAAAAAGGGCAGTGTCTGGAATCCTTGAGTTTTCAACTTTGTCAAAAAATTATGAAGCAGGAATCTCATAATTTCCTTCCGTTAGGGTATGGATACAATTGATAATTTCTTTTTACCCCCTCACTGCGCCTATAGAGATTGTGCGCAATTTCATGCGCCAGGAGAAAATACTTGGTTCTTCAAGTGCGGAACCCATAGCACTAAAGCCCATGGTATCGTCCAGAGATTCAAATGCAGACTCTGTTGTAGAACTTTCTCTCGACAGACCTTCGATCTGGACTTCTGTGCGAAAAAACGGATAAACTGGCAAGATATCTGCTCAGTAGTGAAGAATTGCATCAGTGATAGGGCTTATGCCCGGCATATTCAGGTCCCTCCGTCCACCGTGGGTCACAAATTATCCCGACTCTCCAAATGGTCCCAACTCTACCATCATCAACAGATTAAAGACCACAAACTGAGGGAAAATGTCTGCGCTGACGGAATTGAAACCTTCGTAACTAGCCAATTTTATCCAGGTCATGTGAACCTTTTAGTGGGCTCTGAGAGCCAGTTTTCCTATGGCTGGGACTTCTGTTTTCTTCGCC